>NZ_JABFDP010000004.1:0-296086 GCF_013179005.1 Bradyrhizobium denitrificans | reverse complement strand
ATGTCCCCGAACAGGTGTAAGCTATGTCCCCGGGCTGAACATTTCGCGGGTGATGACGACCTGGCTCGCTGCGGCAGCTTCTGCAATGGCCCGGCATCGGGTCACGACACCGCCAGCGACGCCGCATACAAAAACTCCGGCAGCGCGTTCGGCTGCCGTAGCTCGTTGGATCAGGTTCGGGGTCAGCCGCAAAGCGGCTGACCCGTGTGCGTAGCAGCCCTACTCCGCCGCCAGCTTCACGTCGGGCGCCGCAGCGCGGACGTCAGCGTCGACCTGGGCCTCGAACTTGGCGAAGTTCTTCTGGAACATGCCGACCAGGGCGCGGGCGGTCTTATCGAACTCGGCCTTGTCGGCCCAGGTGTTGACCGGATCGAGGATCTCGCTCGGGACGCCTGGCAGCGCGGTCGGCACCGCGAAGCCGAAATATTTGTCGGTCCGGAACTCGACGTTGCGCAGGGAGCCGTCGAGCGCCGCGGTCAGCAGTGCGCGCGTGACCTTGATCGGCATGCGCGAGCCGGTGCCATATTTGCCGCCGGTCCAGCCGGTATTGACCAGCCAGCAATCGACATTGTGCTCGGCGATCAGCTGCCGCAGCATGTTGCCGTAGACCGAGGGATCAAGCGGCAGGAACGGCGAACCGAAGCAGGTCGAGAACTCGGGCTGCGGCTCATTGCCGAGGCCGCGCTCGGTGCCGGCGACCTTCGCCGTGTAGCCGGACAGGAAGTGATACATCGCCTGCGCAGGCGACAATTTCGCGATCGGCGGCAGCACGCCGAAGGCATCCGCGGCGAGCATCACGACATTCTTCGGATGCGGCGCGCGGCCGGTGCGCGAGGCGTTGGGGATGTAGTCGAGCGGATAGGCCGAGCGCGTGTTCTCGGTCTTGGAGCCGTCGTCGAAATCCGGAACACGGCTGTCCTCGTCGAGAACGACGTTCTCCAGCACCGCGCCGAAGCGGTTCGACGCGGCGAAGATCTGCGGCTCGGCCTCCTGCGACAGCTTGATGCACTTGGCGTAGCAGCCGCCCTCGAAGTTGAACACGCCGGACGGACCCCAGCCATGCTCGTCGTCGCCGATTAGCGTGCGGTTCGGGTCGGCCGACAGCGTGGTCTTGCCGGTGCCGGACAGGCCGAAGAAGATGGCCGTATCACCCTTCGGCCCGACATTGGCCGAGCAATGCATCGGCATCACGCCGCGCTCGGGCAGATAGTAGTTGAGCGTCGTGAACACGCTCTTCTTCATCTCACCGGCGTAGTAGGAGCCGCCGATCAGGACGATCTTGCGGGCGAAATCGATCGCGACAACGTTCTGCGAGCGCACGCCATGACGCTTCGGATCGGCACGGAAGCTCGGCATGTCGATGATTGTGAGCTCCGGCACGAACGTGTCGAGCTCGATCTTCTCCGGGCGGATCAGAAGCGTACGGATGAACAGCGAGTGCCAGGCGAGCTCGGTGAAGACGCGCGTCTTGATGCGGAAGGTCGGATCGGCGCCACCATAGAGATCCTGCGCGAACAGGGTCTTGCCCTCGGCGTGTTTGAGGAAGTCCTGGTACAGCGCTTCGAACTGCTCCGCCGTGATCGACTGATTGCCGGCCCACCACATCTTCTCGGTGGAGGCGTCGCGCACGGTGAACTTGTCCTTCGGACTGCGGCCAGTGAATTCGCCAGTATCCGCGCACAGCGCCCCGTTCGCAGACAACACGGCCTCTCCAGCCGCCAGCGAATATTGATAGAGCTGGGGAGCGCCGAGATTCCAATGCACCTGCTTGAGATTCTTTAAGCCGAATTTGTCGGCACCGAAGGCGCCGTTGCGAATACCCGTCTCTTGCACGAAAATCCCTCCTGAGAGCCCGCAGCTGTTGCGCGCGAAATTCGTGGCGCAGTGCGCGGTGACCTTACCGTTTACATCGCCTTACCAAAGCGCGGTCGCCGACCTAATACTGATCAACGCCGGTCTTGCCAAGACGATCCGAACGAATTGGTTATTGCGCCGAGCTGATTGGCGTAGCTCATCATTTGCCGTGTGATGCATATTCCGTCGGCAGCGTCGCGCACACTTGACGATCATGCTGCGACGCAGCAGTCGATCGCGCACTTCGCTTTCGTGCGCGGCGCAGATCGGCCCCGAAGCGAAGCATTTGCGTGAGCGAGCGAAGACTGTCCATCGATTAGACCCGGCCGCCTCCCCGCGCGGCAAAATGCCTTCCCGCGACCGATGTGCGGGGGGGGGCAGGCAGCACATGCCCTGGCGGCGAACGGCGCCACACAGGTGCCGATTTGGCGGGAGCGACTGCGAGGCAACCGCAAGGATGGCGTCCAGATCTGCGCATGACGGCCGGTCTGGGCGGCCGCCCAAAGTGCCCTGCGAGCCCGTTGCTGCGGTCCTGAGGCCGCCGCTCTTTAGGGAGGCCTACGCAAGCCTCCCGACCCGCGGCGTCGCTCAGGCTGGCGTGGAACCGCAAAGCGGTTCGTCGCTGACGCTACAACGAGGACATCTCACACCTTCGCCCGCGCCTCGTCGGCGAGTCGAACGAGCATCTTGCGCAGGCCTCCCGGCGAGGTGACCCGCTCCGGAAACTGCAGCCGCAACGTCCGGCCCGCCGCCATCAGGTCGAGCCCATCAGGATCACAGCCACTGCAGCGCCACTCGGCCGCGTCGGCGCCAAGCAGCCTTGTCGCATAGAGACCGAGAGCCTCGCGATGATCCTCATTCATGTGATCGACCGCACCCTGCTCCGCCGCAAGTAGTTCGGCTGCATCGGATATGTCAGTCAGGAACTGCTCAGGCTTCAAATCGACGATGCGGCCGAAGCCGGCGACCAGATGCGTGCCCGACGGACGAATGACGAAGAACGAGAAATCAGCGAAATCTGCGTAATCTGCTGCGGAAGGATGCGCATTGAGATACCGACGCCGCAGCATCTCGCGATTCTCCGCAGTCGCCTGTTCGGCTTTTCCGGACAGCATGATTCGCGCCCCTTCGAGAGGATCGCCAGGCGCGCGCTCATCCAGCATCAGCGACACGCGAGAATCAGTCAGAACATTCTTCGTGTGCACGGCCAGGCGCGAGATCAGGATGACCGGGGCACCGTCAGGCGCGGTGGCGACGTTCACCAGCGAGCAATAGGGATCGCCTGAGCCCATCATGAGCGTCGCGAGCGCGCCCTGCCGGCTTCGCCGTAGCAAAGAATGCGTCACGAGGTTAGGGTTAAAGCTCGGCTGCATCGTCTTTCCCTCGTTCATCCGGTTGCAATGAAGGCCTTTTTTCGGCTAAACGGGCCACAAACAAGGGCTGGGCACAAAACTTTGCCATGCTATTTGTGGAACTCGGTCACACTTCAGCCTAGCTTGCATTGCTCGTTGACCATGTTCGAAGCCCATATATGCGGCCCTTAGCTGGATTCTTCGCTGTCTCGGCTAACCAGACTCTGAAAGCAGGCTCATGCCCACAATCGCCTTGGTCGATGACGACCGCAACATTCTGACATCAGTCTCCATCGCGCTCGAGGCCGAAGGCTATCGCATCATGACGTACACCGATGGTGCGTCGGCGCTCGACGGCTTCCGGACCAGCCAGCCCGACCTTGCCATCCTTGACATCAAGATGCCCCGCATGGACGGCATGGAGACGTTGCGGCGGCTGCGGCAGAAATCCGACCTGCCGGTGATCTTCCTCACCTCCAAGGACGAGGAGATCGACGAGCTGTTCGGCCTCAAGATGGGCGCCGACGACTTCATCCGCAAACCGTTCTCACAGCGACTCCTGGTTGAGCGGGTCAAGGCGGTGCTGCGGCGCTCGCAGCCGAAGGATCCGACGGCCCTGCCGAAGGAGAACGACGCCAAGGCGCTCGATCGCGGCCTGTTGCGCATGGATCCGGAGCGGCACACCTGCACCTGGAAGAACGAGCCGGTCACGCTGACCGTGACCGAGTTCCTGATCCTGCAGGCGCTGGCGCAGCGTCCGGGCGTCGTCAAGAGCCGCAACGCCCTGATGGACGCGGCCTATGACGACCAGGTCTATGTCGACGACCGCACCATCGACAGCCACATCAAGCGGCTGCGCAAGAAGTTCAAGATGGTCGACGAGGAGTTCGAGATGATCGAGACCCTCTACGGCGTCGGCTATCGCTTCAAGGAAACCTGAGGCCGCCGGTCTGCGGCGTCAGGACACTTCTTCGCTGACGCCGCCAACGTGATGGTTTAAGATATTGCGACCGGCGCCAGTGCAAGCACGATGGGCTGGGTATCGGGTTTGAGTGAAGCCGATTTCGATCCGTTTTCCGGCGCCATTGCCGCCGGAACGGCCGGAAGCGTTTCGCCGAAATTGATGGATTTCGAGTGTTCCTTTGCCACCGAAGGTCGCAAGGGAGCCCGTGGCAGATGCTTTGCGAACTTCCGTCGCGAACTTTGGAGTCGGAGCGCTCACATTGCTCGATCGAACGCATCCTGACCCTGGCCAGAACGCTGACGCCGCCCCGCCGTCCATCGTGTCGGACGTCGCCGAAGGCGCGGCCGACGAGACGCCGCAGGTCTCCGGCTGGCAGCGACCGGCCAGCTGGCTGCGCCGCGCCGGGCAGTTCCTGTTCGCGCTGTCGTTTTCCAGCCTCACCCGCCGCATCGTCTCGCTCAACATTGCCGGCCTGCTCGCGCTGGTGGCGAGCATTCTGTATCTGTCGCAGTTCCGTGCTGGCCTGATCGACGCGCGGGCCCAGAGCCTGCTGGTCCAGGCCGAGATCATCGCCGGCGCGATCGCAGCCTCCGCGACGGTGCAGACCAATACGATCACCATCGATCCCGAGCGCCTGCTCGACCTCAAGCCCGGCGAGAGCTACGGCGCCCCCGAGGAGTATTCGCCGCTCGATTTCCCGATCAATCCCGAGCGCGTCGCGCCGGTGCTGCGCACGCTGATTTCGCCGACCAAGACGCGCGCACGCATTTACGACCCCAATGGCGGCCTGCTGCTCGACAGCCGCAATCTCGAGAACGTGCTGCGCTTCGACCTGCCGCCGCCGTCGAGCGAAAAGCCCGGCCTGGTCGAGCGCGCCTTGATCTCGGTGCGCACCTGGCTCAATCGCGGCGACCTGCCGCTGTATCGCGAATACGGCCCCGAGAACGGCAATGGCTACGAGGAAGTGGCGGATGCGCTGAAGGGGCAGAAGCGCAGCATGGTGCGGGTCAATTCGCGGGGCGAGGTGATCGTCTCGGTCGCCGTCTCGGTGCAGCGCTCGCGCACCATCCATGGCGCGCTGATGCTGTCCACCCAGGGCGACGACATCGACCAGATGGTCACCGCCGAGCGCCTCGCGATCCTCAAGGTCGGCGGCGTCGCCTCCGCGGTCATGATCGTGCTGTCGCTGCTGCTCGCCAGCACCATTGCCGGCCCCGTGCGGCGGCTGGCCGACAGCGCCGAACGGGTCCGGCGCCGCATCAAGACCCGCGTCGAAATTCCCGATTTCACCCGCCGCCGCGACGAGATCGGCCATCTGTCCGGGGCGCTGCGCGACATGACCGATGCGCTCTACAACCGCATCGAGGCGATCGAGATGTTCGCCGCCGACGTCGCTCACGAGCTCAAGAACCCGCTGACTTCGTTGCGCTCGGCCGTGGAGACGCTGCCGCTGGCGCGCAACGACAACAGCCGGGGCCGGCTGCTCGCCGTCATCGAGCACGACGTCAAGCGGCTCGATCGGCTGATCTCCGACATCTCGGACGCCAGCCGCCTGGATGCCGAGTTGCAGCGCCAGGATATGACCCTGGTCGATCTGCGCCGGCTGCTGACGACGCTGACCTCGGTCGCCAACGAGACCAAGCTCGGCACCGATGTGGCCGTCGAGGTTCGGTTCGAAGGCCGCGGCACCAATGACACCTTCTCGGTGCCCGGGCATGATTCGCGGCTCGGACAGGTGATCTCCAACCTGCTGTCGAATGCGCAGTCGTTTTCGACCGCAGGCGGCAAGGTGCGCATCACCTGCCGGCGGGTGCGCTCCGAAATCGAGATCCTGGTCGACGATGACGGACCCGGCATTCGCGAGGATGCCCTGCAGCGCATCTTCGAGCGCTTCTACACCGACCGGCCGCATCAGGGCTTCGGCCAGAATTCCGGCCTCGGGCTCTCGATCTCCAAGCAGATCATCGACGCCCATGGCGGACGGATCTGGGCCGAGAACCGCCCTGGCCCGGTGGATGCCGACGGCAATCCGACCGTGGCCGGTGCCCGCTTCATCGTCCGACTGCCGGCGTCGTGACCCTCACCCCGGCCACGGTCCACGCGTCCGCCGTCAAGATCGGCGAAAGCGCGGTGCTGATCAGGGGTCCCTCAGGGTCCGGCAAGTCCCGTCTGGCGTTCGATTTGATTCTGGCCGGTCGCACCGGACAAATCCCGCCGGCTGTCCTGGTCGGGGACGACCGTGTTCATCTCGCCACACGTGACGGAGAAATGTGGGTTCACCCGGCCCCAGCTTTGGCCGGGCTGATCGAGATTCGCGGGCTCGGGATCCGCCGCTGCGACTTCGTGTCCGAGGCGCGGATCGGCCTTGTCGTCGATCTGATGGCAGAGGACGCGGAGCGGCTTCCACCGCGATCTGCCCTGCTTCTGCACGAAAACGGTATTGAATTGCCGCGAATTCCCGTAGGGGCGGGGCATTCACCCCTCCCGCTGGTTGTAGCTGCTCTCCTCACGACCGAGAGTTCATGACCCGGTAATCTTTCGGCCAATTGTGTGAAGCGAATTGGTAACCATATCAGCCCCACTATCGCGACCCGATAGACCGTCGCCAACCTCCCCGCCGCTATGCCTGTCTCCGGGAGAATCGCGAACATGCCCTCTTGCGCGGGGGCTCCGGATGGTCAAAGTGGCGCGTTCGTGCGGTGCACCCAAGGCGCCCGCGAGGAGTAACCGATGATTGGCCTGGTACTGGTGACCCATGGGCGCCTCGCCGACGAGTTCCGAGCGGCGCTCGAACACGTGATGGGTCCTCAAAAACAAATCGAAGCGGTCACGATTGGCGCCGACGATGATTCTGATCTCTGTCGCAGCGACATCATCGAAGCCGTGAACCGCGTGGATACCGGCGACGGCGTCGCCATCCTCACCGATATGTTCGGCGGCACGCCGTCGAACCTCGCGATCTCCTGCATGAGCCGGCCTAAGGTCGAAGTGCTCGCGGGCATCAACCTGCCCATGCTGGTCAAGCTGGCCAAGGTGCGGGAGGAACGCTCGCTGCCCGACGCGATCGCCATGGCCCAGGAGGCCGGGCGGAAATATGTGACCATCGCCAGCCGGGTGCTTGCCGGCAAATGAGCGACGAGGACGCGCCGCAGGACAATATCGCCGGGCCGGCCGTGCCCGCTGGCGCTTTGTCGCGGGAGCTCCTGATCACCAACAAACGCGGCCTGCATGCGCGGGCCTCAGCGAAGTTCGTCCAGACCGTCGAGCGCTTCCAGGCCGAGGTCTGGGTCACGCGCGGCGGCGAGACTGTCGGTGGCCGCTCGATCATGGGCCTGATGATGCTGGCGGCGGCGCCCGGGACCAAGATCCTGGTCTCGGCGACAGGCCCCGAGGCGGAGGCCGCGCTGCAGGCAATCACCGACCTGGTGAACGACAAGTTCCACGAAGAAGGCGTGTGAGAAACCGAAGCTCGTCAGTCCGGTCCGCACCGCGCCAAAGGTGCGGGCACTAGCGCGTTCGGGGCAAGCTTCGATCACATCACTGAAGCTACCGTGCCGGCGCCTGAATATACACCTTCCAAACGATTGCAGGGCCCGCTTGGCCGTGGAAGAAGCGCTGGGTCGTCATGACCAGGGACTCGGCCTTGGGCGCCTCCTTGGCCATCCATGCGTCGCAGGCCGCGATCCGGTTGTCGGTGGTGTCGCAGATGCCGATGAACCCCTCGCGCTTGAGGTCGTCCAGCGTGCTCAGGCCGGAACTCCAGGTTTCCTCCGCCGTGTAGGGCACCGTGAACGGCCGCGGGTGGTCCGGGCTGTAGAAGGTCATCGGCGTGTTCATCTCGGAAAAGCCGGCCACCAGCGGCCAGGGCGAGCCGAACCGGGCATGCCAGGCCTTGGTCAGCTCCCGCGCCAGCTCCGAACGGGCCCCGTAGCCGGTGGCGCCATTCGGATTGGCGGCCATCTCGCGCTGGGCAATCCAGGGCGAGGCGAACAAGGTGAGCAGCGAGAGCACCAGCCAGACGGCGGTGAGCCGCGGCAGCATGACCGCTCGCAGCCGCAGCGCGGGGATCGCGACCAGGGCCAGCGGCACCAGGAAGAACAGCGAGATGCCCCAATCGGTTTTCATGTAGATCGTAAAGGCGAGGCCGCCGAGCGGCGGCCCGATGGCAACGATCGCCTGCACCAGCCAGACATTGATCGCCTGGCTCACATTCACGCCGGGATGAGGACCACGCCGCCAATTGTGGAACGCGAAGCGCGGCGGCCAAGCGAGCACCGCCGCGGCCAGCGCGATCGGCAAGGCCAGCAATGCCGCATTGTGACCGACATAGCCGAGCACCAGCCCGGCGGCGCGACCGCGATCCGACAGTGAATAGACGTCGCCGGCATAGGTGAGCGGGACGAAATCGACCTGCCAGAGCCAGACCAGATGGGGAATCATCGCGACCAGCATCGTGGCGATGGCGACCCAGGGTGCGGGCGAAGCCAGAAAGCGCAACCGGTCCGGATGCAGCAGCGCCGCGAGCCCGATCGCGCCGATCATCGTCAGCACCCAGTATTTGGTCATCATCGCGGCCGCACCGGCAAGACCGAGCCAGACACCGGAGGCGACGCTGCGCTTCTCGAAGGCATGGAGATAGGCCAGCACCACCAGGGGCAAGGTCAGCAGCTGGACCAGGTCGGCATTGTATTTGAAACCCTTGAAATTGAAGATCGGGTACAGTGCGACCATCACCAGGACGAAGAACGCCCGGCGCCGGTCGACCACTTTCAGGCTTGCGAACCAGACGACGACCAGCCCGCTGCTGGCCATCGCCATCGCCAGCGCGTAGGTCGCCCAGTCCTTGACCGGAAACACCGTGAACCACAGGCCCGCGATCCAGCCCGACAGCGGCGGATGCTTGCCATAGCCCAGCAGGAAGCGGCTGCCCCAGGCATAGGCCTCGGCGACGTCCATATGGATGTCCTGAGCCGCCTTCAGATTGGTCAGGATCGCCGTCCACAGCACGGCGTGGACGGCGGCGAAGCCGATCACGACCCAGACCGAGGTTGCCGGCGCGGTGGCGCGCGCGACCAGCCAGGCGGCGAGGCGCTGCGGTCCGAAACGGCCGCGCAGGCGCGCCGTCAGAGGCGGAAGAGAGGTACTCGACATCCGCCCTCGGTAGCCTGTTTTCGGCGCCCGGGGAATCAGCTTGGCGTGAAGAAAGGCCCTGGAAATTCAGCAATATGGTTGCTGGTTGGGGGCTCGGGATGCTATCTGCGCGACCCATGACGACCGTCCCCATTCCCAACATCCGCAACTTCTCCATCGTCGCCCATATCGACCATGGAAAGTCCACGCTGGCCGACCGCCTGATCCAGATGACCGGCGGCCTGTCGGACCGCGAGATGGCCGGCAAGGAGCAGGTGCTCGATTCGATGGACATCGAGCGCGAGCGCGGCATCACGATCAAGGCGCAGACCGTGCGCCTGCAGTACCGCGCCAAGGACGGCAAGGATTACATCTTCAACCTGATGGACACGCCCGGCCACGTCGACTTCGCCTACGAAGTGTCGCGGTCGCTGGCCGCCTGCGAAGGCTCGCTGCTGGTGGTCGACGCCAGCCAGGGCGTCGAGGCGCAGACCCTCGCCAACGTCTACCAGGCGCTCGACAACAATCACGAGATCGTCCCGGTCCTCAACAAGATCGATCTGCCCGCGGCCGAGCCGGAAAAGATCAAGCAGCAGATCGAGGACGTGATCGGCATCGACGCCTCCGATGCCGTCATGATCTCGGCCAAGACCGGCCTCGGCATTCCCGACGTGCTGGAAGCCATCGTCACCCGGCTGCCGCCGCCGAAGGGTGACCGCGAGGCGACCCTGAAGGCGCTCCTGGTCGACAGCTGGTACGACGTCTATCTCGGCGTCGTCGTGCTGGTGCGCATCGTCGACGGCGTGATGAAGAAAGGCCAGCGCATCCGCATGATGGGCACCGGCGCGGCCTATGACGTCGAGCGCGTCGGCTTCTTCACCCCGAAAATGCAGCAGGTCGACGAGCTCGGTCCCGGCGAGGTCGGTTTCATCACCGCGGCGATCAAGGAAGTCGCCGACACCCGCGTCGGCGACACCATCACCGACGACCGCAAGCCGGTCTCGGAGATGCTGCCGGGCTTCAAACCGGCGATCCCGGTGGTGTTCTGCGGCCTGTTCCCGGTCGACGCCGACGATTTCGAAACGCTGCGCGCGGCGATGGGCAAGCTCAGGCTCAACGACGCCAGCTTCTCGTTCGAGATGGAGACCTCGGCCGCGCTCGGCTTCGGCTTCCGCTGCGGCTTCCTCGGCCTTCTGCACCTGGAGATCATCCAGGAGCGCCTGTCCCGCGAATTCGACCTCAACCTGATCGCCACTGCGCCAAGCGTCATCTACAAGATGAAGCTGACCGACGGTCAGGAGATCGAGATCCATAACCCGGTCGACATGCCCGACGTGGTCAAGATCGCCGAGATCCAGGAGCCCTGGATCGAGGCGACGATCCTGACGCCGGACGAATATCTCGGCAGCGTGCTCAAGCTGTGCCAGGACCGCCGCGGCAATCAGAAGGAGCTGACCTATGTCGGCTCTCGCGCGATGGTCAAATACGACCTGCCGCTGAACGAGGTGGTGTTCGACTTCTACGACCGGCTGAAATCCGTGTCCAAGGGCTATGCCTCGTTCGACTATCACCTGACCGACTACAAGCCGGCCGACCTCGTGAAGATGCAGATCCTCGTCAACAACGAGCCGGTCGATGCGCTGTCGATGCTGGTGCATCGGACGCGTGCGGAAGGCCGCGGCCGTGCCATGGTCGAGAAGATGAAGGACCTGATCCCGCCGCACATGTTCCAGATCCCGATCCAGGCGGCGATCGGCGGCAAGGTGATCGCGCGCGAGACCGTGCGCGCATTGCGCAAGGACGTCACCGCGAAGTGCTATGGCGGCGACATCACCCGCAAACGGAAGCTTCTGGAGAAGCAGAAGGAAGGCAAGAAGAAGATGCGGCAGTTCGGCAAGGTCGACATCCCGCAGGAAGCCTTCATCGCCGCGCTCAAGGTCGATAGCTGAGGCCGAGGCCGCGGCGCGGTGCCGGGAGCCCCGGTCAAACGCGTCTCGCCGCTTCGCCGCGCACGCTGCTCCGGCGGCCTGTCTCGATCAAGTTTTGCGCATCGGTCCGAGTGCACACCTCCCGGTCATCCCGGTCTGTTGGCCGACGTCGAACTCAATCATGAGAAGAAGTGTTGTCTGGCGTCATCCAAAGGATGCTGACTTGTGAGGCGATCTACGCGAGTTTGAGGGACAAATACGCGTTCCCGTAAATCTACGGTATCTGTTCCTTAATGGTATTTTGGGACGCTTTGCGGCGTAGCAAGGAATGCCCCAATGTCCCGCCTTCGGTCGATCTCCGCTCGTCTTATCATTGCCCTGTCGCTCACCGTGGCCATTGCCTGTGCCGTGCTCGGCACCTTCTCCGTCATCCAGCAGCGCGCTCTGACCCGCCTGGCGCTGGAGCAGCAGCTCAAGCTGCAGTTCGACAGTGTGACCGCCGGCATCGATTACGAAGGCCGCGCTGCGCTCGCGGTGAGCTCGACCCTGGCCGCGCTACCGCCCGTTGCCGACGCCTATCTCAAAGGCGACCGCGACGCGCTGGGCGCCCTGCTCGGCGGCGCGATGACCTCGCTGAAGGCGCAGGGCATTCCGCTGGTCAATGTGTGGGCGCCGCCCGCCACCAACTTCTATCGCGTGCATGAGCCGAAATTGTTCGGTGACGACACCTCCAAGCGGCGGCTGACCGTGGTGCAGGCCAACCAGACCGGGCGGCAGATCGCCGGCGTCGAGCAGAGCCGGGTGTCGCTCGGCATTTTCGGCATGACGCCGATCATGCGCGACGGCAAGGCCATCGCCACCGTCGATGTCGGCGCGGCCTTCGGCAAGGAGTTCGTCGATCGCGCCAAGCAGCGCTTCGGCATCGATCTCGCCGTCTATTGGATCGACAACGGCCAGCCGAAGCGGCTGTCCTCGACGTTTGGCGACGACGTCGTCGCCACGCCCGAGGAGGTGCTCGCGGTGTTCAAGGGCACCCCGCTGCAGCGGGACGGGATCCTGTCAGGCCGGCCGGCTGCGGTCTATGTCGGCCAGATCAGGAACTATGCCGGCGATCCGATCGCCGTGCTCGAACTGATCAAGGACACCACCGCCTATGAGGCCGCCGCGGCGGGCGCGCAGCACCAGCTGATCATCGGAACCATCGTCATCCTGCTGCTCGCCGTCATGGTCGCACTGTTCGTGGCGCGCGGCATCTCGCGTCCGCTGGTGGCAATCACCGCCGTCATGCACCGGCTGTCGAGCGGCGACACCGAGGTCGCGATTCCTGGCGGGCAGCGCAAGGACGAGCTCGGCACCATGGCCCAGGCCGTCGACGTCTTCCGTCGCAACATGATCGAAACCAATGCATTGCGCGAGGCGCAGCAGGCGACGCAGCAGCGCGCGGAGCAGGAGAAGCAGGCGCTGCAGCGGCAGATGGCCGACCGGTTCGAGGCCGACGTCAAGGGCGTGGTGTCCACCGTGGCCAAGGCGACCGCAGACATGGAGCGCGTCGTCCACGAGATCACCGCCAGCGTCAACGGCACCTCGCAACGCGCCGCGGCGGCCGCCGCCGCCTCCGAGGAGGCATCCAGCGGCGTGTCGACCGTGGCGGCCGCCTCCGAGGAGCTCGCATCATCGGTCAGCGAGATCGGCCGCCAGGTGACGCATTCGAGCAAGGTCGCCGATGCCGCCGTGATCAAGGCGCGGCAGACCACCGAGATGGTCGGCAGCCTCGCTGCCGCCGCCGAGAAGATCGGCGACGTGCTGCGCCTGATCGATGCAATCGCGANCGGCGACGTGCTGCGCCTGATCGATGCAATCGCGAGCCAGACCAACCTGCTGGCGCTCAACGCCACGATCGAGGCGGCGCGCGCCGGGGAAGCCGGCCGCGGCTTCGCCGTCGTGGCCGCCGAGGTCAAGGAGCTGGCCGGACAGACGGCGAAGGCGACCGAGGAAATCGCCGGCCAAGTCACCTCAATCCAGGCGGCCACGTCCGACTGCGTCACCGCCATCGGCGGCATCAGCACCACGATCCAGGAGATCAGCGGCATTGCCGCGACCATCGCAGCCGCAGTCGAGCAACAGGGTTCGGCCACGCGCGAGATCGCGCGCAGCGTCCAGCAGGTGGCGACGGGTACGGCAGACGTGTCGCAGAACGTGGTCGGCGCCAGCGATGCCGCCGAGCAGTCGCGCCGGCTGGCCGACGGCGTGATGGTCGCCACGCGCGATCTCGGGAAACAAGCCGACGAGCTGTTCAGAAGCGTCGACACGTTCCTGGCTGGCCTGCGCAGCGCCGCCTGACGGCCTGCGCGGCCCCTACAATTACGAAAGAGCCCCGTTGCGGATCGGCCGCAACGGGGCTCTTTGATTCGTGCCGCATGCCGCTCGCCTGCTGGCGATCGCTCGACAGCAGATCGCCTCGCGTGTCTCAGGCCACCATCACCCGGCGATCGGCCGCCGATTGCGCCTCGAGCAGGCCGACGATCTCGGCGTTGGGCCGGGGACGGCTGAACAAATAGCCCTGCCCCTCATGGCAGCCTTCGGCGCGCAAACAGCGCAGTTCCGCTTCGGTCTCGACGCCCTCCGCCGTGATGGTCACGCCGAGCCCCTTGCCGAGGCTGACGATGGAGCGGACGATCGCCTGGGCCTCGCGATTGGCGGCGAGATCGCGGATGAACGACTGATCGACCTTGATCTTGTCGAAGGGGAAGCTGCGCAGATAGCTCAGGCTGGAATAGCCGGTGCCGAAATCGTCCATCGAGATGCGCACGCCGAGCGCGCGTAGCGCATGCAGCGTCGCCAGCACCTGGCCGCTCTTCTCGAGCACCAGCGTCTCGGTGATCTCGAGCTCGAGGCGGCTCGGCGGCAGGCCCGACTGCTTCAGCACGTCCATGACCAACGACAGCACGTTGCCGACGCGGAACTGCAGCGGCGACATGTTGACCGCGACCCGAACCTCGTCCGGCCAGTTCGCGGCATCATTGCAGGCCCGGCGCAGCATGACGCGACCGAGCGCGGAGATCAGGCCGGTGTCCTCGGCGACCGGGATGAATTCGGATGGCGGGATCATGCCGCGCTCCGGATGCGGCCAACGCACCAATGCCTCGAAGCCGGTGATGCGTCCGGTCGAGAGGTCGATCAGCGGCTGATAATAAGGCTGCAATACATCGCGCTGGATGGCGTCCCGCAGCTCGATCTCGATCTTGCGCCGGCTTTGCGCGCGTGCATCCATTCCGGTCTCGAAATAGCTGAAGCTGCCGCGCGTCTCGGTCTTGGCCCGCGACAGCGCCATGTCGGCGTTCTTCAGCAGCTTCTCGGCATCGTCACCGTCATTCGGCGCCATCGCGATGCCAACGGTCGCCCCAATGGTCACGGAGCTGCCGTCGATCAGATAGGGATCGGCGATCGCCTGCAGCAGCCGCCGGCAAAGCTGGGCCGCATCCTCCGGCCGGGCCAGCCCGCCATGGACGATGGCGAACTCGTCCGAATTCAAGCGCGCGACAACGTCCTCCTGGCGCAGGATGGAGCGCAGCCGCTTGCCGACCCCACGCAGCAACCGGTCGCCGGCGGCATGCCCCAGCGTGTCATTGATCGATTTGAAATTGTCGAGCCCGAGCACCAGCACCGCCATCTTCTCGGAACCGCGCCGCATCTGCCCAAGCTTGTCCTCGATCTTCTGACGCAGCAGGTTTCGGCTCGGAAGGCCCGTCAGCGCATCATGCTGCGCCAGGAAGGCCAGCCGCGCCTCGGCGCGCTTGCGCTCGGTGATGTCCATCAGCGCCAGCAGCACGGCAGGCTGTTCGTTGTGAACCAGATGGCGCGAGTAGATCGCGAGGTCGATCAGGGCGCCGTCGGCACGAACATGCTTCCAGGTCCGGGCCGCCTGCTCCTCACCGGAATGCTCCGCCGCCCAGGGCGGTTCGCTCTCATAGGCCTGCAGATTGCGGATGTTGAGCTGCTCGAATGCCGCCCGGCTGTAGCCGTAATGCCGGGCGGCCGCCTCGTTGACGCCGAGCACACGGCCGTCACTCCTGGCGCATACGATCATCGGCACCGGATTGCCGTCGAACAGCAGCCGGAATGATTCCTCCCGCTGCTTCAGCTCGGTGATGTCGACCCGCAGACCGACGATCCCGCCGTCGCTGGTGAGCCGCTCATCGATCAGGATCGTGCGGCCATCCGCCAGCTTCTGCTCGTGCCGGCCCTTCGGTCTAAACAGCTTATCGAGACGCTCCGCGACCCATTCATCCTCGCGCCCGACGGCTTCCGGATAGTCGCCACGCGCCACGCCGATCCGGATCGTGTCCTGCAGCCGGGCACCGGGTTTGAAGAGATCCGAGCTGCGATTGTAGATCTCGGCGTATTTCTTGTTCCAGAGGATGTAGCGGCCCTCGGAATCGAGGAACACGATCCCTTCGGGGAGAATGTCGATCGCCTCGATCAGCCGGTCGTGAGCCTTCTCCGCCTCGGCGATCGCGGCTTCCGCCTCGGCACGTCTGCCGGCGACCTCATCGATGACGGCAGTCGTCCCCAGGTTGTGCTGTGCCAGCTTCGGGGTTGGCTTGACCGGGCGGATTGCATCACGAGCACGGGGCACGCGATTGAGCTTCTTGGGCTTAATTGGCCGAACGGGCCGCATCGCGTGCCTCACTCTCCTTCTCGGTGGGCAGTCTTCGGCCAAGTGTCTGAAAAAATGGTATCTCGATGCAGAAGGCCGCAGCCGACAGTTACGTGTATTCAACCACACACTCTCGGATAGCGAGAGATGATGACTCGGGGCGCGATCAACCAGGAGCGGCTCTACAACCACGGGTAAGCGGACACGGTTGCCGAAACATCTAAAAGACACGCATTCCGTGTGGACCGCACCGGGACGGCGCCCATCTACTGAACAAACTCAGGTAATTGAGCCTTGTTCGGCGGGTTCCTCCAATTCAAGAGCAGGGTTACGGGACGGTAAATCGCACGATCAGTCAGCGGGCGAAGGCAGCGAGGTCCTGGCGCTCGCCTGACCTTTCCTGGGGGACAGCAGCCGCTAGACTGGCGCCATGCATGTCCGCCTGATTCTGGTTGCCATCATGAGTTCGGCCGCACTCACCGCAGCAGCGCCGACTCATGCCCAAGACAAGGGGACCGTGGAGCCCAAGGCGCTTCCCCCCCTGGCCCACCCCGACGATCCCAGCACGCCGGCCAAGGAGTTGTTCGCCCGCAAGCTGTTGCCGTCGGCCCAACCGACCAAGGTGATCGGCACCTATAATCGGGGCTGCATCGCCGGTGCCGAGCGAATGCCGATCAACGGCGAGGGCTGGCAAGTGATGCGGCTGTCCCGCAACCGCAATTTCGGTCACCCTCTGATGATCGCGCTGCTCAAGCGCCTGGCGGCCCGCGCGCACAAGGATGCCGGCTGGCCCGGGATCCTTGTCGGCGATATCGGGCAGCCGCGCGGCGGGCCGGCGCTGAGCGGCCATGCGAGCCACCAGATCGGGCTCGACGCCGACATCTGGCTGACCCCGATGCCCGAGCACAGGCTGTCGCGCAATGAGCGCGAGGAGATGTCGGCGGTGATGATGGTGCGAGAGGACCGGCTTGACGTCGATCCGCGGGTGTTCACCCGGGGCCATCTGGCCGTGATCCGCGCCGCCGCGCAGGAGCCGTCGGTGCAGCGCATCTTCGTCAATGCCGCCATCAAGAAGGCGTTGTGCCGCGACGCCAAGGGCGATCGCGGCTGGCTGACCAAGGTGCGGCCGTGGTGGGGCCACGACTACCACTTCCACATCCGGATGCTCTGTCCGCCGGGCAATCCCGACTGCCACGGCCAGACCGATCAGGAGGGCGGTGACGGCTGCAACGAGCTCGATTATTGGTTCTCGGATGCGGTGCTGCATCCACCGCCGCCGAAGGAGCCGCCCAAGCCGCCGCAGCCGATCACCATGGCGCAGCTGCCACCGAGCTGCCGCGCGGTGCTGCATGCGCCGGACGCCAAGAATTGAGCCGCGAGACACGCAGAAGAGAGTCGCGGTCTCGCGCTCCGATCCGCTAGACTGGCGGCGTCGCGCCGTAAGCGTGATGTTTGCAATCGGGATGACGGTCCCAGCCAGGTAACGATGTCACGTGCGGCGGTCTCGCTGCGTGACCCATTTTGGACGAGTCCGTCATGATCCGGTTCCGCCTCTCCGCGACCGCCTCTCTCCTCGCGCTCACCGTCAGTCATGCCAGTTTCGCGGCCGAGCCGAGCGGCTGCGACAAGTTCAAATGGGACATCGCGCGCGAGCGTGCCGCATTGATGGCGGCCGATCGCCAGAAGCGCGAGTCCGGCGTGGATCTCGCAACGGTGCCCGCTGCCGGCCTGTTGCTGACCTTGCGCCCGCTCGCTGACGCCAAGCTGCCGAACGCGCCGGAACGCGCGCCGAAGGACGGCACGTTCGCCGGCGCCATCCGCATCAGCGGCACGCCGAAGGCCGGCGTCTACACCGTGAGTCTCTCGGCGCCTGCCTGGATCGACCTCGTGCAGGACGGCAAGATCCTCAAGCCACTCGCCTTCAGCGGCGCCATCGATTGCGACGGCATCCGCAAGACCGTGAAATACGAGCTCGGCGCGCAGCCTTTCGTGCTGCAGCTCAGCGGCGCCCCGGAGGCTGCGATCTCTCTCGCCATCCTGCCCGCGGAGTGAGGCGGACCGGCCGACCGACAGCGCGATCAGCGCCGCGCGCCCTCACACACCCGCCACCGAGGACCAGACATCGGCGAGCCTGCGCTTGACCTGCTCCTTGCGTGTGAGCACCGGCACCTCCTCCTCGTCCTCCGGCAGGCGCAAGCCGACGACATTGACGCGGCCGCCGGAGATCGAGCGGGCGACCAGCACGATGGTGTCGAGCGCGACCGTCGCCCCTTCTTTCGGGGCGTTGTCGAGATGGATGTCGAAATAATCCGCCAAGGTCAGTCGCTCCTCGCCTTCGCCGAGCTTGACCCCGTAGATGCCGGCGACCTCGTCGAGCGTGTGTTCGGCCGAGACCATGAAGTCGCCGAGCAGATGCGGATCGGGCGCCGAGGACGGCGGCATGTCGACAAAGAAACGGTCGAGCGACTCGGCCTTTTCGGGCGGAGCCAGCAGATATAGATAGTCGCCCGGCGCGATCGGCTCGGCCTCGGCCGGCGACAGGATCTGCTGGTTGCGGATGACCAGCGTCGGCTTCGACCAGGACGGGATCAGGCCGCGGCGGAAATACAGACTCTTCGGGCGGATCGCGTAGCCGACCAGCTGCTGCTCGAGCTGGCCGGGCAGATCCAGTTCGATGCGGCGCGGGCCGCGATCGGTGCGCGGCAGAGCTACATGCAGCTTGCGCGCCGCCACCGCAAGCGTCCAGCCCTGCGCCAGCAGCGAGATGATCACCACGACGAACGCGACGTCGAAATAGAGATAGGCGTTGGACAGGCCGACCAGCATCGGGATCGAAGCGAGGAAGATCGCGACCGCGCCGCGCAGGCCGGTCCAGGCGATGAAGGCCTTCTCGCGCCAATTGAAACGGAACGGATAAAGGCAAAAGAACACCGCGGCGGGCCGCGCCACCAGCATCAGCATCAAGGCAACCGCGATCGCCGGCAGCAGGCTGTCGAGCAGCCGCTGCGGCGACACCAGAAGCCCGAGCAGCACGAACATCACGATCTGGGCCAGCCAGGTTGCGGCGTCGAGGAAAGTCACCACCGAATTATGCGCACGCGTCGGTCGGTTGCCGATGATGATTCCGGCAAGATAGACGGCGAGAAAGCCGGAACCATGGACGATCTGCGCCATGCCAAAGATGACCAGCGCGGCCGTCGTCACGAACGGCGCGTGCAGGCCCTGCGGCAGCGCCACCCGGTTGAGCCCCATCACGACCAAGCGGCCGCCGACGATGCCGAACAACGTGCCGAGCACGGCCTCACGAACGAGTTCAAACAGAAAATGCCCGAACGAGCCGTGGCCGACCGAGATCAGCTCGACCAGCATCAGGGTGAGGAAGACCGCGAACGGATCGTTGCTGCCGGACTCCGCCTCCAGCGTCGCGCCGACGCGCGGCCTCAAGCGCAGGCCTTGTGCATGCACCAGCAGGAACACCGCGGCTGCGTCGGTCGACGCGATGACGGCCCCAACCAGCAGGGCCTCGGTCCAGCCGAGGTCCAGGGCATATTTGGCGACCGGCGCCGTGATGAACGCCGTCATCAGCACACCGACGGTGGCAAGCACCATCGACGGAGCCAGCACGGTGCGGATGCTCTGGAAGCGGGTGCGCAGGCCGCCATCGAACAGGATCAGCGCGAGGGCGACCGATCCGACCAGATAAGTGGTACGGACATCCTGAAATTCGATATGACCAGGGCCGGAATCACCCGCCAGCATGCCGATCACCAGGAACACCAGCAGCAGCGGCGCGCCGAAGCGCAAGGCCAGCAGGCTCGACAGGATGCCGGCCATGACGAGGACCGCGCCAAGAAGGATGGCAATGCTGACGGCGTCGAGTGATGTCATGAAAAAACGTTGATGAATCCGACTTTTACATCCTTATCGTCGCCACACTTGCACGCCAACCGGATTTGCTCATATCGCGGCGATTTGCCCATTTTTCCATCCTTGTGCAGGTTCGCGGTATATTTCATGGCAATCGCCTGTGACGAAAACGAGCTAAATCCTAAGCGCCGGGCGTCCGTGCCCTTCCGTTCATTTCCGAGACCCGCCGATGGACTTTGACTTAAAAGACGTTCTCGAACTCCTGCAGACCGTCGCCCGCTCCATCGGCGCCGAGGTGACCTCGCCCTGGTTCTACCTCCAGCTCGGGCTGGTGCTGAGCGGCGCGGGCATCGCCTTTGCGACCAGCGCGGCGGTGCGCGCACGCATCGACGTGACCTCGCTGGCATTGGGCTGGCCGGGCCCGCTGCGGCAGCTGCTGCGCGTGCTGCTCGAGAGCGTCACCACGGTCGTGTTCGTGATCCTGATGCGGATCGCCCGCACCGGCATGGTGCTGTGGACGTGGCCGAGCCGCAGCTATCTGCTGGCCGTCGCGCTCAAGCTGGCGATGGCCTGGCTGGTCATCCGCCTGATCACCTCGGTGATCCGCAACACCTTCATCGTCCAGATCGTGTCGATCTCGGCCTGGCTGGTGGCGGCGCTCAGCATCATCGGCCAGCTCGACAACGTCGTCGACGCGCTCGATTCGGTGTCGGTCGTGCTCGGCGGCCTCCGGCTGACGCCGCTGCTGGTGATCAAGCTCGGTGTCCTGCTGCTCGGGGTGCTCTGGCTCACCAATGTCGCCAGCAATTTCGTCGAAAGCCGCATCACGCGCTCGACCGACCTGACACCGTCGATCCAGGTGCTGCTGATCAAGATGGTCCGCATGGGCCTGATGATTCTCGGCGTCGCCATCGCCATCAGCGCTGTCGGCATCAACCTGTCGGCACTCGCGATCTTCTCCGGTGCCGCCGGTGTCGGTATCGGTCTCGGCCTGCAGCGCATCGTCGCGAATTTCGTCGCCGGCATCATCCTGCTTGCCGACAAATCGGTGAAGCCGGGCGATCTCGTCACCATCGGGGACAGTTCAGGACGGATCAGCGCCATGAACACGCGCTATATCTCGGTTGCCGCCGGCGATGGCCGCGAGTTCCTGATCCCGAACGAGGACCTGGTCACCCAGAAGGTCACCAACTGGACCTACACCGACAAGAACACGCTGGTGAAAGTGAATTTCGGCACCAATTACGATGCCGATCCGCGGGTGGTCTGCAAGCTCGCAATCGAAATCGCCAACGAAACCCCGCGCACGCTGAAATCCAAGTCGCCGAGCTGCCTGCTGACGGAGTTCACCGAGGCCGGCATGAAGTTTTCGCTGACCTGCTGGATCGCCGATCCCAGCTATATGGACAGCGTCAAGAGCGAGGTGATGCTGGCGTTGTGGGAGGCGTTCAAGCGCGAGGGGATCCGGGTGCCCTACCCGGTGCGAGAGCTTCGCGTTCGCGGCGGCGCACTCCCGGTGGAAACCACCGTGGAGGTCCCGACTGGCTAGGGTCCTGCTGATCCGGCCGTACACACCCGACTTGCACAGGCCGGCACGATCATTAAATTAGGCGATCACCTGACGACATCCGGGAACGAAACAGGTCCATGAGCTATATCGAAGCCACCGACACCGCTGCGCGCAAAAACGGCCAAATCAAGCTGCATGGCGCAAGCGGCTTTGCCGGCATGCGCAAGGCGGGCGCGCTGGTGTCGAAGTGCCTCGATGCGCTCACCGACATCGTCAAGCCGGGCATTCCGACCTCGCGGATCGACGACTTCGTCCGCGATTTCGCCTTCAGCCACGGCGCCTATCCGGCGACGCTGATGTATCGCGGTTACCGCTACTCGACCTGCACATCGATCAATCATGTGGTCTGCCACGGCATGCCGAACGACCGGCCGCTGAAGGAAGGCGACATCATCAACATCGACGTGACCTTCATCTTCGATGGCTGGTACGGCGATTCGAGCCGGATGTATGCGATCGGTCCGATCTCGCGCAAAGCCGAGCGGCTGATCGAGGTCACCTACGAAGCGATGATGCGCGGCATCGCTGCGGTGAAGCCCGGCGCCACCACCGGCGACATCGGACATGCGATCCAGAGCTTCGTCGAGCCGCAGGGCATGAGCGTGGTCCGCGACTTCTGCGGCCATGGCCTGGGTCGCCTGTTCCATGACGAGCCGAACATCATCCATGTCGGCCGCCCCGGTGAGGGCGTGCTGCTCAAGCCCGGCATGTTCTTCACGATCGAACCGATGATCAATCTCGGCAAGCCGCATGTGAAGATTCTGTCCGACGGCTGGACCGCCGTGACGCGGGACCGTTCGCTATCGGCACAGTTCGAGCATTCGGTCGGCGTGACCGATCATGGCGTCGAGATCTTCACGCTCTCCGAGCGGCATGGCGAGAAGCCGCTGACGCAGGTGTGAGCGGCGCGCGGCCGCTTGCTGTCGCCGCGGTCCGATTGTTGCCATGCCCGGCTGCTCGACTGTTCCTCCCTTGCATGCGACTGCGGGAGGCAGCTCTGACGATCGCAACACGCCGTGGTGTCCTTGGCCTTCTCTCGGCGAGCGCCGCGCTGCTGTCCCGGCCGTCGCGGGCCGCCGAGACACCTGCGGCATCGGGCAGCGCCGATGATGCCTGCATCCTGACGCCGCAATCCGAATCCGGCCCCTATTATCTCGACCCCAAGCTGGTCCGCGCCGACATCGCCGAGGGACGGTCGGGCGTGCCGCTGGCGTTGCGGCTGCGCATCATCGAGGCCGGATCCTGCACGCCGCTCGCCGGCGCCCGAGTCGATATCTGGCATTGCGACGCCCGTGGCGTCTATTCCGGCTTCCCGGGCCAGAGCGACAATCATAAGGTGGACGAGAGCGGCAAGACCTTCCTGCGCGGCACGCAGATGGCCGACATCGCGGGCTGGGCCGGCTTCAAGACCATCTATCCCGGCTGGTATGCCGGACGCGCCACCCACATCCACTTCCGCGTCATTCTCGACGACGCCACGGTGTTGACCGGGCAGACCTTCTTCCCAGAGGCGCTGAACGAGTTCATCTACACCAACGTGCCGGACTATACCGGCCGGCCGAAACAGCGCTTCGTCATCAACGCCAATGATCGTGTCGCCAGCGAAGCCGATCCGGAGCACCGCGCTTATTGCGCCGTGAAGGAACAGCGCGACCATTATCTGGCCACGCTGACGCTGGCCGTGAGCCGCAAGGCAGCGGCGCCGGTCGAGATGCCAACCGGCAAGCTGCCGCCGGCACCGTGGATCAAGGACCGGCTGGCGGCGCTGGTGCCCGGGCTGAAGCGCAGCCCATTCTGATCACCTCGGCTCGCTGAACAGATAGGCCAGCGCCGCAAGCGGCAGGGCCGTGCCTAGCGCGGCCGCAAGCGTCCAGCCGCCATGCGCATAGGCAAAGGCGCCGATGCCGGAGCCGGCTGCGCCCGCGACGAAGAAGGTGGTCATGTAAAGGCCGTTGAGCCGGCTGCGCTGCGCGGCACCGAGCACGAACAGCACGCGATAGCCGAGGATGAGGCTGAGCTGCGCACCACAATCGATCGCGATGGCGGCAACGACCAGCATGGTCAGCGACCAGTTGCTGCCCGGCTGAAAGACCAGCGTCAGCGCGAAGCCGATGGCGCATAGCAGCATCGCGGCGATGGTCGCCGGCCTGGTCCAGCCGCGGTCGGCGATCCGCCCTGCGATCGGCGCCATGATCGCGCCGGCCACGCCGGCCAGCGCAAACAGCGCGATCCCGGTCTGCGACATCCGGAAGTCGGGTCCCGCCAGCAGCAGCGGCGACGTCGTCCAGAATACGCTGAAGCAGCTGAACAAGGCGGCCTGGTACAGCGCCCGGCGACGCAACGCCGGCGTGTCGCGATAGAGCTCGACCATCGACCCGAGCAGCTGGCCGTAGCTCAGCCGTGCCTGCGGCGTGCGCGGCGGCAGGGTCAGGCGCAGCACCACGGCCAGGGCGACCATGGCTGCCGCCGACGCCGCGTAGATCACGTGCCAGGACGCATGGGCCGCGACGAAGCTGGCGACGGGACGCGCCAGCATGATGCCGAGCATCAGCCCCGTGGTGACGTTGCCGACGGTGCGGCCGCGGATCGCCTCCGGCGCCATGTGTCCGGCATAGGGGATCAGGATCTGCACCGCGACCGAGCCGAAGCCGATCAGCAGCGCCGAGAACAGGAACGTGGCAGGGCTCGTCGCCAGCGAGGCGCAAGTCAGCGCGGCCGCGCCGACGATGATGGTGGTGATGACGAGCTTGCGGTTTTCGATGAGATCGCCGAGCGGCACGACCAGCAGGAGGCCCGCGCCATAGCCGATCTGGCTCATGGTCACCAGCAGTCCGGCCAGTTGCGGATTCAAGCCGAGATCAGCGCTGATCGGCCCGATCAGCGGCTGCGCATAATAGATGTTGGCGACGATCAGCCCGCAGGAGAAGGCCAGTAGCAGCGTGATCCAGGCCGACAGGCTGTCGGCGGAGTCGGACGTCAAAGTGGTCAATGGAAGCGTCTCCCGGGGCGGGACCGGAATGTCCTGATCGCGAAATGAAAGCCTTGGCCGCGATGTTGCATCGCGACATTGGAAGGCCTGACATAGGTGCTGGCCATCCGCCGCACCAATTCACGTCTGCGTGGGCGCCGCAACGGGCAGGAGTCACACGAAAGCAGGAAACACAACCGGCGTGCGCCTGCGCGATCGCGGCAGGCACACGCCGTTCGGTTTCTCTAGGGCGCGCGAGGCACGCCGGTCTCGGAGGCGGCGGGCCGGCGGCCGCCGATGAGTCGCGGCAGCAGCATCGGAACCCGCTCGCGGTAGCGCTGATAGGTCTCGCCGAACGCGGCGATCAGATCGCGCTCCTCCAATTGCAGCCCGACCAGGATGTAGGCCGTATTCAGCACGGCGAACAGCAGGTGGCCGACTGTCATCGTCGGCGTGGCCCAGAAAGCGAGCAGGAAACCCAGCATCAGGGGGTGCCGCACCAGACGGTACAGCAGCGGTGCCTTGAAGGGTTCCGGCGGCGCCTCGGTGCCACGCAGCGCGAACAGCGCCTGGCGCAGCCCGAACAGGTCGAAATGATTGATCATGTAGGTGGAGGCCAGCACGATCAGCCAACCCAGCCAATGCATGCCCGTCAGGCTGGCGGCCACGATGCCCTCGGCCTGCCAGACCGGTGCCGGAATCGGACGCCATTGCCAGAACAGCAACAGCAGCATCAGGCTGGTCAGCAGCACATAGGTGCTGCGCTCGGCCGCCGCCGGAATGACGCGCGTCCACCATCGCTTGAAAGCCGGCCGCGCCATCACGCTGTGCTGGAGCGCGAACAGCGCAAGCAGCGCGACGTCGATCAGGATCGCCTCCCCCCAATCCCCCGGAGGACCAGTGTCGATCGATTTGGCAATGAACTGGTTATAGTTGCCGACGAAGCCGAGCGCCCAGATGAAGGACACGAAAAAGACGGCGTAGCTCGCAATGGCGTAGAACATGATGAAGAGACGTGCGATCATGAAACGGTTCCCTGGTATGTGGTCCGCAGCGCTGCCGACCGTGGAACGTCGACGGTTTGGGGCGGCGCGCGCGATCGGACCTGATCGCTAGCAGGCGACCGTCCCCCGAGCGTCCCCGGACGCCGTCATTGCAGGTCGCATCCAGCAGGTCGCATCCAGATGGCGCGGTTCAGCATCAGGACATTTGGCTATCCGGAGATCCGGCGCGACGGCGAGCCGTGCCGCCTGCCGCTGCGCAAGGGGCTCGCATTGCTCGTCTACCTGGCTGAGACCAAGAGCGCGGTCGCACGCGAGGTCGCCGCGACGATGTTCTGGCCAGACAGCTCCGAAGGCGTTGCGCGCGGGCGGCTGCGACGGCTGTTGCACCGCATTCAACTGACGCTCGGCGATGACTGCCTGAGCATCGACCGGTCGACGATCCGCTGGGCGCCATCGGTGGATCTGGAGGTGGATTCGGCGCTGTTCGAGGCGGCCTGCGATCGCGGCGCGTTCGAGCTCGCCGGCCGTCTCCAGACCGACGAATTTCTCGCCGGCTTCACGCCGAACGGTTGCCCGCAATTCGACGAATGGGCTTTCTTTCGGCGCGAAGCCCTGCGCGGCCGGGCCGTCCAGGCGCTGGAACGCGTGGTGCAGGACAAGAACGCCGCCGGCGATTACGCTGCGGCCGCAGCCCATGCCGCCCGCCTGGTCGCGCTCGACCCGCTGAGCGAGGTGTATGGCCGCGCTTTGATCCGCAACCTGATGTTGGCCGGAGACCGCAGCGCGGCCGAGCGGCAGCTCGACGCCCTCACAGTGCGGCTGCGCGACGAGCTCGGTGTGGCGCCTGAGCCAGAGACTCTGGCGCTGCTGAGCCCGGCTCTGCGAACCGACGATGCGCCGACGACGCACTATGTCGCCGGCGACGGCGTTCATCTCGCATTCCAGATCCATGGCGCAGGCCCGCTCGACATTCTGCTGCTGCCCGGCTTCGTCTCGCATGTCGAACGGGTCTGGGAGGAGCCGCATTGCCGGGTTCTGCTGTCCACACTCGCAACCATGGGCCGTCTCATCCTGTTCGACCGCCGCGGCATCGGGCTGTCGGATCGCGTCGGCTTCAGCCCCAGCGTGGCCGCCACCGCGCGAGACATCGCAACCGTGCTCGACGCCGCCGGCAGCCGGCGCACCGTCCTGCTCGGCGCCTCCGAGGGCGGCCCCGCCTGCATCGCCTTCGCCGCCGAGCACCCCGAGCGCGTCGCCGGGCTGATCCTGTTCGCGTCGCTGGCCAAGGGCAGCGCGACGGCCGACTATCCGCATGCGTTGCAGGCTGCGCAATATGATCGGTGGCTGCGACAATTGGTGACCGAATGGGGCGGGCCCGCCGGGATCGAGACCTTCGCGCCGAGCCTCGCCGGCGATGCCCAGGCCCGCGCCTGGTGGGCCGGCCTGTTGCGGGCGGCATCGAGTCCCGGCGCCATCAAGGGCCTGCTCGAGGCGTTCCGGGACATGGACGTCCGGCAACTGCTGCCGCTGGTGTCCGTTCCGACCCTGGTGCTGCACCGGCGCCGCGACCGCGCCGTGGTCATCGGGGCCGGCCGGCATCTCGCCAGTCACATCCGTGATGCGCGGTTCGTCGAGCTGGAGGGCGCCGATCACTGGATGTTCGCCGGCGAGCAGCAGCCAGTCATCGCGGAGATCGGTGCGTTTCTCGCCAGCCTGCCCATGTGAGCACAATGTCTCGATCCGTGCGACGCGCGTGATTCGACGCGTCGGGCGAGCGCGACCGTCCATTTCCGACGCAGGCCGCGACAGTTCGAGGTTGCAAAAGCGCGCCGCCGCGGCATGCTGGTACCGATGGCAGACAAATCCCTCCCGGCCGACGCTCCGCCACCCGAGACGCCGCATTATCACGGCCATCGGCAGCGGCTGCGCGAGCGCTTTCACAGCGCCGGCCCCGATGCGCTGAACGACTATGAGCTGCTGGAGATGGTGCTGTTCGCGGCGCTGCCGCGGCGCGACATCAAGCCGCTGGCCAAGGCCCTGCTCAAGATGTTCGGCTCGTTTGCCGAAGTGATCCACGCACCGGAGCCGCGGCTGCGCGAGATCGACGGCATCGGCGAGGCCTCGATCACCCAGCTCAAGCTGATCGCCGCCGCCGCGCACCGCATCGCCAAAGGCGAGGTGAAGCACAAGCACGCGCTGTCGTCCTGGCAGGAGGTGATCACTTATTGCCGGACCAGCATGGCCTTCGCCGAAAAGGAGCAGCTGAGGCTGCTGTTCTTCGACAAGCGCAACCAGCTGATCGCGGACGAAGTGCAGCAGACCGGCACCGTGGACCATACGCCGGTCTATCCGCGCGAAGTCATCAAGCGGGCCCTGGAGCTGTCGGCGACGGCGATCATCCTGGTGCACAACCACCCGTCGGGCGACCCGACGCCCTCGCAGGCTGACATCCGCATGACCAAGACGATCGTCGATATCGCCAAGCCGCTCGGCATCACCGTTCACGACCACATCATCGTCGGTCGGAACGGGCACATCAGCCTCAAGGGATCGGGGCTGATGTGAGCCGCCGATGCGGCTGTGATCAGCCTCGCCGCACGGCAGGCGATCACCTCAGCCGCGCGCAGCGTCCCTGTCGCAGCCCGGCAGATCGTGGAAGGTCACGCAGGCGATCCACAATGTCAGCGAATACGTCACCTCAACGGCTGCCGCGGTCGAGGAGCAGAGCACCGTGACGACCGAGATGTCGACAGCATGCAGCGGGCCGCGGCGGAGGCCGCCAGGATCGCGGGCGGGTGAGCTGCACGACCTCCACTTGAACCGATCGACTGTGAAGCGTCACCCAATCGGGTGAGGCCTGAACGGAGAGATCACGCATGCGAGCGGCTTGGCTCGGACTCCTGAACCTTTTTGCCCTGAACCTTCTCGCGGTCAGCGCGGCAAGCGCCTATGACGCCACCGACCCGGCCAATTGCACGGGCATCGGCTGGGACGATGCCCGGCCGCTGACGGTTGCCCGGGTGACTGGGCAGCCGCGCGTGAACTTCGTCAAGAGTCCTTATGACGACGACTTCAAGGCCGCGAGCTGCCCCGTGCCGACCGAGGCCTGCCGGAAGAAGAGCTACCTCGTCAGCGATGATTGGGTGCTGGTCGGCAGGACCAGGGGCAACTTCACCTGCGTCACCTACCAGCCGCCGCGCACGAAGAGCCAGACCTGGGCCCGCGGCTGGTTGCCGCGAGCGGCGCTCGCGCCCGTCGCGCCGATGGCTGCGCCAACGCTTTCGGACTGGACCGGCAGTTGGGTACATCCCGGCGGCCAGCTCACGATCAAGGCGGCAGGCGGAGGCCGGCTCAGAATCGAAGGCGACCAGGTCGTGCCGGCGGGCCGCGATCTCAACAACGGCTCGATCGCCGCCACGGCGCAGCCGAAGGGCGGCGTCATCGCCTTCGTCGAGGATGGCACCACGCCGTTCGAGCAACCGAACGGCGCCGACGAATGCCGCGTGCGCCTGCAGCGAATCGGCGCCCTGCTGCTGGTCGAGGACAACAATGATTGCGGCGGCGCCGGCGTCAGCTTCACCGGGCTGTACCATCGCAGATAGCGCGCACAGCTCGCTCTCATCCGCGCACCATCGCGCCTCTTGAGCCGTTGCGGGGTGCTTGTCGGGTGCAGTGGACGGCTCGAGCCAGGACTAAGCTGGACCAGCTCCCAGCTGGAATATAGAATCTCATCCGGG
Organism: Bradyrhizobium denitrificans; assembly: GCF_013179005.1. Taxonomy (NCBI): domain Bacteria; kingdom Pseudomonadati; phylum Pseudomonadota; class Alphaproteobacteria; order Hyphomicrobiales; family Nitrobacteraceae; genus Bradyrhizobium; species Bradyrhizobium denitrificans. The sequence goes on along the minus strand of NZ_JABFDP010000004.1, from coordinate 267,055 downwards.
CCAGATGAGGAAACAATGGCGCTTCGCGGGTGGCGGCTGAACCTGAAGCTTGATCTGAAACGCGGACCGGCCGACGTCCCTGTGTATCTTCAGATTGTTCACGGTCTCCTTGGCGAAATCAGGCGCGGACGGCTCATCCCGGGGGAAGTGCTGCCAGGTTCGCGGGAGATGGCGCAAAGACTCGGCGTCAACCGCAAGACCGTCATGATCGCCTATGACGAGTTGATTGCTCAGGGCTGGCTGACGTCTCGTGGCACCAAAGGGACGTTCGTCTCCGCAAAACTTCCGGAGCCCAAGGCGAGGCCATCGGAATCGAGCAACGATGGCGTGCGCTCACGGAACGAAGCAAGGAATATCGGCAGGCTGGCGCCGGCGGTGCAGCTTCCTGTCATCTTCCCGCAGCCGGGCATGCTGCTGCTCGATGATGGAACGCCCGATACTCGACTGTTCCCCGCGATGAGCTTCTCACGCGCCTATCGGAGCATCATGACGGTGGGAGGCAAGGTCGGGAAGCTCGGCTATGGCGATCCCCGCGGCAATCTCAGTTTAAGGTCCGCGATCTCGCGCATGCTGAACGTCGACAGAGGCCTCGCAACCACCCCTGAGCACATCTGCCTCACGCGAGGCAGCCAGATGGCGATCTATCTCGTATCGCGGCTCATGATTCGCCCGGGTGATCACGTTGTCGTGGACGACCTCACCTATCCGCCCGCCTGCGAGGCGTTTCGAATGGCGGGCGCCAATATTCTCAGGGTGCGCGTCGACGACGATGGCACCGATATGGCAAGCCTCGAAAAGGTCTGCCGACGTCATCGGGTCCGTCTGGTCTATCTGACGCCTCACCATCATTTCCCAACGACTGTGCTGCTGAGTCCGACTCGGCGGCTGCGGCTGCTCGAGCTCGCCTCGCGCTTCGGCTTCGTCGTCGTGGAGGACGACTACGACCACGAATTTCATTTCCAACATCAGCCTCTGCTGCCGTTGGCGTCGTTCGATCCATCGGTCCTCTATATCGGATCGATGTCAAAGCTGCTGTCTCCGAGTCTCCGGCTCGGCTACATGTTTGCGCCTGCGAAATTCATCGAACGGGCGGCGCAGGAAATCTGTCTCATCGACCGGCAGGGCGATCCCGTCACCGAACAGGCCGTCGCTGAGCTCGTCGAGACCGGCGAGGTCAGACGCCACGCCAGCCGGGCGCGTAAGATCTACGCAACTCGACGAAAGAAGCTGGCAGCGCTGTTGCGCGCTGAGCTTCACGGCACGGTCGACTTCCGCCTTCCCGACGGCGGTCTGGCGTTCTGGCTCACTTTTGTCCGGACGTCGGACCTGGATCGATTGGAGCAAACTGCGCCGAAGCATGGCTTGCAGTTTTTGCCCAGCCGCAGCTTTTCCGGCCGGCCCGACGGCCGGCGCGGAATTCGGATCGGCTTTGCCGCCCTGGACGATGCAGGATTGCGCGAAGCGGTCAGACGGATGAAGGCGGCGATCGCCTCCTGAGCTGCGGACACGACTCCTTCATCAGCAACGGTCCGCTGGACCATCTGAGTTCGGAAAAACTGGACCACGGCTCGTTTCCGTTTCCCGGATTATTGATCGACGCGACCAAGTTGATGGTCGGTGACCAAGGCCGTTGCGTGATGACAACCAGAGTAACACTTGCATCAGGACGAACGTTCGAGGCGCGGCCGGACGAAACCATTCTCGCGGCCGCGACGCGAGCAGGCGTCTGGCTGCCGAGCGCCTGCGGCGTGGGATCATGTGGCAGCTGTAGGACCAGAATCATCACGGGTGAGTTCGTTCATCGCGGGTCGACCAGCAGCCTCGGCCGCACCGATGACCCGGCTGCGGCGCTGCTGTGCCGTGCCAGCGCGCTCACCGACATCACCATCGACATCGCTGAGCTGTCCGAGCCGCCAGCGCGTGAAAGACCAACGGTTCCCGCTCGGGTGATCGCGTTGAAGCGCGAGACCGAAAACGTCATGCGCGTCACGCTCCGATTTCCTCCGTTCGCAAAGCCGGACTACACGCCCGGCCAATTCATCGGCATTCGCCATTCCGACGGCTTTGACCGCTCGTTCTCGATTGCAAATGCCCCCCGCGAGGACAGCTCGATCGAGTTGCACATCGGACGTGTCGCCGGTGGTGCTTTCACCGGACACGTGTTCGAGCAGTTGAAGATCAACGAGATCCTGCAGGTGAACGGCCCGTTCGGAAGCTTCGTCTATTCGTCTCAGCAACGTCCCTCGATCTTTGTTGCCGGCGGTACGGGCATCGCGCCCATCCGCGCCATCCTTGAAGCGTTGACGCAGGAGATATCAAGCTCACCGCTTCATCTCTATTGGGGCAGCAGCAACCGGAACGGCTTCTATATCGACGGCGAGATCAAGAGCCTCTGCGCGGCAATTCACGGCCTCACCTATGCTCCGGTGCTGTCGGTGCCCGATGCCAGCTGGACGGGACGCGCCGGACTGGTGCATGAGGCCGTGCTGCAGGACTTCGCCGACCTGTCGGGTATCGACGTCTACGCCTGCGGAAATCCTCACATGGTTAACGCCACGTACAAGGCCGTGTGCTCGCGGGGCGCCCGGCCAGACCGCTTCTTTGCGGACAGCTTCGATCATCGATGATCGTTACATCCCGCCTCATCTCAATCCAGAGAAGGACTGCCTCATGATCAGCATCAAGGATCTGTTCGTGTATCCCGTCAAATCGTGCAAGGGCATCAAAGTGTCCGAGGTCGAGCTGTCACCGACCGGCTTTCTCGACGACCGGAACTGGATGGTGATCGACGAAGCCGGCGTATTCGTCACCCAGCGGGAACATCCGAAGCTTGCTCTGGTCGAGCCGACGCTCACCGCCGACGAGCTCATCCTGAAGGCTCCCGGCATGCAGGATCTGGCCGTTCCACGCAAGACTTGCTCCAGCCAAAGCCGCGACGTCGAGCTGTTCGGCGAGAAGATCCCCGCGATCATCGCGGGCGACGAGCCTTCGAGCTGGTTCAGCGACTATCTGGGCGGACATTTCAGCTTTGTCTCGCGCGACCAGCGATTTCTTCGGAAGGGCGGAGTCCAATATCCGTCGCGAGACGATGCGCCCACCAGCTTCGTCGATAATTACGGAATCCTGGTCGTCTCGGAGGCGTCGCGCGCCGATCTGAACAGCAGACTCGCTTCCGGCGTGCCGATGAACCGCTTCAGGCCCAACATCGTGATCGAGGGCGTCGACGCCTACGGCGAGGATTATTTTGCGCGCGCTTATGTCGGTGATGTCGCTCTCCGCTTCGTGGACGTGTGCTATCGCTGCAACATGACCACGATCGACCAGGACAAAGCGGAATTCGGCCACGAGCCGCTACAAACACTTGGCCACTACAGACATTCGAGCATCGGTGTCCGGTTCGGCAGCTATGCGGCCGTCGCGGATGGGATCGGCAAACGACTGGCGGCCGGAAGTCGGCTGGAGATCGAATTGAACTTCTGATCGAGCAGCCCTGCCGCGTCGCGCGCAACCGTTCCCGCGCGCGCGACTGCTCACGCCCACCGCCGCGCCATCGCGACGCTGAGCACCACGATCGCTGCGGCGCCGAGCATGGTGGCGGACACCGGCTCGTGCAGCAGCAGGCTCGCAAAGGCCAGTCCGAGAAACGGCTGGAGCAGCTGCAACTGGCCGACGCTGGCCGTGCCGCCGCGCGACAGCCCGCGGTACCAGAAGGCGAAGCCGATGAACATGCTGAAGACGGAGACATAAGCGAGCCCCAGCCAGGCCGGCGCGGTGATGGGCTGTGCCGACTGCGGCCATGTCAGCAGCGACAGCGTCAGCATCACCGGCGACGACAGCAGCAGCGCCCACGAGATCACCTGCCAGCCCCCCAGCCGGCGAGTCAGCACGGCGCCTTCGGCATAGCCTAGGCCGCAGACGACAATGGCGGCGATCATCGCGAGATCGCCGATGGGCGAAGCCGCGTCGTCCTGCGAAAGCGCAAAGCCCGACACAGCGGCCGCGCCGAGACCCGCGAACAGCCAGAACAACGGTCGCGGCCGTTCCCCTCCGCGCAGCACGCCGAACAAGGCGGTCGAGAGCGGCAGCAGGCCGATGAAGACGATCGCATGCGCCGAGGTGACGTGCTGGAGCGCGAGCGCGGTCAGCAGCGGAAAGCCGATGACCACGCCGAGCGCGACGATCATCAGCGACGGCAATTCGCGCCGTCCCGGAAGCGGCTGCCGCAGCGCTGCGAGGCACAGTGACGCAAGCAGCGCCGCGAGCGTGGCACGCGCGCCGGTCAGAAAGAGCGGCGCGAAGCCATCGAGCGCGGCGCGCGTCGCCGGCAGCGAGCCGCTGAAAATGGTCATACCGATGGCGCCGCTGCCCCAGCCGTCGATCGATCCCTTCATGTGAGCCTCCGTCGAGGCTCCTGCTTAGCTCCGCGCGCCTTGCCGTGACAGCCACAGAGCAATACAATCCGGCAAAACTGTACTGGCCTATCTGGTGATACACTTGCGCCCTTCGACCTCAGAGCCGCGTCCGGCCGGCCTCAGAACGACAGCGGTCGTCGAAGCCATCCGGCAGCGGCTGGCGACGCGCAGCCTGGGGCCAGGCCAGCGCCTGCCATCGATCCGCGCCTTCGCAGCCTTGATGGGCGTCGCGCCAGCCACCGTCGTCGAGGCCTATGATCGGCTGGCGGCCGAGGGAATCATCCGTGCCCGGCGCGGGTCGGGCTTCTATGTCGCCGACATGGCGCCGGAACCGCTCGCCTTGGCCGGGAGTGAACCGCGCCGTCCACGCGCGGTCGATCCGTTCTGGGTGTCGCGGCAGTCACTCGATGCCGATGCGACCACGCTGATGCCGGGCTGCGGCTGGTTGCCGGCCGACTGGATGCCGCAGGAGGCGCTGCGCCGCGCCGTTCGCGCGCTGGCGCGCAACGACGGCCCGGTGCTGACGCATTACGGCGCCGCCCGCGGATCGGCGAGCCTGCGCCGCGTGCTGCAGTCCCGCCTCGCCGGCCTTGGCATCGAGGCCACGAGCGAGCAACTCGTGCTGACCTCGTCAGGTACACAGGCCATCGACCTGATCTGTCGCATGCTGCTACGCCCCGGCGACACCGTGCTGGTCGACGATCCCTGCTACTTCAATTTCCTGGCGCTGCTGCGCGCACACCAAGCCCGGATCGTCAGCGTGCCGATGACGCCGAGCGGCCCCGATATCGCGCAATTCGAGGCGGTGCTCGCGGCCGAGCGCCCGCGGCTCTACATCACCAATTCCGGGCTGCATAATCCGACCGGCGCGACATTATCCGCGCAGACCGCACATCGTCTGCTCAACGCCGCCGCGGCGCACGACACCATCATCATCGAGGACGATATCTACGGCGATTTCGCGCCCGAGCCGTCGCCGCGCCTCGCCGCGCTCGACGGGCTGGCGCGCGTGATCCTGGTCGGCAGCTTCTCCAAGACGTTGTCGGCCGCGCTGCGCTGCGGCTTCATCGCCGCACGCGCCGATTGGATCGAACCGCTGATCGACCTCCAGATCGCGACCGGCTTCGGCGGCCCCGGACAATTCGCTGCAGAGACGCTGACGCAGATCCTGACCGGCGGCAGCTACCGCAAGCATGTCGACGAGTTGCGCGCGCGTCTGGCCCGGGCACGGCCGCGCGTCGCCGCACGGCTGCAGCGCCTCAGCATCGTGCCCTGGCTGATGCCGCGCGGCGGCTTTCACCTCTGGTGCAGGCTGCCGGATGGATGCTTGGCGATCGACGTGGCGCAGGCGGCGCTCACGAACGATGTCGTACTGGCGCCCGGCGACGTGTTCAGCGCGGCGCAATCAGCCGCGGCCATGATGCGGTTCAACGTCGCGCATTGCGAGGATGCGCGCGTGATGGCCGTGCTGGAACGCGCCATTGCGCAAGTCGCGCATGGCAACGCAGCTCGGGTTTCGAGGGGAGCTGAAGCCTAGTAGCAATAGCGCGGATGCACGCGCACCCAGGCGCCGTCGCCGCGCTGCAGGTAGCAGCCGTTCCGGTATGAATAATAGCCGCTGCGGCGACGCTCGCCTTCGGCGCCGATGACGGCTCCCGTTCCGGCTCCGATCACGGCCCCGATCGCCGCGCCACGTCCGCCGCCCAGCGCGCCACCCAGGATCGCGCCGCCCGCGCCGCCGAGAATGGCGCCGCCCAGCGCGTCCTGCGCGGCGGCCTGATGCAGCGGCGCGACAGTCGCCAAGGTCAGCAGCGCGACGGCGCCGAGACGGGTGGCAAAGCGTATCCCCAGGTGTCGGATCATGAGCGGGCCTCCGTTCCGAGCACGCTAGTCAGCCCGGCCGGGCCGTTCTTGATGCAGATCAAGGCGAGGTCAAGGCAGCAGAATCCGGATTCCGCGCCGTGCGTCAGGCCGCGGCGCGCTGATCCTGGGTATGATCCTCGACGATGCTGAGGAGATATTTCGGCTGCCCCTCTCCGACCGTCACCGGGAGCCGGCGGACCACCACGTCGCGCTTGCCATTGCCGGGCGTGTCGATGCTATGCGCCTTCGGCGTCTCGTCGCCGACCTCATCGAGATGAGCGCGATCGAAGCTCTCCAGCAGCTCGCCTGTGGGCTCGGGGAACAGCTCGCGGGCGGCGCGGCCGATGATCTGCGCACGCGGCAGACCGAACAGCTTTTCCGCCGCGTGGTTCACGAAGACATAGCGCAGCGATTGTGCATCCTTCGCCACGACCGCCTGCGGGATGTTTTCCAACAGCGCAGCGAGGAAATATTCGGCGCGCGCCAGAATCCGTTCATTGCGCCGCTGCGTGGTGAAGTCCTCATGCGTGGCGATCCAGCCGCCCCCATCCATCGGACGCTCGCAGACCCGGATGATGCGACCGTCGCCGAGCTCGAACTCGGAGATCGCCGGCTTGCCCTCTCTGATGCGCTCGCGCAATGAGGCGAGAAAATCGGCCGGCTTTTCGCGCAGGAGCCCCTGCCGCGCGCGATGCGCAAGGATGTCGCGCATATGCGTGCCGGGACGCGCGATCGAGGCGGGCAGGCCATACAGCGCACGATACTGGTCGTTGACCATCAGAACATAACAGAAGCTGTCCAGCATGATCAGCCCCTGGGCCATGTTGGCGACGGCGGCATCCAGGCGCTGCTGGCTGCTGAGCGCGCCCTGCTCCAGCCGCTCGTGCTGGCGCAGGATAACGGCATGCTGCCGCTCGATCTCGATCTCATGCTCTTCAAGTTCCTGCAGCCGGAATACATTGTCTTGATACGTCTCGACGGCATGGGCGACATGGCCGATCTCGTCATGGCGCCGCGCATGCGGAATCTTCAGCTTGATCCGTCCCGCAGCAATACGATCGGTCACGCGGGCGATGTCCAGAAGCGGCATCAGGACGCCCCAGCGCAGCGCCAGCGCTGCAGCCGCAATCAGCACGATGATGAGGAGGCCAAGTCCACCCAGATAGAACGCCACCATACCGCGCGCGTCGGCGGCCTCACCGAGTTCGCGGATGCGATCAGCGTAGAGCTGTGACAATGTTTCGAGGTCCTCGTTCAACGCGGTGCGCACCGCGCGGTTCTCGTCATTGTCGCCGAGCTCGCGCGCCGCGGATGAGCCGACCGAGATGGTACGGCGCGCCATCTCGGTGCGGAAGGCGACGAATTGATCGATCCGCTGCCGGAACGGCGCGAATGTCGCGGCATCGTCGGCAGGCAGCAGCGCTTCCCACTCTTCGACGATCTTGGTCAGTTGCCGGAGTTTCGCGAGCAATGAATCAGCGTAGCGCCGCGCCACGTTGCGATCGGCCGACATGTAGATGCCGCGCGACTCCATGACGACGGCGTAGATCGTCGCATTGGCCCGCTCGATGTTGCGCGATGCGGCGGCGAGGGCTTCGAGCCGGTCGTAGAACAGGCGCTGCTCACGGAGCGCGGACAGCGCACCCAGCGTCGACAACATCACAAGGACGGCAAAGCCGGCCGCAGCGGCGGAAATCTTGTCGTTGAGGTCGAAGGACGGCAGTGAATTGGTGAACCTGCGCAACACGGCTTGCATGGCTGGCTCCCAGCGCGGAGACAACCATCAGACGCAAGATCTGTAAACGACACGTTCCAAGCGGCACAGCAAGTCGCAACGAATCGTTAACCCGGGTTTCGCGATTGTTAACGCCCGCCGGGCGTCGACCTCACTGCCTGAGCATGATGAGCGGATTGGCGCTGTCCGGCACCAGCCGCCATTGCGCATTGTCGTCGGCCTCGAACCGCCAGGTCTCGCCGCGATCCGACATCAGCATCATCTGGCCGTGCTCGAGCCGCCACTGCGACGGCGCAAACGCCGCGATCGCGGAATCGCATTTCGGCTTCACGAACACCTGAAAGTTGTCGTTGCCGGCGTCGTTATTGGTCAGCACCAGGCTGCAGATCGTGGCACCATTGCCGCGCACCATGGCCCAGTCGCCGATCATCTGGTCCATCGATTTGGCAAGCGATCGCGCCGCCGCCAGGTTCTGCAGGATGTAGACACCCTCGCCCTGGCGCAGGCCTTCGAAGATGCCGGACTCGACCTCGGTGAAGTCGATCACCGCCTCGCCATTGGCGGACTGCAGGCTGACGATGTCGAGCCCCTTCACGGTCCAGCCTGCGATGTCCTTGGTGAAGGGCAGCGCGGCGGCGCAGCCCGGCTCCAGTTCGAGCTTCTGCCCGCGCGGCGCCGCGTCGGGCTTCAAGGTCAGAACGCAGGTCTTGCTGCGCTCGGTGGTCGCGAGCTCCCACTGGCCGATCATCGCCTTCTTCAGGCTGGTCGCATCCTGCGCAACGGCAGGGATCACAGCCACCGACGACGAAAGCGCGATCAGCAAGGAGAGAGCTCGGTTCATCAGCGGCCTTTCACCGGCGTTTCGGGAACGGGCGTCAGCGGTGGCTTGCCGGCGAACCAGACCTTCAGGTTGTCGACCACCAACTGATCCATCGCGTTGCGGGTTACAATGGCAGCCGAGCCGATGTGTGGCAGCAGCACGACATTATCCATCGCCTTGAGCTCGTCGGGGACCGCCGGCTCCTTCTCGAACACGTCGAGGCCGGCGGCCAGGATGGTGCCGGACTTCAGCGCATCGACCAGCGCCGCCTCGTCGATCACCGAACCGCGGGCGACGTTGACGACGACGCCGCGCGGTCCGAGCGCCTTCAGCACCTCGGCATTGACGATTTTGTTGGTGCTGGCGCCGCCGGGAACGATCACGACCAGGGTGTCGACGTCCTTCGCCATCTGCAGCAGGTCGGGATAGTGCTTGTTGGCGACGCCGGCGGCGGCATTGCGCGAATGATAGACGACGGGCACCAGCGAGGCTTCGAGCCGGCGCGCGATCGCCTGGCCGATGCGACCCATGCCGACCATGCCGACGGTGCGGTCGCGCAGCGAGCCGACGCTGAGCGGATACGGCTTTGACGTCCATTCGCCCGAGCGCACGAAGCGGTCGGCCTTGATGAACTCGCGGCAGGTCGCGATCAGCAGGCCGAGCGCGACGTCGGCGACCTCCTCGGTCAGCACGTCCGGCGTGTTGGTGACAACGATGCCGTGCTGACCGGCGTGGGCGGCTGCGATGTGATCGTAGCCGACGCCGAAGCTCGCGATGATCTCCAGCCTGGGCAGCGAGGCCATCACGGCGGCATCGGTCTTCACGGTGTGGAAGGTCACGGCGACGCCGCGGATCCGGCCCTTCACCTCCGCCGGCAGCGCTTCGAGATCGGCCTGCGTCGTCGCATGGTGCACGTTGAAGCTGTCCGGGAACCCTTTCTCCAGGATCGGCCGCAGCGGCCCATAGATCAGAACATCGATCTTGTCAGACGAAGTGGCCGCCATCAGCTGTCCTTTCCAAGCGCGCTCTCATGCCAGCGCCGCAAAACGAGGTGGGAAACTAGCGCCAGCAAGCCATAGATGACAATCCCGGCGACCGACAGCAGCACCAGCGCTGCGAACATGCGGGGGATGTTGAGTCGGTAACCCGATTCCGCGATGCGATAGGCAAGGCCCGAGCCGGCACCGGCGCTGCCCGCGGCGATCTCGGCGACGACGGCACCGATCAGCGACAGGCCACCGGCGATGCGCAGCCCACCGAGAATATAGGGCAAGGCGGCGGGCAGCTTCAGATAGCGCAAGGTCTGCCAGCGCGAGGCGCCATACAATTGGAACAGACCGGCGAGATTGCGGTCGACCGAGTTGAGCCCGAGCGCGGTGTTGGACAGCACTGGAAAAAAGCCGACGATCCAGGCGCAGGTCACCACCGCCGTCTGCTGCGGCAGATAGATCAGCAGCAGCGGCGCAATCGCGATCACGGGCGTCACCTGCAGCACAACGGCGTAGGGAAACAGCGCCCATTCCAGCCAGCGCGACTGATTGAAGAGCAGCGCCAGCGCGATGCCGCCAAGGGCTGCGGCGATGAAACCTTCCAGCGTCGTGATGAGCGTGGTCAGCAGCGACTGCGCCAGTATGTCCCAGTCGCTGACCAGCGTCTTCAACACCAACAGCGGTCCCGGCAGCACATAAGGCTGGATCCCATTGAGGCGCACCACCACCTCCCACGCCGTCAGCGCCGCAACGAAGACGACAGCCGGAACGGCCAGGCTCGCCAGCCGCGCACCGGAGACGAATGCGCCTCGCTCACGGGGGCCGGTCACAGCGCATGCACTCCGGTATAGGCCGGCGCCAGGGCATCCGAGACGCGGCGGCAATAGCCGGCATAAGCGGCGGATGCGCGGAACGCATCATCCCGCGGCGCATCGGCGTCGATCTTGATCTCGGCACTGAGCCGGCCCGGCCGCGCCGTCATCACCAGCACGCGCTGCGACAGATAGACCGACTCGAACACCGAATGGGTGACGAACAACACGGTCATGCTGAGGCTGCGCCATAGCGCCAGCAGGTCGTTATTGAGGCGGAAACGCGTGATCTCGTCGAGCGCCGCGAACGGCTCGTCCATCAAGAGAATGTCCGGCCGCGTCACCAGCGCCCGCGCCAGCGACGCCCGCATCTTCATGCCGCCGGACAATTCGCGCGGAAAGGCATCGGCAAAGTCGGACAGGCCGACCTGCGCCAGCGCCGCATCGATGCCCGTTCGCGCCTCGGCCGCCGGCACATGGGCAAGCTTCAGCGGCAGACCGACATTGTCGCGCACGCTGGTCCAGGGCATCAGCGTCGGCTCCTGGAACACGAAGCCGATGCGATGGCCGGGGCGGGGTGCCGAGGACGCCGCGGCAATGTCGAGCGTGCCGCTGCTCGGGCTGGCCAATCCCGCGATCAGCCGCAGCGCCGTCGACTTGCCGCAGCCGGACGGGCCGAGCAGCGAGACGAACTCGCCCCTGCCGATCGAAAGATCAATCGGCCCGAGCGCAGCGACGCCGGACTCATAGATCTTGGTTACGCCGCGCAGGCGCACCGCGACATCGGCGGCACGCTCGGGCGAAGGGGACGAGCTCATCTGCTGAAAGCGCCGGTCACGCGTCCTACTTCTTCGGCCGGAGATCGACGCCGACGCCCTTGTTGACGAAACGCAAGGTGTAGGATTTGCGATAATCGACGGTCGGCTTGACCACGCCCGCCCGGACCATCTTGTCGAAGAAGCTGGTGATGCGCTCCTCGGTCATGGCGCCGATGCCCTTCTCCACGCTGTCGCCGGAATCGACGATGCCGTACTCTTTCATCTTGGCAACCGAATAGGCCAGCAGGTCGTCGGTCATCTCCGGGTTCATCTTCTTGATCAGCGCATTGCCTGCAGAGTTGTCGCCATAGATGTAATTGTACCAGCCGATGATCGAGGCATCGACGAAGCGCTGGACCAGGTCCGGCTTGCTCTCGATCAGGTCGCGCCGCGTCTCGATCAAGGTCGAATAGGTGTTGAAGCCGTAATCGGCGAGCAGGATCACGCCCGGCTTGAAGCCTGCAGCGCGCTCGACCGCGAACGGCTCCGACGTGACATAGCCCTGCATCGCGCTCTGGGCGGTGGCGATGAAAGGCTGTGGATTGAAGGTATAGGGCCGGACGTTCTTCTCGGAGAAGCCGTATTCCGACTTCAGCCATTGATAATAGCTGGAAATGCCCTCCTTGGAGACGAACAGGGTCAGCGGCTTCAGTTCGTCCAGCTTGGTGATCTTGGACTCCGGATGCGTCAGGAACACCTGCGGGTCCTTCTGGAACATCGCCGCGATCGACACCACCGGCACGTTGTTGGCGACCGCATCGAACGCCATCAGCGTGTTCGCCGCCATGAAGAACTCGATCTTGCCGGAAATCAGCAGCATCCGGTTGTTCTCGTTGGGACCGCCGGGCACGATGGTCACGTCGAGGCCGTAGCGCTTGTAGGTGCCGTCGGCGACCGCCTGGAAGAAGCCGCCATGCTCGGCCTCGGCCACCCAATTGGTGCCGAACGAGACCTTGTCGAGGGTCTGGGCCTGGACGGCCCCGACCATCGCGCCCGCGACCAGCCATGCCGCCATTAACGTTCGCGACAGAAGCGCCTGCGCCATGTCTGGTCTCCCCGGTTCTTTCAGGCTGAACATGCTAAGATTGGTCACGTGATAACTACCCTGCCCGACGGACGAAGGAAACTGCCCGCGCGATGACCCTGCCCCGCGACTGGACCGAGCTACATTGGCCCGCTTTCGGAACGTCCACCTCGGGAACGCCCGAGGCGGCGCGCTGGATCGCGGTGCTGCCGCTGGCCGCCACCGAGCAGCATGGGCCGCATCTTCCCCTGGGCACGGATGTCTACATTGCGAGCGCCTATCTTGCCCGAGTCCGCACGTTGCTGCCGGCAACGCTGCCGGTGACGATCCTGCCGGTGCAGCCGGTCGGCATCTCGACCGAGCATATCGATTATCCGGGCACGCTGACCGTACCGACCGAGATCGCGCTGCAGAGCTGGCGGGCGATCGGCGACAGCGTCGCGCGCGCCGGCCTCCGCAAGCTGGTGATCGTCACCAGCCATGGCGGCAACAGCGCCGCGATGACCCTGGTCGCCCAGGAACTGCGCGCCGTCCATCGCATGCTGGTGGTGACGACGTCATGGTCGCGCTTCGGCGTCCCCGACGGCCTGTTTTCTGCCGACGAGATGCGCCACGGCATCCATGGCGGCGCGGTCGAAACCTCGATCATGCTCGCCTGCCATCCGGAGCTGGTACGAAGTGAAGCCATCGCCGATTTCGCATCGTCGGCTGCCGAGATGGAAAAGACCTATCGCGTCTTGTCGACGCAGCGGCCGGCACCGCTCGCCTGGCAGACGCAGGATCTCAATGCGAGCGGTGCGGTCGGCGACGCCACGCAGGCCTCGGCCGAAAAGGGCGAGCGCGTGCTCGCACACGGCGCACGCGCGTTCTGCACGCTGCTGGAGGAGGTCGGACACTTCGACGTGAACAGGCTTGCCGCCGGCCCGCTTGCACGTCTTTGAACTTCTCCCAACCCCTTCAGCGGCATCACAAATTTTCCGCGCGCCCCGATGGCGATCGGGCGATTCGAACCGCTTTCGAGAAGCCTCCGTCCAATTGTGCAAGCGGCCGGCTACCGGCCGCTCCAACGCAAAACAGGAGCTTTCATCATGTCGATCAGGACCAGGATTACCGCCCTCGCGCTTGCCACGCTCGCCGTCACCGGCAGTGTCGCAGCGACCTCCACCCCTGCCGAGGCTCACGGCTTTCATCACTGGGGCTGGGGCGTCGGCGCCGGCCTCGTCGGAGCCGCTGTCGTCGGCAGCGCTATCGCCGCCAGCAACGAGGGCCCTTACTACGGCGGCTATCGCTATTGCCGCTGGGTGCCGCAATACGACGTCTACGGCCAGTATGTCGGTCGCGTCCGGACCTGCCGCTATTGATGGTCCTGGAGTGACGGCCACCATTGGCGGAGCAGCCTGTCCCTCTCTTCCCCTGGCCCCGCCGCCGATCCTCATCGGCCGATTAGATGTTTTGACAGCCCGTCCGGCCGCCCCGGACGGGCTGCTTCTTTTACAGACAGCCCCAATACAGACAGCCCCAAGGGAAGACGCCCGAACGTTCACCGCGATCTTGCTTTTGCAAATTAATCGCAATAAAGATGATCCACAAATCGCCCCTGGTCATCCACATTTCCGGTCGATCATGGGCGACTTCGTAATCTTCTCGTGACTGTGCGCGGGCAATGGGGTTCTGAATCGGCTCGCGCCGTGAGCTTTGCTTTGGGGACTCTGCCACCATGATTCGCTCGAACCGCACCTGGGACATGGTCCTGGCCGGCACCATTGCCGCGCTTGGTCCGTTGGCAGCGCCGGCTGCCGCCGCCGATCTCCCGGTCAAGGCGCGGATGGCGCAGACCGTGTTCGACTGGAGCGGGATCTATGTCGGCGCGCACGCCGGCTACACGCGTGACCATGCCCAGGCCTCCCTGATTGATCCGATCGGCGGAGCAGGCGCGGGCAGCCGGTTCAGCGGCCTCACCGGCGGCGTGCAGGCCGGCTACAACTGGGTGACCCGCTCCGGCCTGCTGCTCGGATTCGAAGGCGACTTCAGCTTCCCGAACTCGCTGACCTCCAACCACACCGTCGCAATGCTGAACAGGCCGGGATCGAGCGTGTCCGAGCTGTGGGATTATGTCGCATCGGCACGCGGCCGGATCGGCTACGCCCAGGGCGACTGGCTGGTCTATGCCACCGGCGGCCTTGCATGGACCGGGGGCCGCTTCATCAACACGACGGCGGCGGGCGACGAGAAGCTGCTGACGACGCGGGTCGGCTGGACGGCCGGCGCCGGCATCGAGCGCGCCTCGCGCCGCATTGGAGCTGGCGGCTGGAATATCTCTACAGCCAGTTCGAGAACGGCGGCGTGCGCTTCTCCAACGGCGCCAGCTACACTTCCACGCTCGAATTTCAGACCTTGCGCGTCGGGCTCAACCGCAAGCTCGATTTTGCAGACGGCCCGGATCTCAAGCTCAAGAGCGATCCGTCCGATCCAGAGTCGGATCGCTGGGAGATCCATGGCCAGGCCACCGTCATCGGCCAGGGATATCCGTCGTTTCGTGCTCCCTACACCGGCACCAACAGCCTGACCCCGGCACGCCAGTTCCAGGAAACCTGGAGCAACAGCCTGTTCATCAATGCGCGGCTGTGGGACGGCGGCGAGGTCTATTACAATCCCGAACTGCTGCAGGGCTTCGGCCTCAGCAACACGGTCGGGCTTGGCGGCTTCGCCAATGGCGAGGCGCAGAAGTCTGACTTTCCCTATCCGCACTACAACACCTCGCGGCTTTTCCTGCGCCAGACCTTCGGCTTCGGCGGCGAGCAGGAGCAGCTCGGCTCCGGCCAGTTGCAGCTCTCCGGCAAGCAGGACGTGTCGCGGCTCACCTTGCAGATCGGCAAATTCCCCGTGCTCGACGTGTTCGACGGCAACGCCTACGCCAAGGACGCGCGCAAGGACTTCATGAACTGGTCGATCTGGGCGCCCGGCGCGTTCGACTATGCGGCCGACAAGCTCGGCCTGACCTATGGCGCGACCGCCGAGCTGAACCAGAAGAGCTGGGCGCTGCGCTCCGGCTACTTCCTGATGGACGCGGTCTCGAACTCGAACAATTTCGACATGAACGTCTTCCGCCGCGGCAGCTACGTCGTCGAGCTGGAGATGCGCTATCAGTTGTTCTCGCAGCCAGGGCATCTGCGCACCATCGGCTGGTTCAACAGCGTGTTCTCCGGCAGCTATCGCGAAACGCTCGACAATCCCGCGCTCAATGCCGACATCAGCCAGACCCGCCGCGGCCGCAGCAAATATGGCTATGTCGTCAGCTTCGACCAGGCGCTATCGGACGAGTTCGGCCTGTTCGGCCGCTGGAGCTGGAACGACGGCAAGACCGAGATCATGGCCTTCACCGACATCGACAACAGCCTGTCGCTCGGCGCCTCGATCAAGGGCAACCGCTGGGGCCGCCCCGACGACACGATCGGCCTCGCCGGTGTGACCAACGGCCTGTCGCGCGACCACCGCGCCTTCCTTGCCGCAGGCGGCCTGGGCCCGCTGATCGGCGACGGCGCATTGAACTATCGCCGCGAGAGCATCATCGAGGCCTACTACGCTTACTCGATCAACAAGTACCTGACCTTCACGGCCGACTATCAGTTCGTCAACAACCCCGCCTACAACGCCGACCGCGGCCCGGTCTCGATCTTCTCGGGACGGCTGCACGGGGATTTCTGAGGCCAGCCTGCTCGCACGGTGCGGCACTCAGCATCTGGATGCCGGTACGAGCCACACCGCGCGCTCCACAATCGCCGTCATCCCGGGCCAGCCCTGCCCGGCGCACCAGCTTCGGCGGGGTGCCGCCAAACGCTTGCCCGGGATAACAGCGGGGTTTAGGCCCCACCGGTGCCTGTCCTGCCAAGTCGACCGCCGCCGCAGGCCGCCATGCGGCCACCGCACAGGCAATGGGCGCCTGCCATCCCCATATGCTAGGACCTGTTTCCATTCCCGCCCCTCCGGGCGCCACACCAGGTCGCAATGCTCTCAGCCGAACTCGCCATCATCGTCGTCCTCATCGTCGTCAACGGCCTGTTGTCGATGTCTGAACTCGCGATCGTGTCGTCGCGGCCAGCCCGGCTGGCGATGCTGGCCGAAAAGGGCATCGGTGGCGCACGGCGGGCGCTGGCGCTGGCGTCCGATCCCGGCCGCTTCCTGTCGACCGTCCAGATCGGCATCACCCTGGTCGGCGTGCTCTCGGGCGCGTTCTCCGGCGCGACGCTCGGCCAGCGCCTGGCGCAATGGCTGCTGGAGCTCGGACTGTCCGCATCTGTCGCCGATATCGTCGGCGTCGGCCTGGTCGTCACCATCATCACCTATGCGACCCTGATCGTCGGCGAGCTGGTGCCGAAGCAGCTGGCGCTGCGCGATCCCGAAGCGATTGCGGTGCGCGTCGCGCCCGCGATGCAGGTGCTCGCAAAGGTGTCGCTGCCGCTGGTGGTGCTGCTGGATATGTCCGGCAAGCTGATCCTGGCGCTGCTCGGCCGGTCTGGCGAGGCCGAGGAAAAAGTCTCGGAAGCGGAGATTCACCATCTGGTGCGCGAGGCCGAGACCGCCGGCGTGCTCGAGCCCGGCGAGAAGGAGATGATCGCCGGTGTCATGCGGCTCGGCGACCGCCCGGTCGGCGCCATCATGACGCCGCGCCCGGAGGTCGATGTCGTCGATCTCAACGATGATCCCAAGGCGATCCGCGAATTGCTCGCCCGGAGCCCGCATTCTCGGCTACCCGTGTCCGACGGCGAGCGCGACCGTCCGATCGGCGTCCTGCAGGCCAAGGACCTGCTGGCCGCCTATCTGCGTGACGAGACGCCGGATCTGCGCAGCCTGGTGCGCGAGGTGCCGATCATTCCCTCGACGGTCGACGCCCGCGACGTCATTGCGATTCTCAAGGTCGCCCCCGTGCATATGGGGCTGGTGCATGACGAGTACGGCGCGTTCGAGGGGGTCGTGACGGCGGCGGACATTCTGGAATCCATCGTCGGCGCCTTCTCTTCCGAGGAAGGCCCCCCTGAGCCGGCCTGTGTCCGGCGCGACGACGGCTCGCTGCTGGTCTCCGGCTGGATGCCGCTCGACGAGTTCGCCGATCTGCTCGCGATCGAGGTGCCGCCGCATCGCGGCTATCACACCGTGGCCGGCCTGGTGCTGCAGCACTTCGGCAGCGTGCCGGAGGTCGGCCAGAGTTTTGAACTGGACGGCTGGCGCTTCGAGATCGTCGACCTCGACGGCCGCCGCATCGACAAGATCCTGGCCACGAAGCTGGCAGCGGACGGCGGCGAGCCGAATGTGGGGTAGCGCGTTTCGCAACTGACGCGCTGTCTGCCGGGGTTAGGGTCGACGACCGTGCATGACCAGGATATCCGACGTCGCGGGAACGTGAAGATGCGGCCGGCGTATCCTTTGATAGGCCGGCACAGGGGGCCAGTTCCGGCGGTCCCCGCTTGCAATCAAACCATCACACAGCGCACTTAGGGTGCGGATTCGGCTGGCAGATCCGCCGGCTCGAACCAGCTCTCAGCGCCATCACAAGGAGACCCCCGCAGCCACCGCCGATGGTTGCGGGACGACACGAGACACGCAGATGATGCTCCAGGATTTTCGGACGGCCGTGCTGCGAGAGACCGTGCGCCCCAACATCTGGGACGTGGTCGCGCTGATCATCGTGGTCGGCGCGATGGTGCTGATCGTCTATGGCGGCGAGCAGACCACGCAGCCGTTGTCGGCGCTGGACACCGCCCCGGTCTCGCTCGACCCGTCCAACCTGCCGCTCTACGCGCTGCGCACCACCTTGCGCATGCTGCTGGCCATCACCTGCTCGCTGGTCTTCACCTTCGTCTACGCCGCGCTGGCGGCCAAGAGCCGGCGCGCCGAGATCGTGCTGATCCCGCTGCTCGACATCCTGCAATCGGTGCCGATCCTCGGCTTCCTGACCTTCACCGTCGTGTTCTTCATGAACCTGTTCCCGGGGAAGGTGCTGGGCGCGGAGCTTGCCTGCGTCTTCGCGATCTTCACCAGCCAGGCCTGGAACATGACCTTCAGCATGTACCAGTCGATGCGCAACGTGCCGAAGGATCTCGAGGAGGCCACGCGCAGCTTCCACCTCTCCGGCTGGCAGCGGTTCTGGCGGCTCGACGTGCCCTATGCGATGCCGGGCCTGATCTGGAATGCGATGATGTCGATGTCCGGCGGCTGGTTCTTCGTCGTGGCGTCGGAGGCGATCACCGTCGGCAACACCACCGTCACGCTGCCCGGCATCGGCTCCTATGTCGCGCTGGCGATTCAGCAGAAGGACCTCGCCGCGATCGGCGCTGCGCTATTGACCATGCTGCTGGTCATCACCGCCTATGACCAGCTGCTGTTCCGCCCGATCGTGGCCTGGGCCGACAAATTCCGCTTCGAGCAGACCGCCTCCGGCGATCCGCCGAGTTCGTGGATGCTCGATCTGTTCCGGCGCACGCGCGCATTGCGCAAGCTGTCCGTACCTTTCGCAGCGCTCAATCGCGCGTTCTCCAACCTGCGCCTCAACTGGCCGACGGCGTGGAGCGGACCGGTGCGCCGCGCGCCGCCGTCGCAGCTTGTCGACGGCCTCTGGCTCGCGGTCGTGGTGATCGGCTGCGCCTATGCCGGCTGGAAGACCTATCTCTACCTCTCGGCGACCCTGGCGCCCTCCGACGTCCTCAGCGCGACCGGCTACGGCTTGATCACGCTGATCCGCGTCGCCGTGCTGATCGCGCTGGCCTCGCTGATCTGGGTTCCCGTCGGTGTCTGGATCGGACTGCGGCCGAAGCTCGCCGAGCGCATCCAGCCGCTGGCGCAATTCCTCGCGGCTTTCCCGGCCAATCTCGCCTTCCCGGTCTTCGTCGTGCTGATCGTGCGCTACGGTCTCAATGCCAATGTCTGGCTGAGCCCGCTGATGATCCTGGGCACGCAGTGGTACATTCTGTTCAACGTCATCGCCGGCGCCAGCGCCTTCCCGACCGACCTGCGCGAGGCCGCGGCGAGCCTGCACCTCACCGGCTGGCGCTGGTGGTTCAAGGTCGTGCTGCCGGGCGTCTTCCCCTATTACATCACGGGTGCAATCACCGCCTCCGGCGGCTCGTGGAACGCGGCGATCGTCGCCGAGGTCGCGAGCTGGGGCGACACTCATCTCACCGCCTCGGGGCTCGGCGCCTATATTGCGGCTGCGACCGAGCGCGGCGATTTCCCGCGCGTCGTGCTCGGCATCGCCGTGATGTGCATTCTCGTCACTCTGTTCAACCGGCTGCTGTGGCGGCCGCTCTATGCCTTCGGCGAACGCCGGCTGCGGCTCGGCTGACCGGGAGAGATGTTCATGCGCGACCAGGTCAAAGAAACATCGCTGATCGAGATCAAGAGCGTCAGCCGGCTGTTTCCAAAGGGCAGCGGCGAGGATCTCATCGTGCTGGAGAAGGTCGATCTGACGATCCGCGCCGGCGAGATCGTCGGTCTGCTCGGACGCTCCGGGTCGGGCAAATCGACCCTGCTGCGGATCATCGCCGGGTTGGTGTCGCCCTCCTCGGGCCAAGCGACATGCCGCGGCGAAACGATCGCGGGCCCGCCGCGCGGTGTCGCCATGGTGTTTCAATCCTTCGCGCTGTTTCCCTGGCTGACCGTGCTGCAGAATGTCGAACTCGGCCTCGAGGCGCTCGGTATCGACAGCGCCGAGCGGCGCAAGCGCGCGCTGGCGGCGATCGACCTGATCGGTCTCGACGGCTTCGAATCCGCCTTCCCGAAGGAGCTCTCCGGCGGCATGCGCCAGCGCGTCGGCTTCGCCCGCGCGCTGGTCGTGCATCCCGACCTGCTGCTGATGGACGAGCCGTTCTCCGCGCTCGACGTGCTGACCGCCGAGACCCTGCGCACCGACCTCGTCGATCTCTGGATCGACGGACGGCTGCCGATCAAATCGGTGCTGATGGTGACGCACAACATCGAGGAGGCGGTGCTGATGTGCGACCGCATCCTGGTGTTCTCCTCCAATCCCGGCCGCGTCGCCGCCGAGTTCAAGGTCGACCTGCCGCATCCGCGCAACCGGCTCGACCCGGCATTCCGCCAGCTGGTCGACAGCCTCTATGCCCGCATGACGCAGCGGCCCGAGCCGAAGCTGCCGAGCACCGCGAACGCCGGCGTCGGCATGGTGCTCAGCCATGTCTCCTCCAACTCGATCTCCGGCCTGATCGAGGCGCTGGCCGGCGAACCCTATAATGGCCACGCCGATCTGCCGGTGCTCGCCGGACATCTGCAGCTCGAGGTCGACGAGATCTTTCCGCTGGCCGAGGCGTTGCAGCTGTTGCGCTTCGCCCATCTCAGCGAGGGCGACCTGACCCTGACGGAGGCCGGCCAGCGCTTCGCGCATCTCGAGACCGACGAGCGCAAGAAGCTGTTCGCGGCGCATCTGATGGAGAACGTGCCGCTGATGGGCCTGATCCGTCGCGTGCTCGACGATCGCCCCTCGCACGCCGCCCCCGCCGCGCGCTTCCGCATCGAGCTCGAGGACTACATGTCCGAGCAATATGCCGACGAGACCCTGCAGACCATCGTCTCCTGGGGGCGCTACGCCGAGCTGTTCGCCTATGACGAGCAGTCCGAGACGTTCAGCCTGGAAAATCCGCATTGAGCCTTGCGGCGTCACGGCGCGATGGTCAGGGTCGCTTTCATGTTCGGGTGAAAGCGGCAATAGTAGTCGACCGTGCCTGCCTTCTTGAGCACCGAGCTGACTGTCTTGCTGGGCGGCAGAGTGACGTCAAAATTGCCATTCTGCGCCGTCGCCGTATGGGTCAGCGCATCCTTGTTGATCCATTCGACTGTGTCGCCGACCTTGGCCAAAGCCATGGTCGGCGAGAACACGAGCTTGTCTATCGTAATCCGGATCGAGGCCGCGCGCGCCGGAACGATCAGGCCGAGCACGACCACACTCAGGAGAGCAATACGCTCGGGAAACATGGGCTGATCCTACTTCAGATCCGCCGCGACATGCTCGGCATGCTGCTCGTGTCCCTGAAACAGCTTTAGGCCGGCCTGCAGAAGCTCCTTCAGCTCGGGGTTGCTTGCCGACGGAATGAGCTGCGTGTCCAGCGCACCGTTCACCGTCTTATGGTAGGCGACCTCGTTGGTGATATAGGCCTTGTCGAATGCGGCACCCTTGAGCTTGCCCAGTTCGTCGAGCATCTCGCTGGCCTGTTTCGACAGCGCGCGGCTGGTGTCGTTGTCTTCAGGCGTGACCTTCAGCTTCTTGACGAGCGCGAGGGCCTGCATGTTGACCGCCTCGTGATCGCGCACCATGCCTTGCGCGAACTCCTTGACTTCCTTGCTGCTGGCCTTGCCCAACGCCTGCTTCGCCGCCTTGATGTCGATTTCACCGGCCGTGTAGGCGATATGCGCAATCTGCGGATCGCTGAGCTTGGCGCCTTGGGACAGCCCGACGCTGCTCGTGAGGCAGAGCATGACGATAGTCGTGCCGATACGCTTGAACATGGCTTCAATCTCCTGTGCCGCCGGATCTCGTCGCCGGCGGGTGAATGGCTGCACAGCGATTGGATGAAAAATCTCCGCCGGCGTTCCCGAGAATCTTCAGGTCGAAAGTCCCAGACGCCGGAGCACGGCATCCGTCAGCCGCTCGCAGCGCTGTCCGGCAAAGGGAAACGCGTCCAGAAGGACGGGGCCGATTTCCTTCTCGACGTTCTCGCGCAGCATACCGCGGGCACGATGCAGGCGCGTCTTGACGGTCTCGGGCTTCAATCCGAGCAGGTCCGCCGTCTCGTCGATGCTCATCTCCTCGATGACCCGGGCGATGAACACGAGGCGAAACGGCTCGGACAAATCATCGATGGCCTGCTCGACGACGGCCTGGATCTGGCGCTGCGCCACGGACTTCTCCGGATCGCTCGATGTTGCGCGGAATTCGATCACCTCGGCGCCCGACTTGTCCTCTCGCTGCTCGTCCAATGGCAAGGCCGGCCGCGCTCCACGCAGGCGCCCCATCGCCTCGTTCATCGCAATCCGAACCAGCCACGTCGACAGGCTGGACTGGCCGCGAAACTCGCCGAGATGGGTGAGCGCACGGACATAGGTGTCCTGCACGACATCCTCCGCCTCGCTGTCATTGCGCAAAATTCCGCGGGCGATCCGGAACAGGCGGCGGTTGTTGGCCTGCAGGATGGCTCGAATGGCGGCCTCGTCGCGGGCTCTCGCCCGTCGGATCAGGTCATCCTCGCCGCTCGGCACCGCAGAGGCTGTGGTGGTCCAAGGCATTGTCGATCATCCCAGCTGAGCACACCTGGCTTAGATGGAATTCGAGCCCGGAGGTTCCCAAAAAAGATCGCGCGAGGCGCCTCACTGCACCGCCGCGAACGTGTCCGGACGCGCCATCGCCCAGGCGTCGCGGAAGCGGACATCCTGGGTGCCGTCGAGCAGTTCGCCTGGGCGTAGTGACGGATAGAGCTTGGCAAACGAGGCGACCTCCGTGGTCGAGGTCCGCTGCGAGAAATGGATCGGGCGCAGGTCCTGCGGATGTTCAAGGCCGGCGGCAGCGAGCAGTTCGGCCAGCGCATGCAGGGTCGCATGATGATAGTTGTAGACGCGATCGACCTTGTGCGGCACGACCAGCGCGCGGGCCCGCGTCGGATCCTGCGTCGCGACGCCGGTCGGACAGCGGTCGGTGTGGCAGCTCAGCGACTGGATGCAGCCGAGCGCGAACATGAAGCCGCGGGCGGAATTGCACCAGTCGGCGCCGATCGACATCGCCCGCGCCATATCGAACGCGGTGGCGACCTTGCCGGAGGCGCCGATCTTGATGCGGTCGCGCACATTCAGCCCGATCAGCGCATTGTGCACGAAGTTGACGCCCTCGCGCATCGGCATGCCCAGATGGTCCATGAACTCCAGCGGCGCCGCACCGGTACCGCCCTCATTGCCGTCGACGACGATGAAATCCGGATAGATGCCGGTCTCGAGCATCGCCTTGCAGATCGCGAGGAATTCCCAGGGGTGGCCGATGCACAGCTTGAAGCCGGCCGGCTTGCCGCCCGACAGCCGCCGCATCTCGCCGATGAACTGCATCATGCCGATCGGCGTCGAGAAGGCGCGATGCGCTGGGGGCGAGATGCAGTCCTCGCCCATGGCGACGCCGCGGATCTTGGAGATTTCCTCCGACACCTTCGCCGCCGGCAGCACGCCGCCATGGCCGGGCTTGGCGCCCTGGCTGACCTTGAGCTCGACCATCTTGATCTGCTCGGTCGCCGCAACCCGCGCGAAGGCGTCGGGATCGAAGCTGCCGTCGCGATGCCGGCAGCCGAAATAGCCGGAGCCGATTTCCCAGATGATGTCCCCGCCCATTTCGGCGTGATACGGACTGAAGCCGCCTTCGCCGGTATCATGCGCAAAGCCGCCGCGCTTGGCGCCGCCGTTCAGCGCGCGCACCGCGTTCGGGCTCAAGGCGCCGAAGCTCATCGCCGAGATGTTGAAGACGGAGGCCGAATACGGCTTGGCACAATCAGGCCCGCCGATGGTGATGCGGTATTTCTCCTCGGCACGCGGCTTGGGGGCCACCGAGTGATGCATCCACTCATAGCCCTCGCGATAGACGTCTTCCTGGGTGCCGAACGGCCGCTTGTCGAGCACCATCTTGGCGCGCTGATAGACCACCGCGCGGGTGTCGCGCGAGAACGGCATGCCGTCCTTCTCGCTCTCGAAGAAATACTGCCGCATCTCCGGCCGGATCTCTTCGAGCAGGAAACGCAGATGTGCTGAAATCGGATAATTGCGCAGGACGGCGTGACTGCTCTGCAAGAGATCGCGCACGCCGAGCAGCGTCAGCGCACCGAAGATCAGCAGGGGAATGAGGACAAGATCGAGGATCTTGCGGTCGTAGACGCCGAGAATGAGCAGCAGCGCCG
The DNA here is from genome assembly GCF_013179005.1 of Bradyrhizobium denitrificans. Classification (NCBI taxonomy): domain Bacteria; kingdom Pseudomonadati; phylum Pseudomonadota; class Alphaproteobacteria; order Hyphomicrobiales; family Nitrobacteraceae; genus Bradyrhizobium; species Bradyrhizobium denitrificans. The sequence continues at coordinate 242,652 of NZ_JABFDP010000004.1, read as the reverse complement.
TCGCCGAAGCACAGATCGTCAGCACGATATAGCGCGGTGAGAACGGAAGCAGCAGCGTATCCATGGGGAGGCCTCAGGGCGGCTCGCGAAAGGTCGATCATCACGATACTACGCGTATCGCGAAACATTCGTTACACAAGCACGCGCGATCGGCCGCCGCTCTGATCACGACGTCGACAGCCGCAGGCCACCCGCTGCGGCGCTGCGGTATCGGTCCGCCGCGCCGGACCGGCCTCCCGAGACGCGGACAGGGCAGCCGGCGATTTGAGGCGGCAGCCGCTTACCCCTCGGCGAACAGCCCGGCATGGGCTTCGCGCAACTGCCGCTTCAGCAGCTTGCCGCTTGGATTTTTCGGCAGCGCATCAACGAACACGACCCGCTTCGGCGTCTTGAAGGTCGCAAGCTTGGCCGATGCCTGCTTCAGCACCGCCTCTTCCGTCAGATCGCAGCCCGACTTCACCACCACCATCGCAACCACGGCCTCGACCCAGCGTGGATGCGGCAGGCCGACGACGGCGACCTCCGACACTTCCGGGATCAGATACAGCGCCTCCTCGACCTCGCGGCTGGCGACGTTCTCGCCGCCGGTCTTGATCATGTCCTTCTTGCGGTCGACGATGGTGATGTAGCCTTCCTCGTCGATGGTCGCGAGATCGCCGGAGTGGAACCAGCCGCCCTGGAAGGCCGCCGCGGTACGCTCGTCGTCGTGGAAATAACCGAGCATCAGATGCGGCGAGCGGTGCACGACCTCGCCGACCTCGCCTGGCGCGACGTCGTTCATGTCGTCATCGACGACCCGGGTCTCGACATTGAGTACGGCGCGGCCGCAAGAGCCGGGCTTACGCAGCTGGTCCTCAGGACCGAGCATCGTCGCCAGCGGGGCGATCTCCGTCTGGCCATACAGATTCCACAAGCGCACCTTCGGCAGCCGCTGCGCCAGCTCGCGCAACACCTCGACCGGCATGATCGATGCGCCATAATAGCCTTTGCGCAAGGTCGAGACGTCGGTGGTCTCGAACAGCGGCGAGCGCAGGATCGAGATCCACACGGTCGGCGGCGCGAAGAACGAGGTGATGCGGTACTTCGCGATCAGCGGCAGCAGATTGTCCGGTGTCGGGAATGCGGTGATGATGTTGGTGGCGCCGACATAGATCGAGGGACCGAAGAACACATCGAGCTGCGCGCAGTGATAGAGCGGCAGTGCATGCAGCGTCACGTCCTCGGCGGCGATGCCGGCATCGACCACGCAGCTGACATACTGCCAGATGACCGCGTCATGGGTCAGCATCGCGCCTTTCGGCAGCGACTCCGTGCCGGAGGTGTAGACGATCTGCGCGACGTCGCTGCCGGCAATCTCGACGGCCGGCACTTGCGCCTTGGACGAGGCAAGATCGGCGAAATCGATCATATCCGTCTGCCGCTCACTGGGCTCTTCCGACGGCAGCCAAATGAGCTGCTCCACGGCCGGCGCCAGCGCCTTGGCGTCGCGCGCCACTCCGGCAAAGCCGCTGTCGGTGGCCAGCATCCGCGCGCCGGCATGCTTGAGGATGTAGGCAACCTCCTCCGGCTTCAGCATGAAGTTGATCGGCACCAGCACGGCCCCGAGCCGCGCCAGCGCGAAGCGCAGGGCGGCAAATGCATGCGAATTTCGGGCGAGGATGGCGACGCGCTCGCCCTTGACGACGCCGCGGGCGGCGAGGCCGGCCGCGAGGCGGTCAACGATGGCGTTGAACTCGGCATAGGTCCAGCTGGTCTCGCCGCAGATGACGGCGGTCTTGCCCGGCGTGCGCGCCGCGCCCCGCCGCAGGAGGTCACCGAGCGTTTGCCTGCGAACGATGGAATCCATGGCCGTTCCCCTTGCTGTCACGGGGATGGCCGCCGTTCGGGCAATCCAACTCCCCTCCCTTCGCGCCGGACGTCTGAGGGTCCGGTTCTGCGCGTGAAAATCGCACAGCCAGTTCCACGCGTGCAAGGAGGATATTGCCAACAAAAAGAGCGCCCCGATTGCGTCGAGGCGCTCTTTGACGACGTCCAGGATCGGACGGTTCGCGGCTCAGCGCTCGACGAACGCCTTCTCGATCACGAAATGACCGGGCTCGTTGCCGCTGCCCTCGAGGAAGCCACGCGACTCGAACATGCCCTTGAGCTCTTCCAGCATCGCCGGGCTGCCGCACATCATGATGCGGTCCTTGGCGATATCGAGCTCATGCTGGCCGATATCGTTGAACAGCTGCTGCGAGGAAATCAGGTCGGTGATCCGGCCGCGGTTCCGGAACGGCTCGCGGGTGACGGTCGGATAATACTGCAGCTTGCCGTCGAGCAGCGGTCCGAACAACTCGTCCTCGCGCAGCTTGGCGACCACGCTCTCACCATAGGCCAGCTCGGCGACCTGACGGCAGCCATGCACCAGGACGATGCTCTCGAAGCGGTCGTAGACATCCGGGTCCTTGATCAGGCTGACGAAGGGCGCCAGCCCTGTGCCGGTCGACAGCAGCAGCAGCCGGCTGCCGGGCAGCAAATTGTCCGGGATCAGCGTGCCGGTCGCCTTGCGGCCGACCAGGATGGTGTCGCCTTCCTTGATTTTCTGCAGCCGGGAGGTCAGCGGGCCGTCCTGGACCTTGATGCTGAAGAACTCGAGTTCCTCCTCGTGATTGGCGCTCGCCATGCTGTAGGCGCGCAGCAAGGGGCGGCCCTCGACCTCGAGGCCGATCATCGCGAACTGGCCATTCTGGAAACGGAAGCCCGCATCACGGGTCGCCCGGAAGGAGAACAAAGTGTCCGTCCAGTGGTGAACGGAAAGAACTTTCTCTTTATAGAACGCGCTCATGTCGTTTGTTTTTTCACGTGGGCTGAAGTTGGAAGAAACAAGTCGTGACGGAGGCAAGACCGCAAAAACCCTATAGATCCAGCGATTTCGGCGCCTGATGTACGTGAAAACAGCGAATAATCAACCCGCATGGACGCACCATTGATCACGATCAAACGCATGCCGGCTCGTGCCGGATTGCGTCGATCGGCCGTTCATTCGTACACAAACGATATGGGTAATTTACTTGCCGAGATTGTGGTTTTCCAGCACTTTAATTCCGCATCTCCGGCCCAATCCTTGAGCAATGATTAACCATCCGCATCTTCAGTTGGCCGCCGTCACGCGCTATTGCGCGAAACGCGGCCTCCGTCTCGAGATCCGCGACGGCGGCTGGTTGCTATCGCTTGAGGATGCCACCCGGCGTCACCTGATCTTCGGCTATGATCTCGGCCTGAACAGTGCAGTGGCGCACAGAATTGCCTGCGACAAGGCGGCCACCGCCGGGCTGCTGACCGCATCCGGCGTTCCCGCGGTGCCTCACGCGTTCTTCCTCGCGCCGGCGGTCACCGGCGCCGCCGAGCCGGCCTGGACCGCCATCCTGGAATTGCTCGAAGCGCACCCGCATGGGGTGGTGGTGAAGCCCAATGAAGGGACGTCGGGCCGTGCGGTCAGGCGTGCGGCATCTCCCGCTGAACTCAAGGACGCCGTCACGCACATCTTCAAAACGGGCGCGAGCGTGGCCATCGCACCTCTGCTGGAGATCGCCGACGAGGTTCGCGTGATCATGCTCGATGATGTGCCGCTGATCGTCTATCGCAAGCAGCGGCCGGTCGTGACCGGAGACGGCGTTCATTCGCTGCGCGAGCTCGCGCTCGCGATCGCGCCGGCCCAGCAGCACGCGCAACTGCTGCGGCGCCTCGCCGACGAATTCGACGTGTCGGCGCTGCACGCGATCATCCCTCCAGGCGAGCAGAGTCTGCTGAGCTGGCGGCATAATCTCGAATTCGGAGCCCAGCCGGTGCTGCTGACAGACGGCCCGGTGCGCGAGACCTGCTCCGCGTTGGCGCGCAAGGCCGCGCGCGTCATCGACATCCGCTACGCCTCGGTCGACGTCGTCATGGCCGGCGGGCACTGGCAGGTGCTGGAAATCAATTCCGGGGTGAAGATGGAGGCGCTCGGACAGCACGCGCCGGAACTGGTCGAGGCGGCGTATGTCGCGGCGCTCGACAAGATCTTTGGCACCCACCAGCCCCGCTGAATTGCAGCCCTTCGGTCCACTCGCCGGCAATAAGATTTCGCTGGCCTGGATCCGAATGAGGCATTAGTCTCCGATCCAAAATAAACAGTATACTGTCAATTGGGAGAACGTCCTTGCGCATCGCCGTGCTCGGCGGCGGCCCTGGCGGGCTGTATTTCGCCTATCTGTGGAAGAAGCGGCATCCCGCCGCAATCGTCGACCTGTTCGAGCAGAACCCGGCCGGCGCGACCTGGGGCTTCGGCGTGGTCTTCTCCGACCAGGCGCTCGAGTTCCTGCGCGCAGACGATCCCGAGACGGTCGACGCGATCGCGCCGCAAATGGAAAGCTGGCGCAATATCACGCTCACTCTGCATGGCGAGAGCGTCGAGATCGACGGCGTCGGCTTCTCCGCGATCGGCCGGCTCGAACTGCTGAAGCTCCTGCAGGCGCGCGCCGAGAGCGTCGGCGTCAGCGCACGCTACGGCACGCCCATTCAATCACTCGACCAGTTGCAGGGCTACGATCTGATCGTCGCGGCCGATGGGCTGAACTCGCTCGTACGCCGCAGCTTCGAAGGTGATTTCGGCTTCTCGGTGTCCTACTCCAGCAACAAGTTCGCCTGGTACGGGACCTCGAAGACCTTTCCGACACTGTCCCAGACCTTCGTCGCAACCGACCGCGGCACTTTCAACGCGCATCATTACCGCTACGCATCGGACATGAGCACGTTCCTGGTCGAATGCGATCGAACGACGTGGCAGGCCTATGGCTTTGCCGAGATGTCGGTCGACGAGTCCCGGCGCGTCTGCGAGCAGGTGTTCGCGCCCGTGCTCGACGGTCACGCGCTGGTCTCCAACAGGTCGGTATGGCGCAATTTCCCATGGGTGTGGAACGAGCATTGGTGGCACCGGAACATGGTGCTGATCGGCGACGCGCTGCATACAGCGCATTTCTCGATCGGCTCGGGCACGCGGCTTGCCATCGAGGACGCCATCGCGCTGGTCAAGGCGCTCGACGCCGAAGACAAGCTCCCCGAAGGTCTCGCCCGCTACCAGGCCGAACGGCAGCCCATCGTCAAGAAGCTCGTGACCGCCGCCCGCACCAGTGCCGGCTGGTACGAATCGTTTCCAACCCACATGAAGCTCGATCTGATGGACTTCGCCTACAGCTACATCACCCGCTCTGGCCGCATCGATGACGCGAGGCTGCGGGCCATGGCGCCGCAATTCATGCAGCGCTACGAGGCGTCGCGCAAAGCGGGAGCCCACGCATGACGACCGGGATTGCAGACGAGGTGCCGCGCGACAGCGCTGGCGCCCGCGAAATCGGCTTCGCGATTCCCGATCGTTACAATGCGAGCCGGGTGTTGTTCGACAATCTCGCCCGGGGCAACGCGAACAAGCCCGCGCTGATCGGTCCGGCCGGACAGCGCAGCTATGCCGAACTATGCGCGGACGCCTGCCGCTGGGGGCACGGCTTCGCATCGCTCGGACTCGCGCGCGGCGACCGCGTCCTGCTGTTCCTCGACGATACGCCCGCTTATCCGGCCGCGTTCTTCGGCGCGGTCCGGGCCGGCTTTGTGCCGTTGCTCATCAACACGCTCACCCCGCCAGATCTGCTGCAGTTCTATCTCGCCGATTCCGGCGCCAAGATCGCAGTCGCGGACGCGGACTTCGCCGCGCGATTCGACGCGCAGGCCTGCGCAGAGACCGCGCTGCACACGCTGATCGTCGTGAACGGCGTGACGCCAGGCACGTCGGCACCGTCGACGCTCACGGCCGATGGATGGCTGCACGGCTTCGCGACGGAGCTGGCCGAGGCCGACACCCACCGCAACGAGATGGCGTTCTGGATGTATTCGTCCGGCTCGACCGGCCGTCCGAAAGGCATTGTCCATCTGCAGCACGACATGGCCTATAGCGAGCAGGCGTTCGCACGGAACGTGCTGCGTCTCAGGCCGGACGACATCTGCTTCTCGGTGCCGAAAATTTTCTTCGCCTATGGCTTCGGCAACGCGATCACCTTTCCGTTTTCCGCTGGCGCCACCACGCTGCTGTTGCCGGGCCAGCCGAAGCCTGCCGCGATCTTCAACGCCATCGGCCGCTTCCGCCCGACCGTGTTTTTCGGGCTGCCGACGCTGTACACGGCGCTGACCAAGGCGGACGGCGCGCGGGAGACCGATTTCTCGTCGCTGCGATTGGCGGTGTCCGCGGCCGAGGTGCTTTCGGCCGAGGTCTTCAACAGCTGGAGGACCCTCACCGGCCTCGAGATCGTCGAGGGTCTCGGCTCGACCGAAGTGCTGCACGTCTATCTGTCCAATCGCGAAGACCGGAAGAAGCTTGGCGCCGCCGGCCTGCGCGTCCCCGGCTACGAGATCGCCTTGCGCGACAGCGAGGGGCACGAGGTCGCGACCGGCGAAGAGGGCATTCTCTGGGTCCGCGGCGATTCCAACACGCCGCTATATTGGAACCGTCCGGACAAGACCGCGGAAACGATCCGCGACGGCGGCTGGATCTACACCGGAGACCGCTTCGTCCGCGACGCCGACGGCTTTCATTTCTTCCGCGGCCGCGCCGATGATCTGGTGAAGATCTCCGGACAATGGGTCTATCCGCTGGAGGTCGAGCTCTGCCTCGCCGAGCACCCCGACATTCGCGAATGCGCCGTGTTCGCGCATGAGCTGCCGGACCGGCGCATGAGCCTGAAGGCGGTGGTGGTGACCAACGGCGAAGCCCGCGATGAGCCGACGATGACGAAAGCGTTGCAGGATTATGTGAAGGCGAAGCTGCTGCCTTACAAATATCCGCGTGAGATCGTCTTCATCGACGAGCTGCCGAAGACCGGCACCGGCAAGATCGACCGTCAGGCGGTGATGCGGCTGTGAGCGCGACTGCAGGCGGTCTTCGCCCCTCGCTGCGCTCAGCCGGTCCTGCCGAGATGTTCCAGCGCATCCTCGGCCCGCAGCGGCACGCGCGACACCTCGTTGTTGAGGTCGACCAGTTGCCCCAGCAAGGCCAGCAATGTCTTGCGGTCTGCGGCCTTCAGCGGCGCCAGCATGCGCGCCTGCGCGCGATCGACCGACGGCAGGATGTTGCGCAGCTGTGTCGCGCCGGCCTTGGTCAGATAAAGCAGCTTGACGCGCTTGTCCTCGGCCGACGGCTTGCGCTCGATATGGCCCTTGGCCTCGAGCCGCTCGATGACGCTGCCGAGGGTCGAGCGGTCGAAGGCGATCACGGCCGACAGCCTGGTCGCATCGATGCCCGGGTGATTCTGGATCGCGACCAGCGCCGCATATTGCACCGGTGTCAGATCGAACTCCCGGCATTCCTCGACGAAGATCGAGACGGCGATCTGCTGCATCCGCCGGAACAGATAGCCCGGCTTGGTGTAGACCGCGTCCATCGTGATGTCGGACGGCTTACTCGGCATCTGGCTGGCGCTCCGGGGCGGCGTCTGCGAAAGCGGGCAAGGCCTTCGCTGCAGCTTCGGCCTGCAACAGACGCGGGAAGGCCGCGACATCGACGCCGAAGCGGCGCGCATTGCCGAGCTGCGGCACCAGACAGAGATCGGCCAGCGTCGGCGTCGCGCCGAAGCAGAACGGACCGGGTTCATGCTTGACCAGCGCCTCGCAGGCCGCGAGCCCCTCGCGATTGGCCCAGCCCGCCCATCCCGTGACCTTGTCCTCAGGCAGGCCAAGCTCGCGCAACCGCGCGAGCACCTTCAGGTTCTGAACAGGATGGGTGTCGCACGCCAGCACCTGCGCGAAGGCGCGGACCTGCGCCCGGCGCAATGGGTCCTGCGGAAGCAGCGGCGGCGAGGGATGCGTCTCGTCCAGCCATTCGATGATGGCAAGCGACTGGATCAGCACGGTGCCGCTGTCGTCCTCGAGCGTCGGAACGAGGCCTTGCGGGTTGAGCGTGAGATAGGCAGCGGCGCGCTGCTCGCCCTTGCGGAGATGATGCGGCAGATGCGCGACCGTGAGCCCCTTGAGGTTCAGCGCGATCCGCACGCGATAGGACGCGCTGCTGCGGAAATAGCCGTGCAGCTTCATCATGGCATTCCTCCCGATATCATGGCTCTGGTTGTGTTTGACGGTAATCAAATTGGCAGTATACTGTCAATCAAGAACGACATCTGATCCCGGGAGGCAGGCATGGCCGCAGTTTCGACGCCGGAACGCGAGGCATTCTACAAGAAGATCGACGGCGAGAACATGACTGCGCTGTGGACCGTGATGAGCGATCTCATCACGCCGGAGCCGAAAAGCGCATGCCGGCCGCATCTCTGGCAGTTCGCGGCCATTCGCGACTACATGATCGAAGCCGGGCGGCTGATCACCGCCAAGGAGGCGGAGCGGCGCGTGCTGATCCTGGAAAATCCAGGCCTGCGCGGCCAATCCAAGATCACCACCTCGCTCTATGCCGGCATCCAGATGGTGATCCCCGGCGACATCGCGCCCGCGCATCGGCACAGCCAGTCGGCCCTGCGTTTCGTGCTGGAAGGCCAGGGCGCATTCACGACCGTCGACGGCGAGCGCACCTTGATGCAGCCCGGCGACTTCGTCATCACGCCATCGATGACCTGGCACGATCATGGCAACGAGACCTCCGAGCCGATGTTCTGGCTCGACGGTCTCGACATTCCGCTGGTGCAGTTCCTCGACGCCTCGTTTGCGCAAGGGTCGGCGGAGGATCAACAGAAGGTCGCGCGGCCGGCCGGTGACAGCTTCGCACGCTACGGCCACAATCTGCTGCCGGTCGACGCCAAGCGCCGATCCAGGACCTCGCCGATCTTCAACTATCCCTACGCCTATACGCGCGAGGCGCTGGAGAGCGCGAAGCGGCGCGAGGAGTGGGATGCGTGCCACGGATTGAAGCTGAAATTCTCCAACCCGGAGACCGGCGACTTCGCCATGCCGACGATCGGCACCTTCATTCAGCTGCTCCCGAAGGGATACAAGACGGCGCGCTATCGGTCGACGGATGCGACCGTGTTCACCGCGATCGAGGGCAAGGGCCGCAGCCGCATCGGCGACCACACGTTTGAATGGGGTCCGCGCGATCTGTTCGTCGTCCCGAGCTGGCAATGGGTCAGCCATGAGGCTGACGAGGATGCGGTGCTGTTCTCGTTCTCCGACCGGCCGGTGCAGGAGAAGCTCGATCTGTTCCGGGAGGACCGCGGCAACGCCTGACGCGCTCAGCGCCAGTGCAGGAGCCGCGCCTCGAGCAGGCTGATCAGCCGGCCGACGGCAAGGCCAAACAATGAGAGCACCAGGATGCCGGCCATCAGCTGATCGGTCTGCATCAGGTTGCCGGCCTGCAGCACGAACGTGCCGATGCCCGTCTCGGCGCCGATCATCTCCGCCGAGACCACCAGCATCAGTGCAACCGACGCAGTGATGCGGAATCCCGCCAGGATGGACGGCAGCGCACCGGGCCAGATCACCTTGCGCACGATCGTGGGAAACGGCACGTCGAAGCTCTGCGCCATCCGGATCAGGTTGCGCGGCACGGCATCGACACCGCTATAGACCGAGATCGTGGTCGAGAAGAACACGCCCAGCGCGATGGTCGCGATCTTCGGCTGCTCGCCGATGCCGAGCCAGAGGATCAGCAGCGGCAGCACGGCGATTTTTGGGATCGGAAACAGCGCCGAGACGAAGGTGATGCCGATGCTGCGTGCGATCCGCCACAGGCCGATGGCGAAGCCAACGGCGATGCCTGAGGCCGTGCCGAGCGCCCAGCCGGCGACGATGCGCACGAACGACGCCGAGACGTGCTGCCACAGCGCACCGCTCGCCGCCAGCCGATACAATGCGCGCATGATCATCGCCGGGGTCGGCAGGAACAACGGATTGACCAGTGCAAGACCACCGACCAACTGCCAGACAACGAGCACCGCGGCGAGCCCAAGCCAACCGGCCCAGCGGCTCGCGGCCGGCGTGAAGCCAGCGCCGCGGAACGGCACGTGTCGCGCCGGCTGCACGCCGGCCGTCTCGGTCGGATCCTTCGAGGTCCGCTCAAGCATGCTGAACCTCGCGCTCGGCATCGATCGCCTCGTCCCGGATCAGCACCCATAGCTCGTTCTGCAGCTCCAGGAGTTGCGCCCGCGTCGCGGCATCACCGCGGCTGTGACGGGGTGATGCGACATTGACGATCTTGCGGATGCGGCCAGGACGGCGCGACAGCACGACGATGCGATCGGCGAGCCGCACCGCCTCCTCGAGATTATGCGTGACATAGACCGCGCCCAGCGTACCGTCGGCCAGCAGGTCGACAAAATCCTCCATCAGCAGCTCGCGGGTCTGCGAATCCAGCGCGGACAACGGCTCATCCATCAGGAGGATCGCCGGACGGACCGCCAATGCGCGGGCAAGGCCGACGCGCTGCCGCATGCCGCCAGACAATTGCTTGGGATAGACGGCGCGAAAGTCGCTCAGTCCGGTCCGCTGCAGGACATCGTCGACGACAGCGGTGCGTTGCGCCACCGACAGCGACGTATGCAGGAGCGGGAAGGCGACGTTCTCGGCGACGCTCGCCCAGGGCAGCAGGGCGAAATCCTGGAACACGAAGGTCAGAGGATTGAGGCAGCCCGGCGGCGGGGCGCCGCGCAGCAGCGCCTGTCCCGCGCTCGGCTGGAGCAGCCCGCCGAGGATCGACAGCAGCGTGCTCTTGCCGCAGCCGGACGGACCGACGATCGCAACCACCTCGCCGGCCGCAACCGTGAACGATACGTCATCGAGCACCTCGAGCCGATCGAACCGATGGCTGATGCCCTGCGCGATCAGATCCATGTCAGTTGCTTCCGCTGCAGCTCCGGGAGCCTCGCTCCGGTCAATCCGGCTTCACATAGTCCTTGGCGATGATCGCTGCGGCATCGTAGCCCGGGTCCGCAAAGCCCTGCGCCTGCAGCCATTTGATCTGGCTGTCGATGTTCTTCACGTCGAGCTTGCCGTCGGGATCGATATAGGCGCAATTGCCGACCACCTGATCGACCGGCAAATTGGTGTACTTGCCGATAATGTCCAGCAGCGGCTTCGTCCTGTCGTCGATCGCGGCGGTGCCATCCTTCACCGACGCCAGCACCACGTCATGATATTCGCGCTCGGCGCGCTGCAGCGAGGCGAGCAGCTTGCTGACCGACGCCGCATTCGCCAGGGTCTTCGGACCGGCAAAGACGCCACTCACCTGCCAGGGGGTCTCGTCGCCGACCCAGCCGAGATGCTTGATGGCGCCCTCGTCCATCAGCTTGCGCGCTGCGGAGACCGGCATCAGCGCCGCGTCGACGGTCTCCCCCTTGATCGCGGCTGCCATGTTCGACATCGATTGCAGCGGCACGATCTTCACGTCGGCGAGCTTGAAGCCGTATTTCTCGGCGAGCAGCCCCACCGAGTAGTGAAAGCTCGATCCCACCTGGGTCATCGCCACGCGCTTGCCGGCGATGTCCTTTGGCGTCTTCAGGCCCGACTCATAAGCCTTGTTGCTGGCGAAGTAGCCGATCAGCGGGAAGCCGGGACGATCGCGGCTCATTCCCCCAATGATCTTCAAGGCTCCCTTGCCCGCAAGATTGTAGAGGCCGGCCGTGAACGCGGTGACGCCAACGTCGACATCACCGGTGGCCGTCGCGACCGCAATCGGTTGGGCCGCATCGAAGAACTTCAGCTCGACGTCCAGCCCGGCGTCGCGGAAATAGCCCTTGTCGAGCGCGATGAACACCGGGGCCGAGGACGACAGCCTGAGTACGCCGATGCGAAGCTTGGTCTCGTCCGCTCGCGCAGCGGCGATTGAAGCCAGGGCGAGGAAGGTTCCCAGCACGACTTTGGCGTATCCGAACATCCAGCTCTCCAAGATCCTGTCACAGGCGGGCCCGACCGCCGGTGGCGCGGGACTTGTTGCAATATTTCCCGCTTGTTGTCGCGGCAAATTTTGCGACTGCGCTTCGAGCAATCCTCGCCGCTTCAGCTTTCGCGTGCCAATATCACGCCATCCAGCCATGCTGCGAACGCCGCGGTCAACTCCGTGATGACCGCCTGATCGTTGCGGCCGGAGCGTGCGGGAACATGAAAGCCGTGATCGGCCTGGTCGATCGCATGCAGCGTCGCAAGCGGCCCCAGCCGCCTTACGACGGGCTCCAGCAGTGCGATGTCCGCCAGTTTGTCACGCGTGCCCTGCAAAAACAGCATCGGCACCGCGATCGCATCGAGATGCTCGGCGCGGCTCACCGACGGTTTGCCGGCCGGATGCAGCGGAAAGCCGAAGAAGGCGAGGCCTGCAACCCGCGGCAGCGGACGCACAGATTGCGCCTGCGATGTCATCCGACCGCCGAAGGATTTGCCACCCGCGATCAGCGGCAGATCCGGATAGAGGCGCGCGGCTTCGGCGACAGCGGCGCGCACCGCCGCCTGCGCCAGCGCGGGCGGGTCGGGACGCTTGCTACCCTTCTCCATGTAGGGAAACTGGAAACGCAGCGTTGCGACGCCGTGTGCGGCGAGGCTCTCGGCCACGCCCGTCATGAAGCCGTGCGTCATGCCGGCCCCGGCGCCATGAGCGAACACGAAGCAGGCCCGCATCTGCGACGGAGCCAGCAGCAAGGCCGATATCGCGCCGAACCCGTCGACAGCGATGGTGAGAGAACGCAATGGCGAACCGGTCATCCCGTCAGCTTGCGGCTGCGGCCCGCGGAGGGTCAACTCCCTTCATCCGACCGAGCGGCGATCATCGCCACCGCCGTCGCGCGCCGCTCAGGCAGCGGTGCGGATCGTCCGCAGGAAATCCGCCACATTGCTCTTGAGCGACTCCGCCTGTTGCTGGAGCGCGGCAGCGGTCGCCAGCGCCGCTTCGGCGCCCGCATCGGTCTGTCCAGCCACGTTGCGAACGTCGCCGATCTCCTGCGTCACGGCCGCGGTGCCGCTGGCCGCCTGTTCGACATTGCGCGCGATCTCACTGGTGGCGGCGCCCTGCTGCTCGACCGCCGCAGCGATTGCATTGGAGATCTCGGCGATCTCGCGCACCGTGGTGCCGAACTGGGCAATCGCCCCGACCGTCTCTTCGGTAGCGCTCTGAATGGTGGCGATCTGACTCGAGATCTGCTCGGTGGCCTGCGCCGTCTGCGACGCCAGATTTTTCACCTCGCTGGCAACGATCGCAAATCCCCTGCCCGCCTCGCCGGCACGGGCCGCCTCGATGGTCGCGTTGAGCGCCAGCAGGTTGGTCTGGCTCGCGATCGCCTGAATCAGCTGCACGATGGTTCCGATCCGCTCAGCGGCGCTCGACAGGCCATTGATCAATTCGGAGGTTCGCTGCGTCTCGTGCGTGGCGCGGGTGGAGACCGTCACCGAACGCTGCACCTGCCCGGATATTTCGCGGATCGACGCTGCGAGTTCCTGGGTGGCCGAAGCCACTGTCTGCACGTTCACTGAAGCCTGCTCGGCGCGGCTGGCCACGGCTTCCGCCAAGCCACGGCCGCGTTCGGCCACACGCGCCAGTTCGCTCGCGCTCTGGCCCATCTCGGTCGCACGGCCGCCAACGCCGGTGATGACGCCCTGCATGCCATGTTCGAAGCGCCCGGCCAGATCAGCCATCATCCGGGTGCGCTCGGCCTCCGATGCCTCGCGCTGGGCCGCGGCCTCCTGCTCCATCCGCCGGACCGCGAGTGCATTGTCCCGGAACACCTCCACGGCACGCGCCATCCGGCCGATCTCGTTGCGCTGCTCGCCGCCCGGAATCGGCTGCTCCAGCTCGCCCGCGGCCAGCGACTGCATGCGTTCGGTCATGTTGCGGATCGGGCTCGAGACACTGCTGCCGATCAGCCAGGCCAGCAAAGCCCCCAGTGCGAGCGCGCCGCCGGCCGTCGCAATCACGGTCTGCTTGGTATCGTCAACGGTGACCCTGGTCCGGGCGCCCTGCTCCGCACGCGTCGTCGCGAGCTGCTGGTTGATGCGGCTGACCTGCGCATCGATCGTGGCGCTGGCGCTGGCGAGCTCGGCCTGCTTGCCGCGCAGTTCGGCGGCCACCTTCACGACATCCTCGAGCGCAGCCGCGTCTGCCGTCAGCGCTTCCTTCAGCGCTGCAACCAGCGAGGCCAATTTGGGCTCCACGAGTCCGGCGATTTCGGCCTCAGTATCCGCGATCGCGAGATTGGCGTAGCGAAAAGCAAGGCGGGCATCATCCGCATCGCCGCCCGAAAAGCTGGCGTTGTGACGCATCAATGTCACACGGACGCTGTCCACCACGGCCGCCAGCCGCATCGGATTGAGCAGCATCGGCGATCCGGAGCGATTGGCGAGGGCGACCTGGATGCCGCCCGCATTGATCCCCGCGACAGCGCCGAGCGCGTCGGTCTTGTTCGTCGCAGCGCGCAGCCGGTCGACGGCCTCCGCGGCGGCCGCGAACGACGCCCGATAGGTCGCGATCGCACTCCGTATCGCGCCGACGCCCTGGGCGATGGTTTGGAGCCTTCCGGAATCCCGCTCGACCTGCTCGGTCAGTTGACCGACCGTGTCGATCGCCTTGGTGGCCGCGTCCTTGTCGGCGACATTCCAGGTGCGGATGAACTTCTCCACCAAACCGTTGGCATTGAGCACAGCCGCGCGGACCTGGGACATTCCGGCGTCAGCCGCGCCGCTCGCCACGAGCTCGTCTACCGTGCTGCCGATATGCTCGACCTGGATCTTGGCAAAGCCGCCGAGCACCACCAGGAAGCTGAGAATCAGGGCAAAGCCGCCGAAGATGCGCGGGCGTATACCGAGCCAGGACATCAGCGAATACATCTTCATGGCAGGACCTGGCTGTTTCAAGGCGTGGATCGGATCGCGGCAAGCGCTTCCTTGCCGAAGCGCTTCTCGAACTCCGGCTCGAGCGGCTTCATCGCTTCGACAAAGGCCCTGCGATCGAATGTCTCGACCACCTGCATGCCTTTTTGGCGCAACAGGTCGAGTTTCTCCGTATTGATCTTCGACGTCCACGTCACCTCAGCCGCGCCTTTGGCAGCTGCGATGAGCGCGCTACGCTCGGACGGGTCGAGCTGCTCGAACATCGCTCGGTTGGCGACGATGGCGACCGGCGAGAAGAAATGACCGGTGAGCGTGAGATGCTTCTGGACCTCGTCGAAGCGACTCGACGCGATGGTCGCGATCGGATTCTCCTGGCCGTCAAGCCGGCCGTCCTTGAGCGCGGCATAGACCAGGGGGAAATCCATCGGCACGACGTCGGCGCCGAGCGCCTTGAACGTCATCTGATAGACGGCATTCGGCAGCACGCGGATTTTCAGGCCCTTCACGTCGTCCGGCGTGATGATCGGCCGCTTTGAGTTGGTGATGTTGCGAAAGCCATGCAGCCCGACCGCGAGCAGCACCAGACCCTTGTCGGCGAACTTGGCGGCCACCCCGGCACCGACCGGCCCTTCGGCAACGGCCTTGGCATGAGCTGCATCGCGGAACAGGAATGGAATGTCGAACATGCCCATTTCCGGCACCACCGGGCCAAGGACTGGCCCGGAGAGCACGGAGACGTCGACCGCGCCGCTGCGCGTTGCCGCCAGGATCGCCGTCTCGCTGCCGAGCGCGCCGCCGCCGCGCTCATCGACGACGAAAGACTTGCCGGCCGCTCCAATAAGCTTGGCGCGGACCTCGTCCGCAGCCATCTGCTGCGGGCTTTGCGGCTGCGCATTATACGCCACCGAAAGCATGCGTGGTGCCGCCATCGATTGTTGCGGGAGATATGACGCCAGAGCCGCGAGCACGACAACTGATACTAATCTGAACAAGCCCGCACCCAATTTGCTTCGCCAGCGCACCCCAATGATTGGAATCATAGTTCCGATTGGTAGATGAGATATTAAGCCTCACGATCACGAGATCGAATGGTACTTGAGTGCTCCAGTCCGGAGCAGGCATGCCAGCGCGGCTGCAGCCGGGCTGTTGCGCTCGCCGCACGCCACAACGAGCTCGCCGCGCCGGACGAATGCCGACCCGGCGTCCGTACATCACATCGGACCCGCGGACTACGCGGCCCGCACGGTGGCCAGGAATCGGTCGACTTCGGTGCGCAGCCGCTTGCTGTCATTGGCGAGCGACCTCGCCGCCGACAACAGCGTCGCAGAAGCATCCCCCGTATCGCTCGCTCCGCGCTTCACATCGGTGATGTTGGTCGAGACCTCCTGCGTACCGTGTGCGGCGTGCTGGATGTTGCGGGAGATCTCCTGGGTCGCCGCGCCCTGCTCCTCTACCGCGGAAGCGATGGCCGACGACACCTCGGACAGGCGCTCGATCGTCGAGCTGATCTGGCTGATCGCGCTCACCGATTCCTGTGTAGCCGCCTGGATGCCCGCGATCTGCGTGCCGATCTCACCTGTGGCCTTCGCCGTCTGCTCTGCCAGCGCCTTCACCTCGGACGCCACCACTGCAAAGCCGCGACCGGCCTCGCCCGCTCGCGCGGCCTCGATGGTCGCATTGAGCGCCAGCAGGTTGGTCTGGCCAGCGATCGCGTTGATGAGCTCGACAACGTCGCCGATCCGGTTGGCTGCTTTGGACAGCTCGCCCACGCGATCAGTCGTATTGCGGGCCTGCTCGACAGCTTCTCCAGCCATGCGAGCCGATTCCTGCACCTGTCGGCTGATCTCATTGACGGACGAGGACAGCTCTTCGGTTGCTGACGCGACCGATTGCACATTCGTGGACGCTTCTTCCGAAGCCCCCGCCACGACTTCCGCCAGTTGGCGTCCGCGGTCGGCGGTTCCGGTCAGCGCGGTCGCCGAGGACTCGACATCGTCGGACGTCGCCGACACCGTCCTGACGATCTCGCCGATCGCCGCTTCGAACGTATCGGCGAGCCGGTGCATGTCCGCCTTGCGCTGCTCTGCGATGGCCTGATCCTGCACAAGCTTGGCCTCGACCTCGCGCTGCGCGCGCTCGGCCGCCAGCAGCTTGAAACGTTCGACCGCGCGCGCGACATGGCCGATCTCGTCCTTGCGCCTGACTCCGGGGAGAACGACGTCGAAGTCACCATCGGCAAGCCGGATCATCGCCTTCTCCAGCGAAATGATCGGACGGCTCAGCGAGTAGGCAAAGCCGAGCGCGAGAACAAGCCCGAGCACCAGCGTCATGCCAGTCGCGGTCATCATCATCGTGCGGGAGCTGGCGACATGGGACTCGGCTTCGTTGCGATATTCGTAGCCATAGGCAGCGACCAGTTCGACAAGGTCGTCGACTGTCGCCAGGGCTTCGTTGCCGAGCTTGCTGAGCAGAAAAGTGGTCGGGATTTCTGTGACGCCCTCGGGGGCAGGCTTGAGCAGCTTGAGTGCAGCATCCGACCAGTCACGCAACTTCTTGGTCGCCTGCTCGCGGGCCGAATCGACGCTGCTCGACTTCACCCGCTCGCGCACGATGTCGAGATCCTCCGACATCGCCTTCACGAGCTTCTCGAATCTGTCGGCCGACGATTTCGAGGTTCCGACGGTCTCCGCCCGGTTGAGGATCAGCAAGGCCGCATTGAGCTCGGCATGGACCGAGCGGGCGTGATTGATCGCCATCAGTGGCCCGTCATAAAGACGGACGACGAGATCGCCGGCCGAGGTGATGCCACGCAGGCCGTAGAGCGCGAGGCCGCAGGCCAATGTGAGCATGATGCTCAGGACCGCGAGGATCCTCAACCGGATCGACATTTGCCAACGCTCCAGAAACTAGTCGACGACCTTGACGGTCATCTTCATGCGCGGATGGATCGCGCAGATGACAGCAACGTCACCGGTCTCCTTGAAGGTGACGTCGGTGGACGCGCCGGGAGGCTGGGAGCCGAGATTGAACTCGTTGCCCTTGCTGGTCGACATGATGTTGTGGGGAATCGTGTCGTCGTTCAGGAAAGTGATGGCACCGCCTTTCGTCACGGTCACACTTTCCTCCGAGAAGGCGCGCCCCTGCTGGTGAATGACCTGGGTGGCGGCCAGCGCGCCGGTGGAGAGGCCCGCGACGACCGCGAGGGCGAGAACGGTTCGTGCTCGATACATGGTGTTTCCCGTCATTAGCGCGGCAGCACCGGGGCGGCCGTCGGGGTGAGATTGCTGGTGAGGGTTTTCAGGAAGGCAACGAGGTCGGACTTCTCCTGCGCCGTAAGGCCGAGCGGGCGCATCAGGTCCGAGCGGCTCGGCCGGTCGACGCCGCCGCTGTCGTAGTGGTCGATCACCTGTTCGAGCGTCGCCAGCGAGCCATCATGCATGAAGGGCGCACGGCGCGTGATCTCGCGCAGGCCGGGCGTCTTGAAGGCGTGCTGCATCTTGATGACGCCGGGAGCAAACTCGCCGCGCCCGACATCCTTGCTCGGCAGACCGATGTCCTGGAAGCCGTCATTGGTGAAGTTCCAGCCTTCGTGGCAGGTCATGCATTGCGCCTTGCCGTTGAACAGCGCGAAGCCGCGCTTGGCTTCTTCCGAAATCGCCTTCTCATCGCCATCGATCCAGGCGTCGAACGGCGCACGTTCGGACACGACCGTGCGTTCATAGGTGGCAATCGCCTTGGCCAGCGTCTTCGGTGTCATCCCTTCGCGCGGGAATGCAGCCTCGAACAACGGCTTGTAATCGGGGATGCCGCTGAGCCGCTGCATCAGATGATCCAGCGGCATGTTCATCTCGCCGGCAGCCTGGATCGGTCCCAGCGCCTGATCTTCGAGAGTCGCGAGCCGGCCATCCCACATGAAGATCTCGCCCCAGGCCGCATTCACGATGGTCGGCGAATGACGGCCGAGCTTGTTCATCCCGTTGCCGACGCCGACCGCGAGACCATCACCCCAGCCGAAGCTCGGGCTGTGGCAGCTCGCGCAGGACTGCGCCATCGAGACCGATAGGCGGGTGTCGAAATAGAGCTTCTTGCCGAGCGCGGCCTTTTCCGGCGTGTAAGCGTTGTCCTTCGGAAACGGGATCGTCGCGGGACGACGATACAGCGCCTTCAGTGCATCGGTGCCCGACGGACCCTTCTGCTGCAGCGTGACCTGCTTGGTCTCGCCGACAAGGGCGGCACCGAGGCTTGCGCTGGAGAATCCGACAATGAGGGCGAGAGCAGTACCGAGCGAAAGCGAACGTGCGGTGAGGCTACGCGGCATCATCGATCTTTCCTGGGAATTCTTCGCCGACTGCGAGCGCTGGCATCATTCGGTTGGACTGCACGAATTAGACCCGCTTCGGATTAAGAAAAGCTGATCCGCCGGAACGCTGACGCTCCGGTAAACTACGGAACCTGGCACTCATCAGTCACGCTTCAGGCCCCGAACTCAGTAGTTGGACGGAAGCGCCGGCTTGGCGACACGGGCACAAAAGACATGACTCCCATCGTGCTTGCATCTTCGATAATCAGAGCGCACGGTTGCGTAAGGGGCGGCGTGCGAGATCAGCGACGCATCGCGCCAGACAGAAGCACCATCGTGCCCGTGGCCGACGGCACCGCGGCCAGCAGCGCAGCTGCGACGTCTGCCGCCTTGATGGGCTTGTAGTTCGGCGGGATCAGGACGCCGAGCAGCCTCGACAGCCTTGCGCCCCAATCCTCGCCGGGCCGGCTCGGCTGGCCGAGCTCGGCGCGCGCGCCGACGAGCAGCGATGGCCGTGCGATGACGAGCCCCGCGAAGGGCAGCGCGGTCAGGTCGTTCTCGAGCTCACCCTTTACGCGGCTGTAGAAGATGCGCGACGTCGCATCGGCGCCCATGGCGCTGACGAGGCCGACACGCCTGGTGCCGCTTGCGAGCGCAGCCTTGGCGATAGCAAGATTCGCGTCGTGGTCGATGGCGCGGAAGGCCGCCTGGCTGCCGGCGGTTTTGATCGTGGTGCCAAGCGCCAGATAGAGCTCGTCAGCGGACGGCAGCGACGGCAACGCGGCGAAATCGACGACATGGGCCGTCAGCTTGGGAGACACGACCGGAGGCGCGCGGCGGCCGAGGACATGCACATGGTCAATGGCGGGATCGGCCAGCAAGCCACGGAGAATCTCCCGGCCGACGAGGCCGGTCGCGCCGGCAATGATCACGGTGCGGTTTGCCATGTCCGATCTCCCTGTCGACCTGGCGATGAAGGTAGGCATCGCGACGACGACAGGGAAGGCAGCGGCCCGTTCTTTTTGGGCAAGGCCGCGGAAGGAAGGTCAATTCCGCGGCCCGTATTGGCTTGGCAAGAGCAAGCGCGGCGCCTATGCGCCCTTGCGCCGCTCCACCGCCTTGGCCATCGCCGCGGCGAATGCGCCGCCGCCCGCCGGCTTCTCCTCGCGCGTGGTCATGCGCGCCTCCGCCGGCGGCCGCGCGCTGGTACGCTTCTCACCCTTCGGCGGCAGCGGATCGGACAGCCGCAAGGTCAGCGAGATGCGGTTGCGCGGGACGTCGACGTCGAGCACCTTGACCTTCACGACCTGCCCCGGCTTCACCACCTCGCGCGGATCGTTGATGCGCTTCTCGGACATCGCCGAGATGTGGATGAGGCCGTCCTGATGCACCCCGATATCGGCGAAGGCGCCGAACGCCGCCACGTTGGTGACCGTCGCTTCCAGGATCATGCCGGGCTTGAGATCGGTGATCTTCTCGACGCCCTCCTGGAAGGTCGCAGTCTTGAACTCGGGACGCGGGTCGCGGCCGGGCTTCTCCAGTTCCTTGATGATGTCGGTGACCGTCGGCACACCGAAGCGCTCGTCGGCGAACTTCGCCGGATTGAGCGTCTTCAGGGTCTTGCTGTCGCCGATCAGCACCTTGATGTCGCTCTTGGTGGTCTCGAGAATCTTCTTCACGACCGGATAGGATTCCGGATGCACGCCGGAGGCATCGAGCGGATTGTCGCCGTCGCGGATGCGGAGGAAGCCGGCGCACTGCTCGAACGCCTTCGGTCCGAGCCGCGGCACGTCCTTGAGCTTGTCACGAGTCGGGAACGGCCCGTTGGCATCGCGATGCGCGACGATGTTCTGCGCCAGGCTCTCGCCGATGCCTGACACGCGCGCGAGCAGCGGCGCCGAGGCCGTATTCAGATCGACGCCGACCGCGTTCACGCAATCCTCGACGGTGGCATCGAGCGCCCGCGCCAGCTCATACTGGTTGAGGTCGTGCTGATATTGGCCAACGCCGATCGAGGCCGGCGGCACCTTGACGAGCTCACCGAGCGGATCCTGCAGGCGGCGCGCGATCGAGACCGCGCCGCGGATCGAGACGTCGAGGTTCGGGAATTCCTTGGCCGCGAATTCTGAGGCGGAGTAGACCGACGCACCCGCTTCCGACACGATCGCCTTGGTCAGCTTGAGATCCGGCTTCAGCTTCATCAGGTCGTTGACCAGTTTCTCGGTCTCGCGCGAGGCGGTGCCGTTGCCGATCGCAACCAGCTCGATGCGATGCTTGATGCAGAGCTGCGCCAAGGTCAGCATGCTCTCGTTCCATTGCCGCTGCGGCTCATGCGGATAGATCGTGGCGTGATCGACGAACTTGCCGGTGCGATCGATCACCGCGACCTTGACGCCGGTGCGGAAGCCGGGATCGAGCCCGAGCGTGGCGCGGCCGCCGGCGGGCGCGGCGAGCAGGAGATCGCGCAGGTTCGCGGCGAACACGCGCACCGCCTCCTTCTCCGCCTCCTGCCACAGGCGCATGCGGATATCGAGCGCCAGCGAGGTCTTGATGCGCGTGCGCCAGGCCCAGCGCACGGAATCGGACAGGAACTGATCGGCGGGGCGGCCCTGCCGCGAGATGCCGAAGGTCACCGCGATGCGGTTCTCATACAGCGACGGATCCTTCGAATCCTCCGGCTCACCATCACCGAAGTCGAGCTGCAGCACATCTTCCTTCTCGCCGCGCAGCATCGCCAGGATGCGGTGCGACGGCAGTTTGGTGAACGGCTCGGAGAAATCGAAATAGTCGGCGAACTTGGCGCCCTCGGTCTTCTTGCCGTGGCGCACCGTCGATTTGACGGCGCCGCGGGTCCACATCTCCTCACGCAGCGAGCCGACGAGGTCGGCATGCTCGGCGAAGCGCTCGACCAGGATCGCGCGGGCGCCATCGAGCGCCGCCTTGACGTCCTTGACCGGATTGTCGCCGTCCTTCTTGATGAACGCCTTCGCCTCGTCTTCCGGATTCTTCATCGGATCGCCGATCAGCATGTCGGCGAGCGGCTCGAGCCCGGCCTCCTTGGCGATCTGCGCCTTGGTGCGGCGCTTCTCCTTGAACGGCAGATAGATATCTTCGAGGCGCGCCTTGGTGTCGGCGGTCGCCAGCGCGAGCTCGATCTCGGGCGTCATCTTGCCCTGGGATTTGATGCTCTCGATGATCGCGGTGCGCCGCGCATCCATCTCACGCAGATAACGCAGCCGCTCCTCGAGCGTGCGCAGCTGCGTGTCGTCCAGCATGCCCGTCGCTTCCTTGCGGTAGCGCGCGATGAACGGAACGGTCGCGCCGCCGTCGAGCAGGTCGATCGCGGCCTGGACCTGGGCATCCCTGACGGAGAGCTCAGCAGCGATGATGGAGGCAAAATTCGACACGGTGTTCTTCCGAGATTCGTGACGGGGCTGATTGGATAGGAGTCCGCGCGCGCCGGCGCAAGCGGCGGGCTGACGCTCTGTGGGCAACCGTGGCAAAAAAGACCGGTTGCGAATCATGTAAAACGCTGCAGCGACGGCGCCATGTCGTTGCGTCGGCGCGGCAAATCGCGGATTCTCGCAGATCGAGGGGCGATTCGTGCAGGCGGTTGCGGCGACATATCTCGACGAACTCAATCCGGAGCAGCGCCGTGCCGTCGAGCATGGCGGCACTTGCGCCGCACCGGGTCCGCCGCTGCTGATCATCGCCGGCGCGGGCTCGGGCAAGACCAACACGCTGGCGCATCGTGTCGCGCATCTGCTCGTCAACGGCGCCGATCCGCGCCGCATCCTGCTGATGACATTCTCGCGCCGCGCCGCCGCCGAGATGAGCCGCCGCGTCGAGCGCATCGCCCGCAAGGTGCTCGGCGGCCAGGCCGAGGCGATCACCGCGGGACTGACCTGGGCCGGCACGTTTCACGGGCTCGGCGCGCGGATGCTGCGCGACTACGCCGAGCGCATCGGCATCGATGCGGTCTTCACCATCCATGATCGCGAAGATTCCGCCGACCTGATGAATTTGGTGCGGCATGAGCGCGGCCTGTCCAATACGCAGCGGCGCTTCCCGACCAAAGGCACCTGCCTCGCGATCTACTCGCGCTGCGTCAATGCCGACATGACGCTGGACGAGGCGCTGGTGCGGCATTTTCCGTGGTGCACGGAATGGGCGGCCGAGCTGAAGGGGCTGTTCGCGGCCTATGTCGAAGCCAAGCAGGCGAACGCCGTGCTCGACTATGACGATCTGCTGCTCTACTGGGCGCAGATGATGGCCGACGAAACCATCGCGCGCGAGATCGGCGAGCGCTTCGACCACGTGCTGGTCGACGAGTACCAGGACACCAACCGACTGCAGTCGCAGATTCTGCTCGGCTTGAAGCCTGACGGGGTGGGGCTCACGGTCGTCGGCGACGACGCGCAGTCGATCTACGCGTTCCGCGCCGCCACCGTGCGCAACATCCTGGAATTTCCCGATCAGTTCAGCCCGCGCGCCGACATTGTCACGCTCGACCGCAACTATCGCTCGACCCAGCCGATCCTCTCCGCCGCCAATGCAGTGATCGGACTGGCGCGCGAGCGCTTCACCAAGAATTTGTGGACCGACCGCACCGCGTCGCGCAAGCCGCAACTGGTGAGCGTGCGCGACGAGGCCGACCAGGCGCGCTACATCGTGGAACAAGTGCTGGCCAAGCGCGAAGAAGGCATCGTGCTGAAGCAGCAGGCGGTGCTGTTCCGGACGTCGTCGCATAGCGGGCCGCTGGAGGTCGAGCTGACCCGCCGCAACATCCCGTTCGTGAAGTTCGGCGGGCTGAAGTTCCTCGATGCGGCGCATATCAAGGATATGCTGGCCTGCCTGCGCTTCATCGAGAACCCGCGCGACCGCATCGCCGGTTTCCGGGTGCTGCATCTGATCCCCGGCATCGGCCCCGCCTCGGCACAGCGGCTGCTCGACGCCGCCGGCGACAGCGTCGATCCGATCGGTGCGCTGTGCGCGCAGCCGGCGCCGGCGCGCGCCGGCGAGGATTGGACGGCGTTCATACGCATCCTGGAGCAGTTGCGGATCTCGGACTGGCCGGCCGATATCGAGCGCGTCAGGCACTGGTATCAGCCGCATCTCGAGCGCGTTCATGAGGACGCCGAGATGCGCAGCGCCGACCTGCTGCAGTTGGAGCAGATCGCGAGCGGCTATCCCTCGCGCGAGCGCTTCCTCACCGAGCTGACGCTCGACCCGCCCGACGCGACCTCTGACCAGGCCGGCGTGCCGCTGCTCGACGAGGACTATCTGATCCTGTCCACCATCCATTCCGCGAAGGGCATGGAGTGGAATTCGGTGCACGTCCTCAACGTCGTCGACGGCTGCATGCCGTCCGATCTCGGCGCCGGCTCCAGCGCCGAATTGGAGGAGGAGCGCCGGCTGCTGTACGTCGCGATGACCCGCGCCAAGGACGACCTGCATCTGCTGGTGCCGCAGCGCTTCTTCGTTCACGGCCAGCCGGTGCGCGGCGATCGTCATGTCTACGCCTCACGCACGCGGTTCATTCCGGAGGCCCTGGTGACGCTGTTCGACCGCACCAGTTGGCCGCGCGTGCAGCCGGGCGCGACATATGCCAGCCAAGGCCCGCGCATCGACCTCGGCGCGCGCATGCGCGAGCGCTGGCGGTGAGCAGACGCCGCACCAACGGTGCTGATAATGGCGGCCTCTCCCCTTGCGGGAGAGGGCATCGCCGATATCAGCGTCATACTCGCTCGGGTGAGGAGGGTCTCTCCACGGCATCACCGTCTCTGCGGAGCACCCCCCTCAACGTCTGCGCGGCGATCGGACCCGAACTCATCTTGTATGGGACTTCAATCCTCCCATTGCGCGCGAAACCACGCCCAGGTCTGCCGCGTCACAGCGATGTAGCCCTGCCCGCGATATTTGATCTCGTCGTCGACGATCGCATGCAGCCTCGGCAGGGCGTGGAACGGCACGGCCGGATAGGCGTGGTGCTCGACATGATAGGGCATGTTCCAGGTCAGCCAGTGCACGGCGCGCGTGGTCAAGGTGGTGCGGGTATTGTGGAAGGCGCTCCTGGTGTGATCACAGCCGGTGTGCTCGGCGTAGAGATAGGGCCGCAGGATCAGTTGTCCCAGCAGCAGCGGCAGCACCCAGACCCACAGCAGTAGCGTGCTGTGCAACACGAGCGAGCCGATCAGCAGCAGCGCGTAGCCGGCGACGTAAGCGCGCGCCTCGCGCACGATGGCGGCCCGACGGCCGGCGGGCACCCAGGGCACCGTCACCTCGCCGGTCACGGCATGCTTCAGCACCAGCCTGAGCCGGCCGGCGACCTGAACCAGGCCGGAATAGGCGATCGCGAGTTGCGTCTCCGAGCGCGGCTTGGGGCCGACGATCAGCTCGGGATCGCGCTGGGGATCCTGGGTGTGGCGATGATGCTCCCAGTGGAACAGGCAGTAATAGTCGTAGGGTAGTCCGATCAAGAAGCCGGACAGGTTGCCGATCACGACATTCAGCCTGCGGCTGTCGAACGCCGTCTTATGCGCCGTTTCATGCACGGCCATGAACAGGAACGCGACCAGCACGCCCTGCACCGGCAACAAGGGCAGCGCCCACAGCACGCCATGGGTCGATGCGATCCACGCGATCAGGATGCCGACCACGATGATTGCGCCGTAATGACCGAGCGTGCGCAGCGCACCTTGCAGGTCGGAGCGCCTGCAGAGCTCCTGCAGCACCGGCGGGGTCAAGAGCTTCAGGCGGGGCGCGAACGCGTCGGTGGGCACATCGGTCATGTCGGACTCAGCTGTCAGCTCTGCAGAAGGGTCGAGATATTGGCCTTGATGAAGTCGCGATCGGCGGGGATGCGGATCGGATTGCCGGCGCGATGGCCGTGGATCGAGGGGATCGGCCGCAGCACGGCGGAGCTAGCGTTGACCAGCTTCGGCAGCTCGCGCTCATTGTCGCGCCAGTCGAAATAGCGATCGGTCTGCCCCGGCATCAGCAGCATATGCGCGGTGATCGCCGACAGCGCCCGATCGAGATCGCCGCCGAAGGCGGAGCAATGGCTGATATCGCCGTTCTGCCAGATCGCGATCTGCGCCAGCAGGTTGTTGGCGTCGCGATGCGCGAAGGCGGTGTCCCAGGTCGCAGCGAGATAGTCCTCCTGCGCGGCGAAGCCCTGCTCGCGCCAGACCTCGTCGCGATAGAACTCATAGGACATCGCCCAGCCCGCATAGATGCGGCCCATCGCGCGCAGGCCAGCCACGGGCTTGGCGACGAACCGGCCATTCTTGCAGGCGGGATCGGCGATCAGCGCCGCCTTCACCGCATCGAGGAACACATGATTGTAAGGCGAGCAGCGCGCGCTGCCGCACACGACCGCGGCGCGCTCGACCATGTCCGGATGACAGGCGGCCCAATGATAGGCCTGCATGCCGCCCATCGACCAGCCATAGACCAGCGCGATCCTGGTGATGCCGAACTGCTCCTCCACCAGCCGGCGCTGGATCGCGACGGCATCGTGATAGCTGATCGCAGGGAACGGCGCGTCTGCAGGCGGCGTGTTGGAAGGCGATGAGGACAGGCCGTTGCCGAACAGGTTCGGGATGATGATGAAGTATCTGTCGGAGTCGAGAATGTCAGCGGGTCCGACCAGCCACTCGGTGTCGACATGCTGGGCGCTGAACGACGTCGGATAGAGGATGACGTTATCCTTGGCCGCGTTCAGCGTGCCATAGGTCTTGTAGGCAAGCCGCAGCGACGGAACCGTCGCGCCCGATTGCAGCACGACGTCGCCGGCTTCGAAGATTTGATAGTCCGCAACTGATGTCATGCGCGCCGTTCCATGGAGAAGCTGCAGCAAGCCTAGGTGATGCGCAGCCGGTTCACACGCCCATTTTTTGGCATGGCATGACCGCATGGTCGGCACGGCGGCCGTGGCCGGGACGAATCGCTTCGCGTCGCCATGCGCTCGCGTTCCCGCGGCCGGTTGCGCCCGGGTGTTGCAGGATGGAACACCCTCGACAATGTGTCCCGGGCATCCACGTCCATCGGCATCGCCGGGCGACGTGGATGGCCGGGACAAGCCCGGCCATGACGGAGGAATGCGTGCGCGATCACGCGGGCTGTGCGAGACAAGCTGTCGCCGCAACGGCGAAACCCTGTGTTTCGCCGCAGCCGGCTTGCAATCCGGTTCCACCCCTTCCAGCTGACAGCGGGACGCCGTATGACGGCACGACGGGATGGAACGAGACATGACCACAGCACTTGAATTCGGCCTGGACACCTTTGGCGACGTCACGCGCGGCGCTGATGGCGCGCTGGCCACGCATGCCCAGGTGATCCGTGACGTGGTCGAGGAGGCGGTGCTGGCCGACGAGCTCGGGCTCGATTTCATCGGGCTCGGCGAGCACCACCGCGGCGACTTCGCGATCTCGGCGCCTGAGGTGGCGCTGGCGGCGATCGCGGCGCGCACCACGAAGATCAAGCTCGGCTCGGCGGTGACGGTGCTCAGCTCCGACGATCCGATCCGCGTGTTTCAACGCTTCGCCACGCTCGACGCGGTGTCGAACGGCCGCGCCGAGGTCATCCTCGGCCGCGGCTCCTTCACCGAATCCTTTCCGCTGTTCGGCTTCGACCTGAAGGACTACGAAGCGCTGTTCGAGGAGAAGCTCGATTTGTTCGTCAGCCTGCTGCCGCAGCAGCCGCTCACCTGGCAGGGCAATCTGCGGCCGCCGCTGCGCGAACAGCTGGTCTATCCGCCGGTCGAGCATGGCCGGCTGAAGGCCTGGATCGGCGTCGGCGGCAGCCCGGAGTCCGTCGTGCGCGCCGCGCATTACGAGCTGCCGCTGATGCTCGCGATCATCGGCGGCGACCCGAAGCGGTTTGCGCCCTATGTCGAGCTGTATCACCGCGCGATCAAGCAGTTCGGCCGCGACTTGAAGCCGATCGGCGTGCATTCGCCGGGCTATGTCGCCGACACCGACGAACAGGCGCGCGCGGAGCTGTGGCCTGACTACAAGACCATGCGCGACCGCATCGGCCGCGAGCGCGGCTGGCCGCCGATGGGCCGTGACGAATTCGTCCAGGAGGCCGATCACGGCTCGCTGTATGTGGGGTCGCCAGAGACGGTGGCGCAGAAGATCGCTGCGACGATCAAGGCCCTCGGCCTGTCGCGCTTCCAGCTGAAATACTCCGCCGGCCCGCTGCCGCATGCCAAGCTGATGCGCAGCATCGAGCTGTATGGCCGGGAGGTGGTGCCGCGGGTGCGGGAGTTGGTGGCGGCGGGGTAGGGCCGGCCGCGGCCCCGCGTTGCTGTCGACAGCAAGCCAGCACGAACATTCAACGTGTTCGTTATCGAGAAGGGAAAGCCGATCACGCAGCCCGTGCAGAGGTGAGAAGACCACGGCACAGCGTGACCACGTCCGCCGGATCGAACGCAGGGGACTGGACTGCAAGCAGAGCGGCTTCGCGAGGGCGCCGTCCCAGCAAGGTCTTCGATCTCATCAACTCGGCATCGATTCAGGCAGCAACAACCCGCGCTCCCCCGCGGCCACCCGCGCCAGCTCGGCCGCCGTCCGCGCCAGCACGCCGTCCCAGGCCATCGGCCGCTCCTGCCGGAACAGCCGCATGGTTGGATACCAGGGGGTGTCGGCGCGGTCGCGCAGCCAGCGCCAGTCAAGCGCATAGGGCAGCAGCATCCACACCGGGCGGCCCAGCGCACCAGCGAGATGCGCGACCGACGTATCGACGGAAATGACGAGGTCGAGCGCCGAGACGGCCGCAGCCGTCTCGGCGAAATCCTTCAGCAGTGGCGCGAGGTCGATGATGTCGCTGCCGAGATCGAGCAGCGTGGGCGCATCGTCGGGCCGCGGCTCCTTCTGCAGAGAGTAGAGCTGTACGCCGGGCATCAGCAGCCGCGGCAGCACGTCGCGCGCAGCGAGCGAACGCTGGCGGTCGCCCTTGTGCCGGGGATTGCCGGCCCAGACCACGCCGACCTTCAACTGCGGCGCGCGGCCGAGCACGTTGCGCCACGCCGCCATCTTGATCGGATCGGCGGTCAGATAGGGCACATCGGCCGGGATCGTCTCCAGCGTGGTGCCGAAGATGCGCGGCAGGTCCATCAGCGGCAGCTGCAGATCGCATGGCGGCAGCGTCTCGCCGCGCGCCAGCACGGTGACGCCCTCGAGGCAGCGCAGCAGCGGCGCAATCGCCGGCTGCACCTGCAACACGACCGAACCGCCCATTCGCTTGACGCGATCGATGTAGCGGACGAACTGCAGCGCATCGCCAATGCCGTATTCGGCAAACAGCAGCAGCGTCCGTCCCTCAAGCGGCTCGCCCTGCCATTCCGGCACATCGAAGCGCGGCATGCCCGCGGCGAGGTCCGGACAGTCGCGGCCCCAGCGATGCTCGGCAAAGCCGTTCGGCAGGTCGCCGCACATCAGCAGGAAATGCGCGTGGTTGTAGCGGGCGAGCGCATTGTCGGGCGCCAGCGCGACGGCGCGATGCGAGGCGGCCAGCGCGGCGTCGATGTCGCCGGCATTGCGCAGCGCCACCGCGAGATTAGCATGGCCCCTGGCATAGGCCGGGTCGGCGGCAATGGCGCGACGATGCGCCGACACGGCCGCGTCGATCTCGCCGCGCTTCTCATGGATGATCCCGAGATTGGTGTGCGCCGGAGCGTGGTCGGGCTGCAGCGCCAGCGCGTGCTCGCAAGCCGCGGCGGCGGCCTCGAGCTGGCCGGCGCCGTACAGGCAGGCGGCGAGATTGGAAAGCACGACGACATCGGTCGGGTCGAGCGCGACCGCGCGGCGATAGGCATCGATCGCCTCGGTCGCGCGTCCAGCCTCGTGCAGCGCATGGCCAAGCAGCCGCGCGGCGTTGGCGTCGTCGGGGGCGAGCTCGGCGGCCAAGCGATAATGACGCGCGGCATCGGCGAAGGCCCGCTGCTTGTAGAGCACGTCGCCGAGACTGACATGAAGGCCGGCATCAGCCGGCTGCGCGGCCAGCGCCTGCCGATAGGCAGGTACGGCCGCATCGTAGCGGCCCTGGTCGGCCAGCACATGCGCGAGCGCCCGCCAGCCATCGGGATGGGCCGGATCGTGGTCGAGCAGCGCACGATAGGCGGCTTCGGCCTCGGCGAGCCGTCCCTGACGGGTCAAAGCGAGCGCAAGATTCCAGCGCGCATGCGACAGCGCGGGATCGAGCGCCAGCGCGCGGCGATAGGCGGCCTCGGCCTCAGCGAAGCGCGACAGCGCGAGCAGCGCGGTGCCGAGCTTGCTGTGGATGCTGGCATCCCGCGGCCGCAGCGCGGCGGCGCGCGCAAACGCATCGGCCGCGCCGTGGCGCTCACCCTTGACCGCGAGCGCATCGCCGAGCGTCACATAGGCCGGCGCGTGGCCGGGATCGTGCGCAAACAAACGGCCCAGCAGCGCCGCGCCCTCGGACATGCGGCCGTCGGCGAAAGCAAGGATCGCCGAGAGATGCAACGCCGGCAGATGATCCGACTGACGATCGAGAATGTCGCGACAGAGCGCCTGCGCGGGCTCCGACCGCCCTGCATTGTAGTGATCAGCCGCCTCGATCAGCAACCGGTTGACAACCGCTCCCCCCATGACGACCCCGCCTCCCGCATTCTGATGAGAGTTGAACGTGCGGCCGGGCCATTTCAGGCGCGGAAGCGCGATGCAGCGGCGCCCGGGAGCGTGCGTCCGGCGGCGTCCGACTCCCGGAAGAAACCCGCGGTGGCGGACAACGGCCCGCTCTCGGAGGTCACGCGACGCCTGGATCATGATGCACCCATCATGATCTTAGCTCATTGCTCAGACGTGACCTTTTCGGATAACCGGCTTCCACCTTCCCATATGAAGCTCTTCAGAGGAGCGCCGTGTCGAACGACACCGCATGATCGAGATAATAGACGAGCAGCGTCGCGGCCAGCGATGCGCATAGCGCAATAGGTGCAAGCCATGGCACACGCCGATCACGTGCATAGGCCTTGTCGTCGCAGGCGATGGCAAACAAGGCAGCGATGATGGCCGAATGTCCGACCGCATCGATCTTTCCGAACTCGAAACACGCGGCGATGAACGCCACGACCAGGATGGCGGCTGAGCAGCGCCGGATCAGCGGCGTCCAAAGCAGCGCAAAGGCAAGGGTGAACTCCACCATTCCGGCCGCGCGCATGTAGAACTCGCTGTCAAAACCGAGCGTGATGATGGAGTGCTCGATGAGAATCGGGAAGCTCCATTGCGGGTAGGCCCATTTTTCCACGGAGGCCCACATCAAAGTCAGCGCGGTCGCATATCGCAGCACGTCGATCGGACTGACTCCGAACAATGAGTTCTTCTGCAGGCCGACCAGCGCGAGATAGGCGGCGAGGCCGAGGAAGATCGGATAATCCATCAGGTGGAAGACGCCATAATTGCTGACCGCAATCCCGAACAGCACGACGATTCCCGCGGCCGAGAGCGGGAGCGTCTGCCGCCACAACATTCCGGCAGCAATAGCGAATTGCAGCACGGCGACCTGCGGCGCCGTCGTCTTCAGTTCGGGCGTCAACAGGAAACCGCCCAAAATGCCAATGGAGATGAAGAAGAAGCCGCAGATCGCACGGATCATTTCTTCGGTCCGCAGCCGCAGCGGCATGGTGACGTGGTCGAATGCACGGGTGGCCGCATGCCCCAGCGCAGTCGGTTCGGCCAAGCAGGCCATCAGCACGGAAAAGGCGGCCAGGCTGAGAAGCAGCTCAAAGTCCAGACACAGCACGTTTTCGAGCGTCCTCGGCTGTGCCGCAACGTCGAAAGCACAGAACCATTTCACATGGGCGTCGGCCGGCCGTGCATTCATCGTGGAAAGCAGGGCCGCTTCGATGAGCGTGGCAAACATCGGGCTCGCGGAACAGGCCGCTCGACAGAGCGGAGCGAACAAGGCCCTTGCCTGACGTCTTTGCGCCAGCCCCCGCCCGTCATGGGCTTTTGAGAACTCACCGGCCCCGTCTGGGCTCGGCAAAACCGATCCACGGCAATCAATCAAGTCTGACATTCGCATCGCGATCCGTTCCCCAACCACTCTGTTGAACGGCTCCCGGCAGCCGGCAGGTCGCGAACGCACCGTCGATGATCACGTCTTAGAGCTGGGTTCGCTGCACTGCGGCAGTATCGTAATACCTGGGTTCCCGAAGGATCAAGACGAATCCATTCAAGGATGCTTTTATTATACTACTCGCTTTAAGATAAGCGACGTATCGCCCGGTTGCGGCCGGCGCAGTGTCTGTAGCAACCGCCCGCTGTCGCTGGCGAACAACGCGGACGAAGCCGCTAAGAATGATGCATATCAGCCAATCAGGACCGGATGCACTGCCAAACTGTGCAGCCAGGATTTAGGCAACATCTCCCCGGCGTATACGAAAGCGAAATGACGCAGTCCGCTTGAGCAATGTACTCAACTCGGAACGCGCAAATCAGACAGGCACGATCGAGCACGTTGGACGTCGGGTGGTGATCCGGCCAAGACTCGAACACACCATTCGTGGTTCAGGGCCCGATACCTGGTGCGAACGCGCCGTGTGTCTCTGAGGCAGTAGGCGCACCTATTGCCCGACGACGCCTCTCCGGCGCGCATTCCGATGCAGGAGCAAGCAGGCGGTGTGGCGACGCCCGACCAGACGTCGAAGCGATCCTCTGGGACGACCCGTCCTGGCCGCTGAGTTCGGTGTCGGCCGAAAGCGCTTCCCATCCGGCCGCGCGCAACCGACACACCAAATCAGCGAAACGACCCGCGTTACACCAATTTCGTTGCAATAATCGCGCTGCGCGGCTTCGAGGCCACCGCGATTCACCTTGGATTGTGTGCCTTTCCGACGACAGAGACCAAGGAATGGACGTCGCTAACAATCCGTTAAGAATCTGAAACAAACGGTAAATAGTGACGGCGGCGGGGCAAAACGTCGCAGGATTTGCGGCTGGTCCTCGCCGGGCGCCCGCGCCCGGCATCGATCTCGTGTGTCTGGAGACCGTTGCAATGTCGTCGTCTGCGTATCTGAAGGTCTGGAAATATGCCGCGCTGGGCTCGGCGCTGCTGCCCATCGCCGCAAAGGCCGGCGACATCCCGACCACGCCCCCGGTGAACTTCACCAATTCCAGCACCGCGACGGTCGGCTCGACCATGGTCAACGTGGTCGATGCCTATACCAACCTGATGCTGAACGATCCGAAGCTGACCAACGGCACAGGCGTCATGGAGCAGAACCTCGCGACCGTGATCCGCATGACCAATGCGCGCACGGCGGCGCAGACCCTGGAGGCGATCCATGACGACCGCACCAGCCAGCAATACAGCGTGCTGAACGGCCTCGGCGTTCTCACCGGCTATTTCATGACTGGCACCGGCGCATCCGCCAGCACCACCCCGACCAGCCTGACGCCGACCACCTACGCGCCGTACACGCTGCAGAACTTCCAGTCCAACATCAACTATCTGAACAGCGCGAGCTGGGGCGCCACCAGCTTCGGCAACGGCACAGCAACGCCGCTCGCCTCCGCCGTCAACTTCGTCAACAATGTCGTGCGCGCCAACTCGTCGACCGAGCCTTCCAAGCGCACTTTCGAGCGCTACATGGGCTCGACCGCGCCGGTCACCACCCCGTCCGCCTTGGGTGCATCGGTCAACCAGACCACGGTGAGTCCGCTCGCGGCGGCGTTCGGCAACTACAACGCCACCACCAAGACCGGGCTCTCCACCGCCGACACCGCCAACATCGTCGTCCCTTCCTATTACGGCAATCTCACGGTGCCTGCGGTCTATGGCAACGTGACCAATTGGGTGCGCGGATTCACCGTGACCCAGGCGATGATCGACGCGCAGAACGTGGCGAACGGCACCAGCCTCGGCTATCTCACCGTGCCGAATGTCGGCACCATCGTGAACGGCGTGCTGCAGCCGACTCAGTTCAATGTCGGCGACTACGTGCCCGGCATCGGCGCGTCGGCGCGGCCCTACCGGCTGTCGACCGACGTCAACGTGCCCACGCCGTTGCTGCAGATCATCAACAGCACCAACCCCTATGCCGATGGCGGCTTCATCAGCGGCCACACCAATTCCGGCTACACGCAGGCGCTCGGGCTCGCCTTCCTGGTGCCGCAGGAATATCAGAGCCTGCTGGCGCGCGCGGCCGATCTCGGCAACAACCGCATTCTCGCCGGCATGCACTCGCCGCTCGACG
Source organism: Bradyrhizobium denitrificans (assembly GCF_013179005.1). NCBI lineage: Bacteria > Pseudomonadati > Pseudomonadota > Alphaproteobacteria > Hyphomicrobiales > Nitrobacteraceae > Bradyrhizobium > Bradyrhizobium denitrificans. The sequence goes on along the minus strand of NZ_JABFDP010000004.1, from coordinate 208,312 downwards.
TGATCGGCGGCCGCATGTTCGCGACCGCGGTCGCCGCGACCAACATCTATAATTCGCTGTATGATGCCAACGGCAACCGGCTGGATTGGACCAATCCCGCCAATGCGAGCGCCTATGCTGTGTACCAGGCCTATACCCAGACGCAGTCCTACCTGTCGCAATCCTGCGGCACGGTCAGCGTGCAGGCCTGCATCCTTCAGAGCCAGGGCGGCGCGGCGGCGATCGCGGCATCCTCGAAGGACGTGAATCTCAGCAACGCTGATCCGTCGAGCTACACCTATCGCATGACCTATGGGATGCAGCTCGCCGGCGCCAGCACGACCCTGCCGGAGACCGTGCCGGTGCAGGCGCAGGTGCTGCTGCTGACGCGCTTTCCCTATCTGAGCGACGCACAGCGCACCGAAATCCTGCGCACGACGGCGCTGCCGTCCGGCTACGCTCTGCTGGACGGCAACACCTGGGACGGCTGGGGCCGCATCAACCTCTACAAGGCAGCCTATGGCTATGGCGCGTTCGACAGCGCCGTCACCGTCAGCATGGACGCGGCGCAGGGCGGCTACAACGCCTTCGACATTTGGAGCAACGATATCTCGGGGGCGGGATCTCTGACCAAGAGCGGCTCCGGCACGCTCGTGCTCGCCGGCGCCAACAGCTATAGCGGCGGCACCACCGTCAACGGCGGCACGCTGGTCGTCGCGGCCGGCGCCACGGTCACGAGCCCGGTCACCGTCAATGCGGGCGGCACACTGAGTGGCCTCGGCACGGTCGGCGACGTCAGCGTCGCCGGCACCTTGGCGCCGGGCTACCAGGCGGTCACCGGCCTCACCGGCCAAGCCGGCAAGCTCAACGTGCTCGGCAGCCTCGCCTTCACCAGCGGCGCGACCTACGCGCTGCAGCTCACGCCCGGCAGCTTCAGCACCACGAGCGTCTCCGGCACGGCGACGTTGGCGGGCCAGGTCACGGCGACATTCGCCGGCGGCATCTACGCGGCCGGCAGCAGACTCGCGATCGTCTCGAGCGGCCGCGGCGTGAGCGGCCGCTTCGCGGGCTTGAGCACCACGATGACCGGCCCCACCAACGTGGCGCCGAGCCTGAGCTATGACGGCCAGAACGCCTATCTCACGCTGAACCAGGCGGCGCTGCCGTCGCTGCCGGCGACCGGCGTGAATGGCAATGGGCAGCAGATCTATGCTGCGCTCAACAACGCGGTCAGCAAAGGCGGCACGCTGCCGGTGTCGCTGCAGTCGATCTACTTCCAGAATGCCGCAGGCGTTGGGGCCGTCTTCAATCAGCTCGCAAGCCAGAGCGCGCCGGCCGCGACCCAGAGCCTCGGCCAGAGCATGACCGGCTTCATGACCACGGTGCTCGATTTCGGCAGCGGCGGCCGCGCCGGCGGCTTCGCATCGACCGGCAGCTCGCCGATGATGGCCTATGCGGACGCAACCGGCGGCCCGAGCACGAAGGCGGCGAAGATGTTCGCCAAGGCGATGCCGGCGGAGCCGGGCTGGGCGGTGTGGGGGTCGGCGTTCGGCGGCGGCGGCCATATCGGCGGCGACACAGCGGCAGGCAGCCAGGACGTCTCGTCGCGAATCTATGGCTTGGCAACCGGCGCCGATTATCGGCTGGCGCCGGACATGACCGTCGGCTTCGCGCTGTCGGGCGGCCAGACCAGCTTCAACGTCGCGCAAGGCGGCGGCTATGGCAGCTCGGATTTCATCCAGGCGGCGGCCTATGCGACCAAGCGCTTCGGCCAGGCCTATCTCTCCGGCAGCCTCGCCGCCGGCGCGCATTGGATGTCGACGACCCGCAACCTTGCGACCGGCGCCGCCGAGACGTTGCGGGCGAGCTACACGGCTCCGACGCTCGCCGCGCGGGCCGAGGCCGGATACCGCTTCGATCTCGGCTGGAGCAGCCTGACGCCCTACGCCGCGCTGCAGCTGCAGCAGGTTTGGAGCCCGTCCTATACCGAGACCAGTTCGCTTAGCGCCAACGGCTCGGCGCTCAGCTTCGCCGCTCGCGACACGACCTTGCCGCGCACCGAGCTTGGCGTCTGGGCCGATCGCCGCATCTCCGAGACCTTCCTGCTGCGCGGTCGGGCGGCCTGGTCGCACGATTACAATCACGATGCGACGGTGACGGCGACATTCCAGACCTTGCCGGGCGCGAGTTTCGTGACCACCGGCGCGCGGATCGCGGCGGATTCGGCGCTGCTGTCCGGTGTCGCCGAGGTCGCGCTGACCTCGCATCTGTCGCTGTCCGGGCAGATCGACGGCCAGTTCGCGCCGTCGGCCACAACCTGGGCCGGCACCGGCCGGCTGCGCTATCAATGGTGAGCTAACGCCCCTTCCATCATCCGGAGCCGCGCCCACAAGGACGCGGCTCTTTTTCTCTCCGCATCAGACTGCACGTGTCGTCAGTTCGCCGCCGCTTGCGTCCGCCGTCGGCGCCTTGCGCGCGCGATCGATATCGGGCGTGCGGTAGGCCGCTTCCGGAATGGTTCCCAGCCGCGAATCGTGAAGACGCGGGCCGAGGCCATAGAACTGCTGGAAGCTCATGATCAGCGGCCGCCATTTGTCCGGATCGATGTGGTCGCGCGCGCCATCCATCAGGAGGCCCGCCTCGACATGAACGCGCTGGACGCGGACCTCGAAACACTGGATGTGCCCCTTGAGCAGCGCGTCGTCATCGGCAATGCCGTGCACGGCTTCGACGCGCGCTTCGAGCTGCACCGGACATTCGGCGACGCGCGGCGCGGCGACGGTTTCGGACCTGACCGCGGTCAGACCGGCCGCCGCGAACTTGTCCGGCTCATGGCGGTAGCCCTTGCGCTGCTTCATCGCCGGCACCGGGTCCGAGCCCGTGGTCAGCGCGAGGCGATCGACCGCGGCGACGAGATCGACGGACGGCAGATTCAAGACACATTCGCCGGTACGCCGCATGTTCTGCGGCGTCTTCGATCCTGCCGCGAGGCCGAGCATGCAGCGCCAGCCGAGCCAGAACGCCGACGACATCGGCGCAAGATTGAAACTGCCGTCCGCATTGACGGTACTGACGAGGACCACAGGCGTCCCGAAATAAAGGATGCCGGGCTCGATGGTCGCGTGCATGGGAAGATTCTCCAGGTGATGCATGTCGCGGCGCCGTCGCGCACCGCGCGGACGGGACCTAAGCCGCCGCCTCACCCTGGAAGGTTCATCGATCGGGACGCCATGCTCCACCCGATTCCCGAGCGGGAGGCGTGAGCAGAAGACGCTTCGATCTGGACGAGGTCTGCGCGCGCCTGACGCTGCGGCAGATGGCGATCCCGGCATGACTCGAACATGCGACCTACGGTTTAGGAAACCGCCGCTCTATCCAGCTGAGCTACGGGACCGGAGCCTGCACCGACGTGCACCTGCTTCGGCAGCCTGCATAGCAGACCCGGAAACCGACCGGAAGCCTTTAAGTCCAACCGGGATTGCTCCACCCGGCACAGCCGTGCCAAGGGGCGGCTGGATCATTGGCTTTCCGCACAGCCCGGCAGGTCAAACAGCGCCTGCAACCCGCAGGCCGACGTGAACATCCTGTCGCCATTGTGGCCGACGCCGTTGACGTCCCACAGCCGGTGATGCGGGGTGCCGCCGGGTCGCGCGGACATCATCGCGGCATAGGCATGGCCGCGCACGTAGCGGGTCGGCCCCTGCGCCTCGGCCATGCAGCTCTTGTCGAGGGCAGGATGGTGCGGATCGATGTCGCGGGTCCCGAGCAGATAGATCAGGTTGCGCGCGATATAGGCCCGTTCGAGCTCGGCGGGGGTGGCGCCTGCCAGATAGGGCGGGCGATCGACCATGCCAAACTTCCAGCTGTCATAGCCGGGGCAGGCCGCGGCGATCGCCGGCTCCGGCCGCTCGGCCGAGAAATAAGCGTAAGAAGAAGGGTTGGCGACCACATAGCGCACCGCGATGTGCTGCTGCGCCAGCGCCGCCCCGCCGCGGGCGCCAATGGCGTAGCGCTGCACCACCTGCGCGCCACCGGAATGGCCGCCGATCACGACGTCGGTCAAGGCCGGGAACAGCGCGCGATTCGCCAGCTGGGCAAGGATCGCATCCAGCGCCTCGAACGAGCTCACCGGCTGCGGCCCGAGCGCCGCGTCGCCGCCCTGCCAGCCGGTCAGGGTCCAGCGCAGGGTGTCGGCGGGCAGGTGATGAAACTCGACATCGGCCTGGGCCAGAAATTGCGGCACGATCAGCAGCGTCGTCGCGCCCGCGGCGCCGGCCGCAGCCTGGGCCTTCTTGGCCGTTTCGAAATAGGCGTCGGCGTTGCGCAGCCGGCCATGCAGCACCACGACGGCGCGCGTGACGTCGGGCAGCGTCTCGGTCCATGGCCTGGACACATAAAGCGGCAGAACGCCGCGGTCGCCCACGGCAAAGCGCTGATCGGCGACGATCGCGACCGGCCGGCGGTTCGGTGCTGTCTCGTCCTGCGCGACGGCAAGGCGACCGAGCGCCACGGCGGCGAACAGCAGGACCCCCAACAAGCCCATCAGCGCCCATTTCGACGACGTCATGCGGCCTCCTTGGACCTGACGAGGGGCAGAACGGTCTCCCCGAGCGACCATACGCTGCCGACGGGAACCTGACATCAGTTGCGACTGGGCTGTGACCGGTCTTGCGGATCGATCACAGCCCCGTTGGCGGCGGCGGTTTGACTATCCGGGAGACTGCCGATGGTCTAAGAGAGCGGCGCCAGCATGGAACCGGCCTCGGGATCGCCGTATTGGTCGTGCCTGAGCGCAGCGCGTGGCCTCAAGGGGCGGCTGTCTCGCGACGCAATGTTGGCAGCCGTTTATGCCCGTTCCATTCAGCTGAGGGAAACAGTCAAGTCGATGCTCATCCGGTCGGTCATCTCAGGCGCACTCGCAGGACTCGTCTCCATCGCCGCCGCAAGCGCGCAGGACACCCGTAATCTCCTGGAGTCCAAGGAGTCCCTCTACAACAACATCTATGTCTACGAGCAGGCGCCTTACCGCAGCATGACCTTCGGTCACAACCGGCGCATCTATACCGAGAGCGTCTACAATACCCGTGACGAGCTCGACCTGCCGGTCGACTATACCCGCTTCATGACGGCGAGCGTGATGTACGCCAAGGACGTCCGCTCGATCCTGGAAATCGGCTTCGGCGGCGGCCGCACCGCCTGGTACCTCCATCGCTTCCTGCCCAAGGTGCAGGTGACGTCGGTGGAGCTCGACCCGACCGTGCTGGAGCTGGCCAAGAAATATTTCGGCATCAAGGAAGAGCCGAACTTCCATGTCGTCAACCGCGACGGCCGGCTCTACGTGCAGGAATCCAAGGAGCGCTACGACATCATCCTGATCGACGCCTATCGCGGGCCGTTCGTGCCGTTCCACCTGCTGACCAAGGAATTCTATCAGCTGATCAAGGACCATCTCGCCGAGGGCGGCGTGGTGGCGCAGAACGTCGAACCCTCGACCATGCTGTTCGATGCCGCGGTCAAGACCATTCACAGCGTATTCCCGCAGGTCGACTTCTACGAAGCCGGCGGCAACATCGTGATGGTCGCCTATCCGGGTGACGAGCGGAAGCCGGAGGATCTGGCGGCCATCGCCCAGGAGCGCGACAACGAGTTCGGCTTCCGTTACAAGCTCGCCGACATGCTGGCACAGCGCAAGCGCGTCGACATCGACAACGGCCAGGTGATCGATGCCAAGGCCAAAGTGCTGACCGACGATTTCGCGCCGGTCGAAGCGCTCAAGAGCATCGAGCGCCACAACAGGAAGCTGCCGTGAGCGAACCGGTCTCCCGCGCAGGCCTGCTGGCGATCTATATCTGCTCGTTCCTGGTCGGCTGCGTGCTGATGGGCTTCGAGATGCTCGGCAGCCGCTATCTCAATCCCTATTTCGGCAGCGGCATCGGCGCCTGGGCCAGCCTGATCTCGACCGTGCTGTGCGCGCTGGCGATCGGCTATTTCGCCGGCAGCGCCATCGTCGACCGCCAGCCCACGACGCGCACCATCGGCACCATGATCCTGATCGCCGCGGCCTATATGGCGCTGGTGCCGGCGACCGCCGACACCGTCATGGCCGACATTCTCGACACGATCGGTGATGGCCCTTCGGCGACATTGATGGCCGCGACAGCGCTGCTGCTGGTGCCGCTGACGCTGCTCGGCACGTTTTCGCCGATCGCGGTCAGCCTGCTGACCCGCTCGGCCGGCGAAGCCGGCCGCGTCGCCGGCCTCGTCTACGGCGTCTCCACCATCGGCAATGTCGTCGGCACGCTGGTCACGACCTTCGCGCTGATCCCCACCATCGGCTCGCGCGCGATCACCTATTATTTCGCCGTGATCCTGGCCGGCTGCGCCGCCATCCCGTTCATCCCCTTCGGCAAGAAGACGTCCTGACATTTATCATTGAAGAGCTTTGCGATGACTGAGTCGATGACTGAGTCCTGGCCTCGCCTCGCCGCCCTGGCGGCCGCGGCGGTGGTGCTGCTGACCCCGCCTGCCACACGCGCGGCCGAGCCGCAGATCGAGCTGTGGGACGGCCAGCGCGCGATGGCGCACATTGCCGATCTGCTGCAATTCACGCCGCGCTCGATGGGCGAGCCGGGCCACCAGAAGACGATCGACTACATCAAGGCGGCGATGGCCAAGAGCGCGGCCGATGCAGTGCTGACGCAAAGCTTCACCGCCAAGGCAGATGACGGCAAGGCGATCCCGCTCACCAACATCATCGCCCGCTTCCAGATCCAGAATCCGCGCCGCGTGATCGTCGCGACCCATTACGACAGCATCATCAAGGCCTATCGCGATCCGAAATCGCCCGACGCGCCGATGCCCGGCGCCAACAACTCCGCCTCGGCGGTGGCGCTGCTGCTGGAGACGGCGCGCGTGCTGTCGCTGTCGCCCAAGCTGGATGTCGGCATCGACATGATCTTCTTCGACGGCGAGGAAGGTCCGAAATCGCTGGGCGCGGGCGATCCGGCCTGGCGTGCTTTGGGCTCGCCGCATTTCGCCGCGCACCTGAAGGACTATTATCCGTCGCGCAAGCCGGAGAAGGCGGTCGATTTCGACATGGTCTGCGACAAAGACCTCAAGCTGCAGCCGGAGCCGTCCTCACTGACCTCGGCCCTGCCCGAGGTCAAGAAGTTCTGGAGCATCGGCAGCCGCATCGCGCCGTCGGCCTTCTCGCCCGAGCCGACCACCTTCCCGATCAGCGACGACCACACCGCCCTGCAGGCGGCCGGCATTCCGAGCTTCCTGGTCATCGACTTCGACTACGAACCCTATTTCAACACCACCCAGGATACGATCGAGCAGTGCTCGGCCCAGAGCCTGGAGAGTGTCGGCCGCACCTTGCTGCGCTATCTCTACGCCCCCTGAGCGGCGCGCCGCTGCGCCGACCGCGCGCCGCGAATCGCCGCGGCGAGACCGTGCGGATCGTCGGTGCCGATGCGACGCACATGGCCGTGCACAAGCCGCAGCTCGACCGCGTCGAGTCCGGATACGGTGTAGAATCGGACTCCTGAGACGATGCCGACCCCGAGCCCATGCCACCATTTGTTGCGCACGACCGCGATCTCGGTGATGGCGTCGAGCGGCACGCGGTAGCGCCACAGCCCGGGGCCGAAGAACCAGCACAGCTCGCCGTCGCCGATCTCCACCGTCAGCGACGCGAACAGCAGCGCGATCACCAGCTCGGTCGCGAGCAACCCGGCGGCGACGATGCCATGGCCCGCATTCCACAGCAGCACCGCGCCAAGCGCGCCCGATCCGAGACATGTCGCAATGGCGACCAGGCCCCATTGTCTGTGACGGTATCGCACGGCCATCCCCCCGCAAGCTGGCCGGACTTAGTATAGCGTGCCATCGACGACAGTCTCGCGCATGGCGCGAGACAACGGTGGAGATCTGTGCTCCACAGCCATCCAAAATACATTCAGGCGATCGCCAGCACGGGCGTTGGCCGTTGAGTCGGCATGGCCTGCTTGCGCGCCAACAGGCCGGGCACGAGGGCCTCGGCCGCCTCGGCGCCGGAAATCACCACGGCCTCGACACCCGCCCCCGCATTGCCGCCTCCGGCAATGACGAGATCGCGCACGGGCGCCTTGGCGCCCTTGAGCCTGCCCGCACGGGCCACACCGTAGATCGAGCCGGCTTTGGCGAGATCGTAGCGCGCATAGGTCACCGGGCTGGCGTCCGTCCGGTAGACGATATGTTGCGAGAGGCCGGGAATGATGGTCTCGGCGGCCGCGACCATGGCATCACCGAGCTGCTGCTTGCGCGCGTCATAGGCCTGCGAGCGCCGCCAGTTCTTCCAGTCGTCGCCGCCCTCGTCCGGAAACCACGCCTTGGCTTCCTCATGCGTCAGCAGGCTGATGATCGTCATCGTCGCATGCCCCTCCGGCGCCGCGGAGGGATCGAGCTTGGACATCACCGCCAGGCCCACCCCCATCGGCGTATCGAGATGCGTGGCTGGCGCGATCTCCGGCACGACATCCAGGCCGAGATGCACCGAGAAGCAGGAGTTCGCCGGCAGGATCGCGGCGGCGCGCGCGCGGAAGGCGGCCGGCAGATCGTCCGGCTTCAGGAGTTCCGTGAAGGTGCGCCCGAGATCGGCGTTGGAGATCACGGCCTGCGCACGGATGGTGCGGCCATCGCCGAGCGCCACGCCGGCGGCACGGCCCTGCTCGACCAGGATGCGCGTCACCTTGGACTTGAGCAGCACCTCGCCGCCGCGCGCGGTGATCGCTTCCGTCAGCACGTCGGCCAACCGACCGGAGCCGCCGACCGGGTAGAAGCCGCCCTTGAAATAATAGCCGAAGATCGGGACCATCTGCGCGCAGCTCAGTCGCTCGCTGCCGTCGCCGAGATAGCCCGACAACGCGTTGAGATAGGCAATCAGCTCCGGATCCGAGACATGCGCGGCGACCAGGTCGTCGAACGGCCGGCTCATCCAGCGAAAGGCCTGCGGATGCTTGCGCGGGAAGGCCAGCAGCTCTTCCAGCGTTTCCGGCATTCCGGGAATGCCGCTGCGGCCGCGCCCGGTCGCGTACATGCTCTCGAAGATCGCATGGATCGTATCGAAGAGTTTGACGAGCCCGTCTGCGCTGGCCGGAAACATCTCGCACAGCAGCCGGACATAAGCGCGCCAATCCGCGGGGACGTCGATGCGGCGACCGCGCAGGCGGTAGGAATGAGTAACGCGCTTCCATTGGATCCGGTCGGCGACGCCAAGCCGGCGCAAGACGCTATCGACCGGCCCGCCCGGCCAGACCCCGGAGAAGTCATGCGGCCCGGCATCGAAGCGGTAGAGCACCGGCTTGTTGTCGTGATGGGCCTTGCGCAGATAGCTATGGCAGAAGCCGCCGGGCACGACGTGATGATCGAACACCTTCACCTTCAGTCCAGCGTCGGCGAGCAGCGCTGCCGCGGTGAGCCCGCCGATGCCGGCACCGATCACCGCGACGTCGCAATCGATCGTCGAGGATTCGGAGAAGCTCGGAGCCGGCCAATGGCACTCCTCGCGTGAGGCCCGCATCCGCATCAAGGCTTGGCGGATCGCAAAGTGCGGACCGAAAATCGAGATCAGCGCACCGCCGACCACGATCGCGGTCGTGATCCAAGACGACACGCCGGCCCACCGGCACAGGCCGAGCACGAGGAACAGCATGCCCCAGAGTCCCGTCATCAGCATGTTGATGAGCTGGAACTGCGGCGTCGACGCGCTGTCCGCGTAGCTCGCCCGCGAGTAATCCGCCGTCCAGGGACGGCCAACCGCGAGCGAAACGAAGCTGATCCCACCGAGACCCGCAAGGGACAGCCATAATGCATTGGCAGCCGTCCAGCTCGGCGCCACGTCGTTGGCGATTCCCAGCAGAACGAACAGCGCAAGGCCGCCGAGTTCCAGCGGGGCAAGCTCCGCGCGAGAGGCGCGCCAGAGATTGCCGGCCAGGGACAGGCCGAGGCCCGACCAGACCGCCCAGGCAGGCTGTTGCCAGGCGAGCACAGCCCAGAACACGACGAATGGCAGCAGCGCGAGCTTGATGGTGAGGAATACCTTCATACCAGCCTCTCTTCGGCGCGACGCCGCGACATATCTTTCCATTGTCAAGATAACCTAGAACGAGCTCCAGCGCAGGTCAACGCAAATCTTTCCAGCGTCAAGATTCGTTCATCAACCGAGACGTGATAAAAATGGTAGAAGGGTGCTCCCTATCGTACCGCCGCCACAGCAAGGAACGATTCAGGCGCGTCGTGCCGCTCCGGCGCCGCTCAACTGTGGCAACAAGATCACGGAACTCGAGTCCGCCACGAAGAAAGCCGGAAATTGCGCAACATCAGAGAGACACCCCGCCGCAAATTGGCGACAATCTCCCGTCATCTGAGGCGGGACACGCTGAGGAAGCCGTTCGTGTATCCACCCCGCCTGCCAATTCTGGTCTTTGCTGCATTGAGTTGCCTGCCCGCGATTCAACCTGAACGCGCGCAAGCGCAATGGTGGAGTCGCGCTCCGTCGGACTTCGAGGAATGCGCCGACGCGGCCGAGAAGTCCGCGACCAAAGAAGAGAAGACGGCTGCGCTCGCACAATGCAACGCGAAATTTGCCGGGAGACGGAAACCGGGCGGCGGCTACGTCTACTACGACTTCATGCAGGATCGCAGCTTCGACATCGCCGGTCCCAATCCGACTCCCGACGAGCAAAAGTTCATCGATCAGCAGTACACGCAATATCTCGAGCGGCAGCGCCATGCCAATATGAGCTCGGCGATGATGACGCGGCCGCAGCCGCAGGACCTGCAGCCGACATCTCTCAAGGACATGACAGCGCGGGCTGCGATCGAGCCGCCGAAGCCAGCGATCCCTGCGACGCCGCCACAGCGGCCGGCCCGGCCGCCACAGGCCGGGACGCCTCCGGGCTCGACGGTTGAAGCACGGGCGCGTGTGAAAGCGGCGCAATGCGCCAAGGGCGTCATCAGGGACTCCTTCTCCTGCAACTTCCCGGTCCTCTCGGAGAAGCTCGGCGAGCTGAAGAAGATTTTCAGCGGGCCTGGCCAGGGACAAGTCGCGGCCGGCAAAGCCCCCAAGCGCGCCGACGCCAAGTACTGAGCCCGGTGCTGACGCCGGGTACCGAGGCCAAGTATTTTGGCCAAGTATTTTGGCCAAGTCCTGAGGCTATGTCCTGAGGTCAGGTCCTGAGCCACCCTGTTCTGTCCGCACCAGCTGCCATGGCCCCGCGTCGGAGCCGGCGCGCAGCAGCGTCTCAGTTCGCAACGTGACGCGAGCGCGCTGCGCTGACCGCTCAACCCTTCCCTGACACTCAATTGGTGATGTGAGCCGTGACCAGCGCGTGGTTGAACATCGCGTTCAGCGCCGCCGTGATGTCCGCCGGCGAATTCGCAGTATAGAAATAGCCGGGTGACGCACAGGCCTGCAGGCTCGGCGGAATCTTGGGAATGTTGGCGTTGGCGTAGAAATCCTCGGAATTGGCGAAACTCGTCGGATTCTGGATCGGCTGATAGGGAATGTAGAGCACGGACACGATGATGCCACGGCTCTTCAGCGTGGTGCATTTCGACGTGTCCATGGTCGTCGCCGAATTGCTGCCCGACCATGATCCGTTCCAATAGACTTGCGGATTTTGCGCGCCATCGGTGATCAGGAAGACGTAAGGCTGCGTCTTGTTGGACGCGCTGCCGTCCCCGACCGAAGTGATGATGCCGTTCATCGTCGGGAAGGCGTTCTCGAAATGAGTGCCGCCCGAGCCCAGGCTGGCATTGGCCCCGGTATCGAGCTGACTTGCGAGATTGGCCGCGGCGTAATTGATCGTACCGGGCGTCGTCGGAGAGCCGTTGATGCTCGCCGTCAGCGGCGAATAGGCATAGAGATAGCGAACGAACGGATAGAGGCCGATGCGAAACTGATTCGGCGTCTTCTGGGTCGCGTTCGCCGTCACTAGGAGCTGCTGCACGGCCGCGCCGACCGCGTCCGCACGCAGCTGAATGCAGGCATCGGAGCCATCCGTCGGGCACGAGGTGACCGCGGCGAGGCTCGACAGGAGCGAGCTCGGGAGCTTGCCGCCATTGCTCGTCAACAGCTTCTTGACACCGCTATAGCTGACCCGCGACATCGGATAGCCCATGCAAGAGCCGTTGGTATTGTACTTCTGGTTCGCGGCCGGACAGGAGCTCGCGCTCGTGAAGTGGCATGCAAAGGTGCATCCGTTCGGATATTGCTTGTAGTTGTCGGGATTGATCGCGGCCAGGCGCGTCTGCTCCGCGTCGGTCGATGGCAGGCCCATCGATCCGGAGACGTCCAGCATCAGGTAGAAGTCCAGATAAGGCGGCAGCGACGAGGTCGATTTGGAGGTGCCGGTCACCGTCAGTTTGCGGTAGCCCACGACCGTCATGAAGGTGGTCGGCACGTCGGCGGAAAACGCGACCGTCGCGGCGAGCTTCACGCCCGTTTTCGTGACCTGCGCGTTGAGCGACAGGTTGGTATAGCCGAGACTGTTGGCGGCGTTGCCGTTGAAGAGCTTGGTCGCCTCTTCGACCGCGACTTGAACCGTGCCGTCGCTGGTCATCTGCAGCGCCGCATTATAGCCGAGCGATTGCTGCGAGATCGATGCGACGCTGGCTGCGTCCGCGGCTGATTGCAGCTTGCTGCGCAACCGGGTCGCCTGGGTATAATCGACCGCGCAGCCGATCGCGCTCAGGATCGGCAGCAGCGCCATCGCGAAGATGATGGATATGTTGGCACGCTCGTCATGGCCAAGACGCAGCGCCTGTTGCAGGAAACCGCGGAACGCGGACGACATGCTGATATCCTTTGTCCGTGAAGGGCTGTTCACGGACACAGGTCATGCGGCACGTTGTCCTGAAGTTAAGCCGATCACCGACACGGCTGGCCTTGCGCGGCCTTCCGGTAGAATTGCGGCCGATGCAATCGAGTTGCCGTAAGCGCCTTGTAACCGTCATCTCCAATCAGTATTTTTACGTGCGGGGCGCAGGAGGCGGATCATGGGTCTACTCGATATCCTGAACGGCATGCAGAACGGCCCGCATGGGCCGAGTCACCCCACCACGCAGCAGAACGGCGGCATGTCGCCGATGACGATGGCCATCCTCGCGCTGCTGGCGTGGAAGGCGGTGAAGCACTTCTCGCAAGGCAATCAGCAGCCCAATGCGGCGCCTGCGCCGGTTCCGCCGCCGCAGCCGACCGGCCGTCAGGGCGGGCCGCTTGGCGGCGGGCTTAGCGGGGGACTTGGCGGCGGACTTGGCAACATTCTCGCCGGAGGACTTGGCGGCCTGCTGGCCGGTGGTGCAGCAGGCAGCGTGCTGTCCGGCGGCCTCGGCGATCTGCTGCGGCAATTCCAGGAGAACGGCCACGGCGACACCGCCAATTCCTGGGTTTCGCCCGGTGAGAACAAGCCGATCTCGCCCGGCGACCTCGCCAACGCACTCGGCGCCGACCAGCTCGATCAGCTCACCGCGCAGAGTGGTCTGTCGCGGGACGAACTGCTGAACGGGCTGAGCCAGTACCTGCCGAAGGTGATCGATCAGCTGACGCCGGACGGACGGCTGCCGACCGAGCATGAGCTCGCAGGCCGGATCTGACGATCCTGGATGACGTGACGGGAAGGACAGGACTCGTGTTGCACATTCTCATCGTCGGGCTGGTTGCAGGCTTCCTCGCGCGGATTCTCTCGCCAGGGCCTAACAATCCCTCCGGCTTCATTCTGACCGTCGTGCTCGGCATCGTTGGCGCGTTCGTCGCCACCGCGATCGGGCAGACGATCGGCCACTACAGCCCAGACGAGGGCGCCGGCTACATCACGGCGACCATTGGCGCCATCGTCGTCCTGTTCGTGTGGAACCGGCTGGTCGCCAGCGGCAAGGTCCGCGATTTCAACGGGTAGCGCCGACGTCGCCCGTCATTGCGGACGAAAGCGACGTGTGCGCCGGCGCGCGAACGGCATCGGCCGAAGCAATCCAGCGTCTAAGAGCTGGACTGTCTCGGCTGCTCGCAACGACTACCCGACCAGATGCATCCCGGCATCCATACGCACGACCTCGCCGGTCATGTGCCCCGATGCCGGGGTGGCCAGGAACGCGACCAGCTGCGCGATGTCCTCTGCCGTCGACGCGGCGCGCAGCGGCACGCGCGCGACCACGGCATCACGCACCTGCTTGGCGCCGGCCTCGCCACGGCCCTTGGTGAACCAGGGCGTGTCGATATAGCCAGGACAGACGGTGTTGACGCGGATCGACGGCGCCAGCGCGCGCGCCAGCGACAAGGTCATGGTGTTGAGCGCGCCCTTGCTGGCGGCATAGGCCACGGAGGAGCCGATGCCGCTGATGCCTGCGACCGAGGAGACGTTGACGACGGCGGAGGCGCGGACGCTCGCCTTGGCGGCGGCTTCGAGCAGCGGACGCGCCGCGCGGATCATCTGGAACGGACCGATCGTGTTCACCGCGTAGATGCGCTGAAAATCCTCGGCCGACAGGCCATCCAGCTGATCGTGCGGGACATGCTTGGTGGTGCCGGCATTGTTGACGAGCGCATCGAGCCGTCCCCAGGGCGCGGCCGCCGCGACGATGGTCTTGCAGTCCTCGTCGCGCGACACGTCGCCCTGCACCACGACGACGTCGGCGCCCGCCGTGCGGCAGAGATCCGCCGTCTGCTCGGCTTCGGTCTTGCTGTTCGAATAATTGACGACGATGCGCATGCCGGCCTTCGCCAGCAAGAGCGCGGTCGCGGCCCCGAGACCCGATGCCGAACCCGTCACGATCGCGCAAAGACCCTTGGTCGGCATGCCGGCCTCTCCCTCTCATCTGATCCGGCTGCCTTCTTAGCCAAGTTCTGGTGCCGTGCAAATCGCTGCAATCTCCGCAACGCGGAAATCAACGCAGCCCATGCGGCGCGCGGGCACGGCGTTGCGGCGCCAGCGCTTGTCATCATCGCCGCTTGCGCTCATCATGCCGGGCAAACGACCGACGCGGATCTCGTGCTGCAGCGAGGTCGAACAAGGTCGAATAATCAGGACGAGGAACGCCGTGGCGGAAGCTGAGAACATCGTGGTCGCGACCGCGGAGAAGATCTTCGCTGATCTCGCCGATCCGCAGACGATCAATCACGACAAGAACGGCGGCTGGCGGCTACCGCTGTGGCAGGCGCTGAGCGAGGCCGGCCTGCCGCTCGCATGGGTCGCCGAGGAGCTCGGCGGGGCCGGTGCCGATCTCGCCGACGGCTTCGCGGTCGTCAATGCTGCCGGCCGTTTCGCCGTCGCGGTGCCGCTGGCGGAGACGCTGCTGGCCGGCTGGCTGCTGCAACAAGGCGGCATCGCTGCGCCCGAGGGCAGCATGACGATCGCGCCCGCGCGCCCGAACGACAGGATCGCGCTCGGCGCCGACGGCACGCTGTCCGGCCGCGCCCGTGGCGTCGCGTTCGCCAAAGCGGCAAGACACGTCGCGGTGGTCGCCCATGGCGATGACGGCGTCTCGATTGCGCTGGTCGCGGCGGACCAGTTGCGCATCGAGCCCGGCCTGTCGCTCGCCAACGATCCTAGCGACACCGTCATCTTCGACAGGATGGCTCCGGTGGCCATCCGTTCGGCGCCCGCCGGCTTCGATCAGGACAACATGATGCTGATGGGCGGCGTCGTGCGCGGCCTGCAGATCGCCGGCGCGCTCGACCGGCTGCTCGAGATCAGCGTCACCTATGCCGGCGAGCGTGTCGCGTTCGAAAAGCCGATCGGCAAATTCCAGGCGGTGCAACATAACCTTGCACGGCTGGCCGGCGAGGCTGCGGCCGCCAACGCCGCCGCGACCTCGGCGGCCGATGCGATCGCCCGCAGCGGCGCCTTCGACGACGCCGTGTTTCTCGAGGCTGCATCGGCGAAGATTCGCTGTGCCGAGGCGGCCGAAAAAGGCGCCGCGATCGCCCACCAGGTGCACGGCGCGATCGGCTTCACCACCGAGCACATCCTGCACCGGTTCTCGCTGCGCGCGCTGGCCTGGCGCGACGATTTCGGCTCCGAGAGCCACTGGGCCGTCGCGCTCGGCCGGCGCATCGCTGCGCGCGGCGCCGACGAGCTGTGGCCCCTGGTCGCATCACGCTGAAACGAAACGAGAAGGATAGCCGATGACCGCGCTCCGTTTCGATCCGATCCGTCTGCCGCCCGAATGCGAGGAACTGCGCAAGGAGGTGCGCGCCTTTCTCGCCGAGGAGATCGCAGCCGGCACGTTCAACCCGTTCCAGCCGCTGCGCGAGGATGCCGATGCCCGCGAGTTCTCGCGGCGGGTTGGCGAGCGTGGCTGGATCGGTATGACCTGGCCGAAAAAATATGGCGGTCACGAGCGCTCGTTCCTGGAGCGCTACGTGGTGACCGAGGAGATGCGGGTCGCCAACGCGCCGGTGCGCCGCTTCTTCGTCGCCGACCGCCAGAGCGGGCCGATCCTGCTGCGCTATGCGCCCGAACATATCAAGATGGACATCCTGCCGCGGATCTGCCGCGGCGAATTGTGCTTCGCCATCGGCATGAGCGAGCCCAATTCCGGCTCGGACCTGTTCGCCGCCAAGACCCGCGCGACCAGGACCGAGGGCGGCTGGCTGATCAATGGTTCGAAGATCTGGACCACGTCGGCGCACATGGCCGACTACATGATCGCGATCTTCCGGACCTCGCCGGCGACCAAGGAAAACCGGCGCCACGGGCTGACGCAGTTCCTCGTCAACATGAAATCGCCGGGCATCAAGGTCAACCCGATCGGACAGATCACCGGCCAGAAGGAGTTCAACGAGGTCGTCTTCACCGACGCGTTCGTGCCCGACGATCATCAGCTCGGCGAGATCGACGGCGCCTGGAAGCAGGCGACCTCGGAGCTCGCCTATGAACGGTCGGGGCCTGAACGCTTCCTTGAAACCTATTATGTGCTGACCGAGCTGGTGCGCGCCGTGGGTCCTGATCCTGACACCCGTGGCGCGGAGGGCATCGGCCGCCTGGTGGCGCAGTTGCACACGATGCGTCGGATGTCGGTCTCGGTCGCCGGCATGCTGCAGGCCGGCAAGGAGCCGGTGGTGGAGGCCTCGATCGTGAAGGATGTCGGCACGATCTGGGAGCAGCAACTGCCGCACCGCGTGCGCGATCTCGCGGCCTTTGTCGAGGAGGAGGCGGGCAATCGCGAGACGCTGGAGAACCAGCTGAGCTTTGCGATCCGTACCGCGCCGAAGCTCACCATTCAGGGTGGCACAACGGAGGTGCTGCGCGGCATCATCGCGCGCGGGCTGGGGCTGAGGTGAGGCCGGGTCGCATCCTGGCTATCGCAAGCTGACAGCATCGACAACACACTCCGTCATTGCGAGCGATGCGAAGCAGTCCAGGACCGAGCAAGGACTCTGGATTGCGTCGCTTCGCTCGCAATGACGCCCCGAGAAGCAGAATTGGAGATCCCCACATGACCCACTTTCCTGACATCGGCGTCGAGATCCACGGCCATGTCGGCCTGATCGAGATCCGCCGGCCGCCGCTCAACTTCTTCGACATTTCGCTGATCAACCAGATCGCGGATGCGCTCGAGGGCTTCGACCGCGACATCGAGATCCGCGCGTCGGTGCTGGCGGCGCAGGGCAAGGCGTTCTGCGCCGGCGCCAACTTCACCGACCCGGCGCGGCAGGCGCAGGAGGCAGCCGAGGCAAAAGGCGACCCGGCCGACAGTCTCGGACCGATCAACCATCTCTATATGCAGGCGGTGCGCATTTTCCGCTGCAAGAAGCCGATCGTGGCCGCCGTCCATGGCGCGGCGATCGGCGGCGGGCTGGGCCTCGCGGTGTCGGCCGATTTCCGTGTCACCTGCCCGGAAGCACGCTTCTCGGCCAACTTCACCAAGCTCGGCTTCCATCCGGGCTTCGGACTGACGGTGACCTTGCCGGAGCTGATCGGCAAGAACAACGCCGAGCTGATGTTCTACACCAGCCGCCGCGTCACCGGCGAGGACGCCTATAAAATGGGGCTCGCCAATGAATGCGTGCCGCAGGACCAGGTGCGGACAGCCGCCATGAAGCTCGCCGCAGAGATCGCCGAATGCGCCCCGCTCGGCCTGCTTTCGACCCGCGCCACGATGCGCGCCGGCCTCGCCGACCGGGTGATGGCCGCCACCGAGCACGAGCTTGCCGAGCAGACACGGCTCCGCGCGACGGAGGATTTCAAGGAAGGCGTCAAGGCCACCGAGGAACGGCGCTTCGCGAATTTCAAGGGGCGGTGAGCAGAGGGCCGGTGCTGCGGCTGGCCCGACTCGCAGACGCGCTCACGCGGTGAGCGTGAAGGTCACACCGGCAATCTCGAAGCGATCATGTGACATCCGATAGCCGCGCGCCCGCGCGGCATCGGCGACACGCGCTGCGTCCGCGACGAGGAACGTCAGGCCGCTCATGAGCTCGCGCTCACCCGGCTCGACACGGATGCGGGCATTCGGCAGCGTCAGCTGTTGGACGCCGTCGGCACGCGTTGCAGGGGCCAGGTCCAGAATGCGGCCCCAATGCGCCGCCAGCGACGCCGGTTCGGGGCTCTGCAGCGCGACCTCCGTCAGCGCGCGGGTCACGTCGCTGCGGATGGCTCGCGTCCAATCCGGCCCCGCGGGCGGATACGGGCCCAACAGGTCGTCGCTTCCCGCGGTGTGATTGAGCTCGATGAAGGCCGCGCGGCAGTCGCGTGGGTGCAACTGCACGCCATGATAGGGCGGATGATCGATGACATTGGCGGTCCGCACGCCCATGGCATTGGCGCGAGCGGCCCGGCTGTCCGGATCCTTGCAGGTCAAGATCGCCATATAGCCGCCGCGTCCGCCGCTCTTCTCCAGGAAGCGGCCCGCCGCGGTGCCATCGCGGATCGGCGCCACCACTTCGAGCAGGATCGGCCCGACGGGCAGCAGCGCATTCTCCAGCCCGTATTTGCCGACATGCGGATCACGATAGCAGACGTCGAGGCCCATGATCGCCGCGATGTCCGACACCACCGGCGCGAGCCGCGGCGCGACGAGACAGATCTGGCGCAGATGGAGATCGATCATGGCGCCGGCCCGGCCTATCGGCCTCGGAACACTGGCGCCCGTTTCTCGACGAAGGCCTTTGCGGCCTCCTTGTGATCCTCGGTGTCGCTGCAGCGCGAGTGATGCACCGCCTCGGCATCGAAGCAGGCCTCCAAGGTCATCGTCTCGGCATTGTTGATGTTGCGCTTGATGTAGCCGAGGGTCACGCTCGGTCCCTCCGCCAGCGACAGCGCAAGGGCGCGCGCGGCGGCGTCGACCTCGGCGTCTGGCACCACCTTCGTCACCATGCCCAGGGCCAGCGCCTCCTGCGCGGAAAGGATCGGGGAGGTCAGATAGAGCTCGCGGGCCTTGGCGCTGCCGAGCAACTGCGTCAGGAAATAGGTGCCGCCAAAATCACCCGACAGGCCGACCTTGGCGAAAGCGGTCGTGATCTTGGCGGAGGCTGCGGCGACGCGGAGATCGCAGGCGAGCGCAATCGAGAGGCCGGCGCCCGCAGCGGCGCCGTCGATCTGCGCGACGACCGGCTTCTGCATCTGGTGCAGCAAGCGCGACACCTCCATGCGCTCGCGCAACGTCGACACCTTGGTCTCGAACGACGGCGCCCCCTTCGCCTCGGCCATCGCCTTGACGTCGCCGCCGACGCAGAAGGTGCCGCCGGCGCCTTTGAGAAGCACCGCGCGCACCTCCGGGTCATCGGCCGCGCGATGCGCCGCCTCGACGAGCCCCTTGGTCATGTCGCTGTTGAGCGCGTTGCGCCGCTCAGGACGGTTCATCGTGATCGTGAGCAGGCCGGCGTCCAGATGCTGCAGCACGGTGGTGTTCGTGGTCATGACGGAACGTCTCCGGGTTGGCCCTCGATGCGAAGAGCCGCGAGTCCCGCCTGCGGCGAGCCCGGCGGCTTCGCGCCATGGCGATTGCTACTTTTTCAACAGCGGACAGCGCGACAATTCCAGAGACTGGAAGGCCTCGTTGCCGGGCACCGTCGCAAGCAGCTTGTAGTCGTCGGACTTGGCCTTCGACTCCGAGGGCTTCTTGACCTCGAACAGATACATGTCATGCACCATGCGGCCGTCCTCGCGAATCCGGCCGCCCTTGGCGAACATGTCATTGATCGGGGTTGCCCGCATGACCTTCATCACGGCGTCGGGATCCGTGGTGCCGGCCGCCTTCACCGCCTTCAGATAGTGCGTTACCGACGAATAGACGCCGGCCTGGGCCGAGGTCGGAACCCGCTTGGTGCGCTCCATGAAACGCTTCGTGAAGGCGCGGGTCTCGTCGTTGAGATCCCAGTAGAACGCCTCCGCGACCAGCAGCCCCTGCGCGGTCTCCAGCCCGACGCTGTCGATATCAGAGACGAAAGCGAGCAGCGGTGACAGCTTCTGGCCCCCCTTGGTGAGGCCGAATTCCGCGGCCTGCTTGATCGCGTTGATCGTATCGCCGCCGGCATTGGCGAGCCCGATTACCTTGGCCTTGGAGGCCTGCGCCTGCAGCAGGAAGGACGAGAAGTCGGACGTATTGAGCGGATGCCGCACGCTGCCCAGCACCTTGCCGCCGGACTTCACCACGACAGCGGTCGTGTCCTTCTCCAGGTCCTGGCCGAAGGCGTAGTCGGCGGTGAGGAAGAACCAGCTATCGAGGCCGGACTTCACGGCCGCAAGGCCGGTGACGTTGGCCTGCGCGAACGTATCGAACACGTAGTGCACGGTGTAGGGGCCGCAGGCTTCGTTGGAAAGCCGGACCGAACCGGGGCCGTTGAAGATGATGATCTTGTTGCGCGCCTTGGCGATCTCGCCAGCGGCGAGCGCGGTGGCGGAGGCCGCGACGTCGTAGATCATCTCGACGCCCTGATTGTCGAGCATGTCGCGGGCAATGTTGGCGGCGAGATCGGCCTTGTTGAGATGATCGGCCGCGAGCACCTCGATCTTGCGTCCCAGCACCTCGCCGCCGAAATCCTCGACCGCCATCTTCGCCGCGGTCTCGCTGCCGGGACCGGTGATGTCGGCATAGAGACTCGACATGTCGAGAATGCCGCCGATCTTCAGCGGCGGCTTGCTCTGCGCATGCGCCGCGCCGACCGACAGCGTCAGCGCTGACGCCAGCATGAACAACGACGCAGCCGCGCCGCCAATGGACCTGTTCATCGATTCCTCCCTGCCGGACATGCCGCTACATGGCGGCAGCCTCGTTGATAGTTCGCATCATGGCGCAGGCGCATCTCAGCGGCAAGCACTCACAAGTGCCATCGCGCAACGTGGTTTTCCGCTTAATGGAATGGATGAAAAGTGCCATCATGCAGCATGGCAAATGCGTCGACGATCCGCTGCGGACTTCGCAACAGAGATTGGCTCGGGGCCGTCCTGATATTGGCGACGCAGTCAGTGGCCATCACGACGAGCGGCGCGGCGCCCTGCATGTTCGCGACCTTGGGCGAGGGGCGCGTCACCGAGATCGTCGATGCGCGCAGCTTCCGATTAGCTGATGGCCGCGAGGTCAGGCTCGCCGGCATCGAGCCGCCGCCGGACAATGCCGCGGCCGCCGTCGCGACCCTCGGCGCGCTGCTGCGCGATCGCGATGTCGTGCTCCGCGGCGAGGACGATGCCCCGGACCGCTATGGCCGCCAGCGGGCCTTCGCGTTCCTGGCGGGGGAGGAGCGCACGGTCCAGGGCGAGCTGCTGGCGCGCGGCAGCGTCCTGCGTGGCACCGATGTTCAGGACCGGGATTGCGCTCTCACCCTGGTTGCAGCGGAGGCAGACGCGCGCATCGCGTCGCGCGGACTCTGGACGTCCCCGACCGTCATAAAAAACGCGGAAAGTCCAGACGATATTTTGGCTCGCGCAGGGCTATTTACGGTTGTCGAAGGGAAGGTGTTGTCCGTACGACAGACAGGGACAACAACTTATCTGAACTTCGCGCGTAACTGGACACGGGGCTTCGCGGTGATTATTCCAAAGCGTATGATGCCGGTAATGGAAGGTGCCGGCATCGACACAAAATCACTTGCGAATCGGCGGGTTCGGGTGCGCGGTTGGATCGAGGCGCATCAAGGCCCGAGACTGGAACTGACGCAGATCGCACAGATCGAGATGTTGAGCGGCAACTGATCCGCGAAGGTACGTGAGTAGCGACGTGAACCTGTCTGTTCGTGCACGCATGACGATGGTGAACTGCGGTTCGCGGATCGCACCAGCTTTGCTGTGCGTCGGCTTGATGCTGGCCGGCTGCAGCGACATGGGCAAGCTGCAGCAAGCGACTGCGCCGATGCCGACGCCGCGGCCGAAGCCGGCGATGGTTCAGAGCACGCCCGCCAGCGATCGCGAGCACGAGCGCATTTTGGCAACCTACGGCGGTGCCTATGAGGATCCCCAGCTCGAGGGCCTGATCAGCCGTATCGTCGACCGGCTGGTTGCCGCGTCGGACCGGCCCGACCAGGGCTACAAGGTCACGATCCTGAACTCGGGTGCGGTCAACGCCTTCGCGTTGCCGACCGGACAGCTTTACGTCACCCGCGGCTTGATCGCGCTTGCCAACGACACCTCGGAACTGTCGTCGGTGCTGAGCCACGAAATGGCGCATGTGCTGGCGCGTCACGCCGCGATCCGCGAGGACCAGGCGCGCCAGGCGGCGGTCGTCACCCGCGTCGTGTCGGACATGAGCAATGATCCGGATCTGACGGCGCTGGCGCTCGCCAAGACCAAGCTGACGATGGCGAGCTTCTCGCGCACCCAGGAGTTCGAGGCCGACGGCATCGGTGTCGGCATCTCGGCCAAGGCCAAGTTCGATCCCTATGGCGCGGCCCGGTTCCTGACCTCGATGGAGCGCAATGCCGAGCTGAAGGCCGGCAAGGTCGCGATCGACCCCCGCGCGCAGGATTTCCTCTCCTCGCATCCGGCGACGCCGGAGCGGGTGCAGAATGCGGCGGCGATTGCGAAACAATACGTCTCGCCGGAGGCCAGGGAGCACGACCGCGAGACCTATCTGGCCGCGGTGGACAATATCGTCTTCGGCGAGGACCCCAGCGAAGGCTTCGTGCGTGGGCGGCGGTTCCTGCATCCCAAGCTGGGCTTCACGTTCCAGGCCCCCGAAAACTTCACCCTCGACAACACCGCGCAGGCGGTGATCGGCGTGCGCGAAGGTGGCGCCCAGGCGATGCGGTTCGACGTCGTGCGGGTGCCCGCACAGCAGACGCTCGGCGATTATCTCAACTCCGGCTGGATGGAGAATGTCGACAAGTCAGCGACCGAGGAGCTGACCATCAACGGCTTCCCGGCGGCGTCGACCACGGCCAGCGGCGACCCCTGGCAGTTCAAGGTCTATGCGCTGCGCGTCGGCAGCGACGTCTACCGCTTCATCTTCGCGTCCCGCCAGAAGAGCACCGAGAGCGAGCGCAACGCGCGCGAGACGGTGAATTCCTTCCGCCGCCTCAGCCTTGAGGAATCGCAGTCGGCGCGCCCGCTGCGCATCAAGGTCATCACGGTCCAGCCGGGCGACACCGTCGAGTCGCTGGCGCACCGGATGTCCGGCGTCGACCGCCCGATCGAGCGCTTCCGCGTTCTCAACGGCCTCGACGCCCGCGCCCAGGTCAAGGTCCGCGACCGCGTCAAGATCGTGGTGGAGTGACGCGGCCCGCCGGGCAGGCGTGTTTCTGACGGCTTGCCCTGCCCGCGCACATGCTGCTGTGTCGCGCGGCGGCCTTTGGTCAGTGCAGGCGGCGGTCGCTGAGGGCTAGTCTGGACGCCCCTGAATGAACAAATGCCGTGAATGACCAGCCTGTGGCCTGCAGCGACGCAATTTCGACGATCATTCGCTTGACGCCAGCTTGGGCGTCGGCGGCGCGGCGCACCACGAATTTTCCTCCGGTCGCCACAGAAGCACCTGCTCCTCCGTCCTGGCTTGAACGACCGGCTCAAGATCGCCTGCGGCTTGCCGTCCCTCGTGGACGACAGCTCCCGATGGGGCTGGCCCTCGGTAACCGGCCTCCTCAAGCGCTGCAGCCAGAGCGTCATCTGCCGCCGCTCCGCGGCCTCGAGGCGGGCGTCCTCAGAGCCCTCGCGCCCGGGTTTCCATGTCGACGCAGAGCAGCCCACAACGGCGCCTGCCGCCCCTTCTGAGCCTGAGCCGGGCTTCCGGAGGGCCGACCACAAGCTCCAGGCGCGCGAGGCAAGGCTCGGCACCGCGCCCCAGGGTCATGAGGGGGCGGCGATGGGCCGCCGTCGCGCTCGCCAAACAAAAAGCCCGACCTTGCGGCCGGGCCTTCGTAAGCAACAAATTCGAAAACGCGCTAACGATTGATCAGGCGGCCTCGTCGGCCACGGCATTGTCGTCGCCGTCGATATCATCGATATCGCCCTCGGCGTCGGCATCACCCTCGGCCACCGCATCGGCTTCAGTCTTGGCGCCGCGGCGCGGGCTCTTGGCGAGCTGCGTCTCGATCTCCTTGACGGCCTCGGTTTCGGTCGAGTGCTGCACGACCGCAATCTCGCGCGACAGACGGTCGAGCGCGGCTTCGTACAGCTGGCGCTCGCTGTAGGACTGCTCCGGCTGCGACTCCGAACGATACAGGTCGCGCACGACTTCGGCGATCGCGACAATGTCGCCCGAATTGATCTTCGCTTCGTATTCCTGGGCGCGGCGCGACCACATCGTGCGCTTGACGCGGGCACGGCCCTTCAGCGTCTCCAGCGCCTTCTTGACCAGCGCCGGATCGGACAGCTTGCGCATGCCGACATTGGCGACCTTGGCGGTCGGCACGCGCAGCGTCATCTTGTCCTTGATGAAGTTGATGACGAACAGCTCAAGCTTCGCGCCTGCGATCTCCTGCTCCTCGATGGCCAGGATCTGGCCGACGCCGTGAGCAGGATAGACGACGAATTCGTTGGTCTTGAAGCCCTGACGCTGGGTCGGCAACTTCTTCTCCTCGACCCGGGGAGCAGCAGCGGCAGCCGCGGGCGCCGGAGCCGGCTTGGCGGCGGCAGGGGCCTTGGCAGCGGCGGCAGCCGCAGGAATAGCCGTCTTGGTAGCCTTGGGCGCAGCTGCCGGCTTCGCTGCGGTCTTCGCAACAGAGTCCTTTGCAAGAGTGGTCTTCGCGGCGGATGCTTTCGCGGCAGTCTTGGCAGTCTTTTCAGGCATTGCGCTTCTTTTGTTCTTGGTGGACTTGGCAGCCGAGGCCTTTGCGGCAGCCCGAATCTCCTTTACAGGAGCTCGTGCACGGCCCTTGGAAACGCTGCGGCTGGCCGCGGCGGCTTTTTTGGTACTCTTGGAAGCACTCTTTTTACGCGTTTTCTGTGACACAGCCTGCGCGCGGAACTGCCACGCCCCTGTTTGATGTTGCGGGAACCTAAAAGGGCGGCCAAAAAAGTATACGCATGGCCGGGTTCGGCTCTGAGAATGTGCCATATATAGCACATTTCCCGCAAAAATCAATGATTTAGAGGGCGCAGGGGCGGTATTGTGACGGATCCGCAAAGTTAGGGTTAAACGAGGCGCGCTTGTTTCGAAGAATTTTGCGGCCGTCCCGCCGGCTGCAAAATCGTCCTACCCCTTTGTTTGCGCGCCGGGATTCCTCTCGGCTGTGATCTCTCGGCGAGGCCTCGATGAGGGCTTGGCCGCGCCGCCTCGGGTTGCTCAGTCGCCGGCGCCCGGCTTGGGCGAAAAATATTTCTCGAACTTGCCGGCCTCGCCGTCGTGCTCCTTCGCATCGCCCGGCGGGTCCTTCTTCTGGGTGATGTTCGGCCAGGCCTTGGCATATTCGGCGTTCACGCCGAGCCATTTCTCGAGCCCCGGCTCGGTATCCGGCTTGATGGCGTCGGCCGGGCACTCCGGCTCGCAGACGCCGCAATCAATGCATTCGTCCGGATGGATCACGAGCATGTTGTCGCCTTCGTAGAAGCAGTCTACCGGGCAGACCTCAACGCAATCGGTGTATTTGCATTTGATGCAGTTTTCGGTGACGACGTAAGTCATCCAGGGCTCCGGAACGGATCGACAAATCACGCCTGCACTAGCGCAGGACGTGATGTGCCGCAAGTGAAGCAGAACGAAGAACTGAACCGCTGTCGGATTGAACACAGCAGATCGTCATCGTGCGCCGCCATCGAGCTCATCATAGAGCGCACGGGCCGATGTCGCATCGCCGCGGCGCTCGGCGAAGGCGGTCACCCTGAGCAGGCGCACATTGCGGTCGAGCGCGATCGTCAGCACGTCCCCCGCTTTCACGCCATGGCCCGGCGAGGTTTCGCGGACGCCGTTGATGCGGACATGGCCGGAGGTCACCAGAGCCGCGGCGCTGGTGCGGGCCTTCACCACCCGCGCATGCCAGAGCCATTTGTCGAGGCGCTGGCGCTCTGAAGGGACGTCGGACGTCGGCGTTGTCATCTCGGCTCGGCGCGCTCAAGCGACGCGGATCAGTCCTTGCGGTTGTTCGCCGCGAGTTGCTCCTTGAGCGCGGCGAGCTTGGCAAACGGCGAGTTCGGATCGACCGGCCGGTCGCGGTCCCGTCCGCCGCCGCCGCTGGAGGCGTAGGGCCGCAGCGCCGGGCCGCCGTCGCGCTTGTCGCGACCGCCTTTGCCGAAGTCCCGGCCGCCACGGTCGCCGCCGAACTTGCCGCCCTTGTTGCGATCGCGGTTCTGGTCGCGCCCCTTGGCGTCCTGGTCGCGGCGCGGACCACGGTCCTCACGCGCCGGCGCGCCTTCGGCCGGCGCCGCGGCCGCCTCACGGGGGCCCTTCCGGAAGTCCTTGCCGAACTCCTTCATCCGGTCGCGGCGACCATGGCCGCGATGGCGGTCGCGCGTCTCGCCCTCGGCTGGCGCCGCGCCAGCGGCCTGCTCGCCACCGGCCTGCTGTCCGCCAGCGGCGGGCTGTCCGCGGTCGTGCTGCGGGCGCTGGTGCCGGTTGCGCTGATGGTGGTCATGGCGCGGCCGGCGCTCCTCCGAACGCCCGCCAGGCCGCCAGACCTCGATAAGAACCGGCTCGGCCGCGACCGCCGGCTCCGCCTCGGCGGGCACAGCCTCGGCAGATGCTGCGCCGGCCGGCGTCGCCTCGCCGGTTGCCGGCTGCGCGGCCTCGGTCTCAGCGGCGCCGGACGCAGCGTCCACCGCGACCGCATCTGGAGCCGCCGCATCGGGCGCGGCGGCTTCAGGCTCACCAGCCGCAGCCCGGGCAACGAAATCGACAAGTGGCAACGACGCCAGCGCGGAGACCGGCGCGGGCGCCTCATCGGCCGGCGCGGTCTGCGCAGGAGACTCCGCGAGCGCTTCGGGCGCGGCCATCAGTTGCTCGGTCACCGGCGCGACGGCGGCTTCCGCCAAGGTCGGAGCCTGCTCGGGGGAACTCGCCTCGACCGCATCGGCCGACGGCGTCTCTGCCACCACGGCCTCGCCGGTCGCCTCCGCCGCAGCGGGAGAAACCTCTGCCGCCGGCGACTCTGCGGGCTGCTCGACCACCTTCGGCGAAAGCGGCGGGCGCTTTTCCATGCGGTAGCCGAGGGCGCGCAGAATCGAGGCGAAATCCTCGCCGGCCGACCCGGTGAGCGAGGTCATCGCCTGGGTCACGACGAAGCTGCGGCCGTCGAAGGCCCCCGCTGGCTTCTCGCCCGGCGCATTCTCACGCCAGGCCAGCGCGGGACGAATCAGATCGGCGAGGCGCTCGAGAATGTCGACACGGACAGCGCGCTCGCCGGCCTGCTTGTAGCCGAGCACCCGATAGGCATCGCGCGGCAACGCCTTGTCGACCGGGAACGACGTGCGGCCCGAGCTCGCCAGATGCTGTGCGCCGGTCAGCGCCGACATGTCGACATTGCCCTGCTTCTCGGCCCACAACAAAGCGGCCAGCGCCCGCGCGGCGGGCTTGAGCAGAGCCGGGACATAGATGTGATAGGCCCCGAAGCGCACGCCATATTTGCGCAAGGTCGCCCGCGAGGGCTGGTCGAGATCCTTCATCTCGTTGGCGATCTTTGCGCGTTCGATGACACCCAGCGCTTCCACCAGCTGGAAGGCGATGCCGCGCGCGATTCCCGTGATGTCCTCGGCCTTGGACAGCTCGAACAGCGGCCCGAGCAGCTTCTCGATATGGGTCTTCAGCCACAGATCGAGCCGCGCCTGCACCTTGTCGCGCGCCGCGCCCGTCAGGCGCTCATCGGCGATGATCCGCAGCCGCGGATGCAGCGCGTCGTCCGCGGCGACGAGCTTGGCGACCGCATCGCCGGTCCAGCGGATGGTGCCGTCGGCGGTCAGCACGAGATGCTCGTCCGGCGCATTGGACAGCTTCTCAGCCCGGGCCTCGATCTCGCCAGCCAACGCCTTCTGGGCGGCAGCCTGCAGGGCCTTGGCTTCAGAGCCAGCCTCAGCGGCGTCGGGCGCGAAGGTGAATCCATCGAGGCGACCGATCGTGTGCCCTTCAACGATCACTTCGCCGGTCTTGCCGATTTCCGTATTCAAAACACTGTTCTCCCGCAGGCGCCGCATCAATACACTGGTACGACGATCAACGAAACGCTCCGTGAGCCGTTCATGAAGGGCGTCTGACAATTTATTTTCAAGTTCGCGGGTAATCCCCTGCCAATAGTCGGGATCACGCAGCCAATCCGGTCGGTTCGCGACGAAGGTCCAGGTGCGAATTTGTGCAATCCGGCCCGACAACGTGTCGATGTCGCCGTCGACACGGTCGGCCTGATCGACCTGCGCGGCATACCAGGCATCGGGAATCCGCCCTTTCTGCATCAGAAACCCGTAAAGCGTGGTCACGAGCTCGGCATGAGCCGCCGGCGACAGCCGGCGATAATCCGGGATCTGGCAGGCCTCCCACAGACGCTCGACGGCCGCCGCGCCATGGGCCATATCGCGCACCTCGGCGTCGCGCGCGGCGTGATCGAGCACGCGCAGATCCTCCGCGATCGGCGCCCGCGTCAGCGCCTCATGCGCAGGCGCCAGCGCCAGCGACACCTGCAGCGCGCTCAGGGACGCGAAATCGAGCCTCGAATTGCGCCATTGCAGGACCTTCACGGAATCGAAAGTATGGTTCTGCAGCGCGTTGACCAGCTCCGGCTCGAACGGCGCACAACGCCCAGTGGTGCCGAAGGTGCCGTTACGCGTTGCACGGCCCGCACGCCCCGCGATCTGAGCAAACTCCGACGGGTTGAGACGACGGAACTGATAGCCGTCATATTTGCGGTCGGAGGCAAAAGCGACGTGGTCGACATCGAGATTGAGACCCATGCCGATGGCATCGGTGGCGACGAGATAGTCGACGTCGCCGTTCTGGAACATCTCCACCTGCGCGTTGCGCGTTCGCGGCGATAGCGAGCCCAGCACAACCGCGGCGCCGCCATGCTGGCGCCGGATCAGCTCGGCGATCGCGTAGACCTCGTCGGCGGAAAAGGCGACGATCGCGGTCCGGCGCGGTTGCCGCGTGATCTTGCGGTCGCCGGCGAATTCGAGTTGCGACAGACGCGGCCGCGTCACCATCGAGGCGCCCGGCAACAGCCGCTCGATGATCGGGCGCATCGTCGCAGCGCCGAGCAGCAGTGTTTCGTCGCGACCCCGGCGGTTGAGAATCCGATCGGTGAAGACGTGGCCGCGCTCGAGATCGGCGGCGATCTGGATCTCGTCGACGGCGAGAAACGAGACATCGAGATCGCGCGGCATCGCCTCGACGGTCGAGACCCAATAGCGCGGAGCCTTCGGCTTGATCTTTTCCTCGCCGGTGATCAGCGCCACCGCCTCGCTGCCGACCCGGTCGGCGATCTTGTTGTAGACCTCGCGCGCCAGCAGCCGCAGCGGCAGGCCGATGATCCCTGAGGAATGCGCGAGCATGCGCTCGATCGCCAGATGCGTCTTGCCGGTGTTGGTCGGGCCGAGCACGGCGGTGACACCGTTGCCGGCAACGCGATCGGGCGTGCGCTCGAAAGGCGAGGCAGCCGAAGAAGACGAAAAAGCCATTCGTTAAATTTGGGTCTCGGGCCGGCGTTGTAGGCGCGCGGGTCAGGCGCGATGGATGCTGAATTTGTCGGGGTTCTGAAGCGGCTGCGATCCTCGCCCTTGTCTCACATTGTGACGTATATAGTGACGCCGCTTAAGCTTCGGAACGCCTTGAGAACGAATCACGAAGGAATCGCTGACTCCATCGCCTTTCCGGCTTCGTTCACCGCAACATCTCGCGCTCTGCGTTGACCACTCCACTAGATCAAGCTTTTGGCCAGTCCACAAGCAACGCTTTCGCCATGGAACCGCCACGCATGGTCACAGGGTCTGAGTCGAATCAGAATAAGGAAAGAGTCAAACGGATTCGCGCAAAACGGCGATGACGCGAGCGTGTGAGCCAAGCTTTCGGCTGCGCTCGGACGTTCACAGGGCAGCCGCCGGCGATGAGAGTCTGCCGCTACTGCGTCTTGGCGACGTGCGGTGTCGCCTGGGTGATGAAGGACGTGGCCTCCAGCATCGCGGTTCCCAGCGGCGTCGGGATCACCATCTTGAACGGCACCAGGACGCGGGTGCCCGCGATCGGCACGAAGAAGATCTCCATGTTGCGGGCCTGAGCCAGATATTTGATCACGGGACGATCAGGGATGTAGCCCGCCACCGGCGTGAAATAGATCGCGCAGACCAGCGCCGGGCCGCGATAGCCCTTGTCGGCCTTCACGTTCTCCATGCGCTTGTAGTCGAGCTTGAGCTCGTAGCGCATGCGCCCATCGAACACCGGCGCCGCTCCGCGGCACGAATCCGGCGCCAGCAGCTCGCCATTGCCGGGCACGCGCACCAGCGAGGCCGTCATGGGATCGAGCACACCGCGCTTATGCG
Organism: Bradyrhizobium denitrificans; assembly: GCF_013179005.1. Taxonomy (NCBI): domain Bacteria; kingdom Pseudomonadati; phylum Pseudomonadota; class Alphaproteobacteria; order Hyphomicrobiales; family Nitrobacteraceae; genus Bradyrhizobium; species Bradyrhizobium denitrificans. The sequence goes on along the minus strand of NZ_JABFDP010000004.1, from coordinate 177,476 downwards.
CATCCGTCACCGGAATACGGTCGGGATCGACCGGCGGCGTCGGCTCGATGGCGAAATCCTTCACATTCCCGTTCTGCAGATTGATGTGGATCTGCTCGGACTTCTTCCCCGTGGTGGTCGAGGCCTGGTAGCTCTGGCCGACCAGCGCACCATTGACCACACGTCCCTGGACTGCGCCGGTACCGGCCCCCTGCGAGAAGCTCTTGAGCAGCCCGGCGGTGCCCCCCTGGGCCGAGGCCCCATATTGGTCGTCGCCGATCTCGACCGCCCAGGTGCCCTTGCCGACAGGGATACCGGCGAGCGAAGCTTCATATTGCGCATCCAGCCGGGCCTGCGCCTGGGCGTTCTGGGCCAGCAGCAGCAGGCCGAGAGCGGAACCGGCCGCGACCAGCCGACAGGAGAGGAATGAGGAAGCCGAAATGATGCTCACGTGAGGGATGATCCTGCCGATCCGCCTGCCTGTGCGCCGGATCACCCCGGCGCGTCGTCCTTGCTACTTAAGCCAAAAACGCCTTCAAACAACGCGAACCATCCGACAATAGCGGCTTGTCCAGCGCTTTGCGCTCCAACCGCCCGCCACAACCGCGCCCAGACATCTGCCGGAGGCTGGGCTTGCGCCTTGCCCGCCGGCGCCTGCTTTGCCGCGTCGCCCTGCTCGCACCGGGATCCGATCCATCGCCCGCGAATACGCCCTTTATATGGTCTAAACTGCCCCCTATACCATTGATTGTACGCCCGCTTTTCGATCCGCCGGCGTTCGCGCCCGGCCCGCAGCTTCATCCCGTGCGGCGCGCGGCGAGGACCCATCGATCGGCGGGCCGCAGCCATCGTGTTTCGCTGCGGCCTTCAAAACCTTGACGAAAAGCCGCATCCCCCCTATAGGACCGCATCTCCCAGAGAAGAGCTGGACGAGTTTTGGACCCCCGCGGCCCGCCGAGACTGGCGGACGAAGGGTGCGGGGATGAGAGAGGATTTATTGCCATGTCGCGGCGCTGTGAACTGACGGCCAAGGGCCCCCAGGTTGGCCACAAGGTCAGCCACTCGAACATCAAGACCAAGCGGCGCTTCCTGCCGAACCTGTGCAACGTGACCTTCATCTCGGATGCACTCGGCCGCAATGTGCGCCTGCGCGTCTCGACCAATGCGATCAAGAGCGTCGACCACAATGGCGGCCTCGACGCCTATCTGCTGAAGGCGAACGCCGCGACGCTGTCGCCGCGCGCGCTGGAGCTGAAGCGCGCGATCGAAAAGAAGGCTGCCGAGGCAGCGCCGGTCGCGAAGGCCAGCTGAATTCATCAATGACGCGAAAGCGGGTGCATCAAGGCCCCGCTTGAGCACGTCGAGTAAAACTACGGCCGGATCGCAGGATCCGGCCGTTTCTGTTTGACGACGCCCGACAGCGCCTGGACGACACTTGACTGCAGGCACGAACACCTCGCGCGACGGGCGACGTGCGACCAAGACCAGCGACCGGAAGTTCACAACGCAGCCTCATCATCGAGCGACATCGCCGTCCGGAGCACGCCCGCCACCTGTCGACGACGCGAGCCGATCGCCACTGCCAACCAATCTCCCCAAGCTTCGTCGGATGCTCTACACTCGTTGCGGTAGAATTATTGTGGGCATTACGCTGCCATGAAGAACATTGTCATCTGCTGCGACGGCACCGGCAACGAGATCAGCGAGAACATCTCGAATGTCCTCAAGCTCTATCGCTGCCTGCGCAAGACCGACAAGACGTCGCCGCATCAGGCGGTGTTCTACGATCCCGGTGTCGGCACGCTGACGCAGCCCGACAGCTGGCATCGCTTCAAAGCCAACTTCAACATGGTGCTCGGGCTTGCGACCGGCTACGGGCTCGACGACAACGTCATCAATGCCTATTGCTTCCTCGCGACGCATTACGAAGACGGCGACCGCATCTTCCTGTTCGGTTTCTCGCGCGGCGCCTATACTGTACGCGTGCTGGCCGGACTCATTCACAAGGTCGGATTGATCTCTCCTGATCAGATCAATCTCGCCGGCTCGGGCGTGATCGCCTACAAGAAATACTCGTCCGACAATCCGAAGGCCGGGCGCGGCGTCACCACCGAGCTCGAGAGCACCGAGGAAGACGGACCGATTCCGGAAAGCCGCGACGACCAGGCCGCGCAATTCGCGCGGATCACGTCGTCACGCTGGCCGACCATCCACTTCGTGGGCGTATGGGATACGGTCGCGAGCGTCATCGTGCCGCGCACCGATCGCCTGCTTGCATGGCCCAGCCTGGAAGAACTCGCTTTCACCATCCAGAATCCGAGCGTGAAGATCTTCCGCCAAGCGGCAGCGATGGACGAGCGGCGCTGCATGTTCCGCCTCAAGGCATGGAACATCCCGCAGACCTTCACGCCAAACCGCTTCAACAAGGCGCAGGCGCGGCCGCAGGATGCCAAGCAGGTGTGGTTCGCCGGCGTGCATTGCGACGTCGGCGGCGGCTATCCGGAAGCGCAATCGGCGGCGTCGAAATATCCATTGCTATGGATGATCGATGAGGCGGTCGAGGCCGGGCTCGCGGTCAACCCGCGCACCGTCAACCAGCTGGCCTGGGGCGTTCAGCGCAAGAACAGCCCGTTTCATTATGTCGCCCCGAGCGTCCAGGGTCAGCTCCATCACTCGATGACGCCAGCCTGGCGTCTGCTCGAATATCTTCCCAAGAAGGCCAAATACAAGGAATGGCCGGAACGCAAGGTGCATTTCGGCTTCTACATTCCGAATTGCGAGCCGCGCTTCATCCCCGACGGCGCCTTCATCCACGAAAGCGTCCTGATGCGAATCGCGGAATCGAAGGACTATCGACCGGTGAACCTGCCGGCGACCTATGAACGCGTACCGCTGCCGATCAAGCAGAAGGCGGACTAAGATAGCGATGTTGGTTGGAGCAGGCGCTTTCGAACACCCCGTTGCGGCTGTCCGGATCATGCTCGAGCGCCGGTCGGCGCCGCACCGGCGGCTATGCTGCCGCGACCAGGGCGCCGCCTGGCGGCGAGATGTCAGATCATCTTCAGATGAATGACGCCATCCGTGACTTCGCCACGGGCAAATAATTCGCGGGCCCGCTGCTCGAACACGGTGCGATTTCGCTGCAAATAGGCAAAGGCCTGATTGCGGGTGCAGAAGCTGGTCTCGAGGTGGCAGACCTGCCGCGCAGAACCGATCGCCAGCGCAAACGCGATCGTCTTCCCTTCGCCGTCCGCATCATCCTTGGCGATACGCAAGTTCAATGCGATGGATCTGGCCACGTCAGCCTCCTCGGCAGGACATTACAGCTGGACGCGAAACACTCGCCTGGACACGCGCTGACGCCATAGCAGCAGGCGCACAAACGCGCGCTCTAACGGAGCGCCTTCTTCCGTCGCTTGGGACTTGGCGCAGAGGCCGCAGCATTGCCCGCCATTGCGTCCTCGGCTTCCTTGGCAAGCCTGAGTGCGCGCAGCCGCGCCATGTTCTGGCGTATTGCAGCGGCACGTTGGTCGGTATCGGCCATCGCCTTGGCGCCCTCTTCGGCAGCGATCTGCCGCCGCTGCGCCCTGGCGACGCTCTCTGGCGATGGCTCCGAGGCTCGCTTCGCCATGGACAGCTCCTTCCGCAAGGCTGCGGTTGTCGTGCGAACGCAAATGGCCCGCTCAATCGCAGGATCGAGCGGGCAAACCAACCATTTCAGTACATCCGTGAAATGGCTTGGCAGTGATCAAGCCAGCGAGAGATTCTCTGCGCTGACCTTGCCACGCATCTTGTCGGTCTTCAGGTCGAAGTTGACCTTCTGGCCTTCGGCCAGCCCGCCCAGACCAGCACGCTCGACGGCGCTGATATGAACGAAAACGTCAGTTCCGCCGTCCTGCGGCTGAATGAAACCGAAACCCTTCTGACCATTAAACCACTTAACGGTACCCTGCGGCATGTTCTTTCTCCAAGAAATCAATCATCGCACGACGACCGCGCGATCTCATTCAACTGAGCGATGACTTCGGGAAATAGCCCACGGGCACATTCAGAAAGGCACAGCGGCTAATCGAACTCCTGTCAAACTAAACCTTTCCGGCGAGAATACAAGGCCGCGAGCAAAAATGTTTCGGCGTCGCAGCGCGCCCAATCAGCGAGCTGGCGTTGGCTGCCCACAACGCCTATCTTCGTCACACCATCGATAACGGCCCGGCCATCGATGGCTGAGAGACACATTGTGCTCCCGCCTTCCCCCGAAGCGGATCACTGTGTCGAATGGCAGCGCGCACAACTCATTAGATCGAAAGATCGCAGCCGTCCGGCTCACGCGATGCCGGACCAGCACCGCTGCCGTTGCTTTTGCCTACAGACATTTCGACAAATGAAGCAAGGAGGACGCTTTTGCAGGTTCTGGTTCGTGACAATGACGTCGACAAGGCGTTGCGCATCCTGAAACGGAAGATGCAGCGCGAAGGTGTCTTCCGCGAGATGAAGCGCCGCAGAGCCTATGAGAAGCCGTCGGAGCGCAAGACGCGCGAGAAGTCGGATGCGATCCGGCGCCAGCGCAAGGTGGCCCGCAAGCAGGCCATTCGCGAGGGACTGCTGCCCGCTCCCGTGAAGAAGATATTGCAGCCACGACCGCCGCGCGGGCTGCCGCCGAGCTCCGCACCTACGACTGGCAGCGGTCCTGCAAGGGCTTAGTCTCCGAAACGATCGCTGATCCCGCGCGAGCATTGCTGGCGCGTCCCGGACGGATCCTACGAGATCACCGCCATCTCGGGGCGGCGTCTGGGCACGGCCGCGAGCAGCTCGCGCGTGTAGGCGTGCTCAGGATTGGCGAACAGCGCCGCCGTCGGCTTCAGCTCGACAATCTCGCCCTTCTGCATCACGGCGATGCGATCGCAGATCTGCGCGGCGACGCGCAGATCATGCGTGATGAACAGCATTGACAGGCCGAGCCGCGCCTTCAAATCCTCCAGCAGGCGCAGCACCTGCGCCTGCACGGACACATCGAGCGCGGAGACGGCCTCATCGGCGACGATGATCTCCGGATCGAGCGCGAGCGCGCGTGCGATGCCGATGCGCTGGCGCTGACCGCCGGAGAATTCATGCGGATAGCGACCGGTGGCGCCGGCATCGAGCCCGACCATCGCCAGCAGCTCCTGCGCACGCTTCAGCGCAGTATCGAGCGGCGTGCCACGCGCCACCATGCCATCGGCGATGATGCGACCAACCTTGCGGCGCGGGTTCAGCGACGCGAATGGATCCTGGAAGATCATCTGGATGCGATGCCGCTGGGCGCGCAGCGCGCGGCCTTCCAGCGCGGTGAGATCGACGTCGCCGATGCGCACCGTGCCGCGGTCCGCTTCGATCAGCCGCATGACGAGCCGCGCGACCGATGACTTGCCCGAACCGGACTCTCCGACCAGCCCGAGCGTCTCACCCTGGTGGATGGCAAAATGCACCGCATGGGCGGCGCGCGTCTCGCGCTTGGGGCGGAACCAGCCCGTCGGCGTCAAATAGGTCTTGTCGAGGCCGATCACCTCCACGGCCCGCGGCGCCGCCTCGCGCGATTGCCGCGGCGGCGGATCGAAGGACGGAACCGCAGCAAGCAGCGCCTTGGTGTAGTCGTGCTGCGGGCTGCCGAGCACCGCGGCGGCCGTGCCCTCCTCGACGACCCTGCCATGGCGCAGCACCACGACCTGATCGGCGATATCGGCGACGACGCCGAAATCATGGGTGATGAACATGACAGCCATGTTGTGGCTGGCCTGGAGATTGCGGATCAGCTTGAGGATCTGTGCCTGCGTCGTGACGTCGAGCGCGGTGGTCGGCTCGTCCGCGACGAGCACGGCCGGCTCGAGCGCGAGCGCCATCGCGATCATCGCACGCTGGCGCTGGCCGCCGGAGAGCTGGTGCGGATAGGCCCGGATGATGCGCTCCGGATCGGGCAGGCCGACCTCGCGCACCAGCGCCAGCGCCTTCGCGCGGCGCTCCCGCGGCGTCAGCAAATCGTGCGCCTCGAACACCTCCATCAGTTGGTCGCCGATCCGCATCAACGGATTGAGCGCGGTCATCGGCTCTTGGAACACCATCGCGATGCGGCGGCCCCGCAGATCGCGCCAGCCGTCCTCGTCGACGGTCAGCAGATCGCGTCCGTCGAAGCGGATCTCGCCGCTGTCCACCTTGACTGTGTCGGGCAGCAGGCCGAGCAGCGCATGGGCGCACATCGACTTGCCCGAGCCGGACTCGCCGACGACGCAGACGATCTTCCCCGCAGTGAGATCGAACGAGACACCATCGACGGCATGCGTGCGCTCCGCGCCGTTCGGCAAAGCGATGCGCAGGTTCTTGATGGCAACGACGGGATCAGAAACGACGGGATCAGACATGGGTCACCGGCCCTCGCGCGACAGGCGCGGGTTGAGCGCGTCGTTGAGGCCCTCGCCGATCAGATTGAGGCCGAGCACGGACAGCAGGATCGCGACGCCGGGAAACACCGTGATCCACCACGCCTGACGAATCACAGTGCGGCCGGCGCCGACCATGTAGCCCCAGGAGATCAGGTTGGGATCACCGAGCCCGAGGAACGATAGCGATGATTCCAGCAGGATCGCAGTCGCGACCATCAGCGAGGCCAGCACGATAACCGGCGACAATGCGTTGGGCAGAATCTCACGCCAGATGATCCAGGCATTGCTCTGGCCGGTGACGATGGCGGCCTGAACATATTCCCGCGTCCGCAGACTCAGGACCTCGCCGCGCACGAGACGCGCGACCGGCGGCCAACTGACGAGGCCGATCGCCGCGACGATCGAGTAGATCGAGGGCTGCAGGATCGCGACCAGCACGATGGCGAGCGCGAAGCTCGGGATGGTCTGGAAGAACTCGGTGAAGCGCATCAGGGCATCATCGATACGGCCGCCGAAATAGCCGGCGATGGCGCCGAGCGGCACGCCGACGACCAGCGCGACCAGGGTCGAGACCAAGCCGACCAGCAGCGAAACGCGCGCGCCGAAGATCAAGCCGGCCAGCACGTCGCGCCCGAGCGCATCGGTGCCGAGCGGGACCTTGGCCACCGTGAACGGCGGCACGAACGGCCGCTGCACCATGCGCCAGGGCGAGTTGGGGAAATAGAACGGCCCGGCCACCGCGATCACGATCGCCAGCACCAGGATGATCAGCCCGATGATCCCGCTCGGGCTGCGCAGCATCGTACGCCAGAACTGCTTCATGAGGCGTACTCGATGCGCGGATCGACCAGGCGGTAGACGAGATCGGTGATGAGATTGAAGATCAGCACCATGGCGGAGGAGACGACGAACACGCCGAGCAGGAGATTGTAATCGCGCTGGATCAGCGCGTCGTACATCAGCCGGCCGATGCCGGGCCAGGCGAACACGGTCTCGGTCAGCACCGCGCCGCCGACCAGGGTGCCGGCGTGGACGCCGGCCAAGGTCACCACCGGCAGCAGCGCGTTGCGCAGCACGTGGCGACGAAGGATGACGCCGTCACGCAGGCCCTTGGCCCTGGCGGTCTTGACGAAATCGAGCCGTCTGACCTCGAGCATCGAGGCGCGGGTCATGCGGGTGTAGGTCGCCATGAAGAACAGCCCGAGCGTCGCCGCCGGCATCACCAGATGCGCGGCGACATCGAGCGCATGGCGAAGTCCCGTGTAGCCGGCGCCCACCGTCTCATAGCCGAAGCTCGGCAGCCAGTCGGCCCAAACGGAGAACAGCAGGATCGCGATCAGCGCGATCCAGAACAGCGGCGTGGCATAGAAGATCAGCGCCAGCACCGTGATCGCGGTATCCAGGAAGGTGCCGGCGAAGCGCGCGGCCAGCACACCGAAGAAGACGCCGAGCAGAAGCGAAATCGCGAACGCCGATAGGGTGAGCAGCAAGGTCGCGGGCAACCGTTCCGCGATGAGCTTCGCCACCGGGGCCTGTTGTCGGAACGAGAAGCCGAGATCGAGGCTGGCGATCCCCTTGACGTAGATGAGGAGCTGCTCCGGCAGCGGACGATCGAGGCCGAACTTCTCGCGCAACTGCGCGACGAACAGCTGGTCGGACGCACCGGCTTCGCCGGCCATCACGACGGCCGGGTCGCCCGGCGCCAGCCGGATCAAGAAGAAGTTCAGCACGATGATGGCGAGAAGGACGATGACGCCCTTCGCGACGCGCTGGGCGATGAAGGAGAGCATAGTGGGCCCGTGGTGGTCAGCTCGGCATGATCGAGTGATGCGCTGGAGCGCGGCGCTGATGGCCGCGCTCCCTCAAACAGCGCTATTTGTCGAGCCAGGCGTCCCGGAAGCCGTCGTTGACGCCGACGCCCGTGGTGATCAGGTTCTTCACCTTGCACTTGGTGATCGTCGGGAACTGCAGCTCCAGAAGCCAGGCGACAGGCACGTCCTCGACGAGGATCTTCTGCACCTTCTCATAGGCTTCCTTGCGCTTGGCGTCGGTCGGCGCGGTTGCCCCCTCGGCAAACAGCCTGTCGACCTCCGGATTCGAATAGCCCTCGACATTGTTGAACAGCTGCCCCTTGGCGATGGCCGAGGTGATGTAGTTGCGGGACACGCCGAGCGCGGGATCTCCGTACTGATAGAGATAGGTGAAGGCGAGATCGTAGTCCCACTCCATGATCTTCTGGTTGCCGCCGGGAACATCGGTCGCGATGGTCTCGATCGTCATGCCGACGTCCTGCAGGTTCTGCTTCACCGCCTCGCCCCAGCGCTGCCAGGTCTCGCCATAGGCCAGCGGCAGCATGCGGATCTTCTCGCCCTTGTAGCCGGCCTCCTTCAACAGCGCCTTGGCCTTGGCCGGATCGTACGGATATTTCGGCACGTCGTCAGTGTAGAACTTGATGGTCGAAGCCGACGGGCCGGTCGCGACCTTGCCGAGCCCGTTCCAGATCACGTCCTTGGCGAAGTCGCGATCGATGGCATACATGATCGCCTGCCGCACCTTCTTGTTGGCGAGAATCGGATTGCGGAGGTTCAGCCACATCCAGGATATCGGCGAGAAGAACTCCCAGCCGGCGCCGGTGACGCAGGCGCCGGGCAGCTTGGAGACGCGCGGCACGTCGAAATTCTCGATCGAGCCGCCCGGCAGCACGTCGACCTTGCCGGTTTCGAACGCCACGGCGCGCGCCGCCGCATCCGGAATGATCTGCCAATAGACCTCGTCCAGATAGGGCTTGCCCTTCTCGTGGTAGTTCGGATTTTTCACCATGCGGATGAACGATCCCTTCTGCCACTCCTTGAACATGAAGGGCCCGGTGCCGATGGGCGCGTTGTTGTTCGGATTGGTCTTGAAGTCGGTCCCTTCATAGAGATGCTTCGGGACCATCGGCATCGAACCGACCTCGAAGATGCCGATGAAGGGACCGAACGGCTCCTTCAAGGTGAACACCACGGTGAGATCATCCGGCGCCTCGACCTTATCGACCATCACGAGGTTGTTGCGGGCGCGCGCATGGGTCTGCTTCAACATCTCGATCGAGAACAGCACGTCGGCCGAGGTGAACGGCTTGCCGTCATGCCAGGTCACGCCGGGCTTGAGCTTGAAGGTGTAGACCTTCGCGTCCGGGCTGATCGTCCAGCTCTCTGCGAGGCCGGGCAACGGTTCGAGCTTGGGACTGTAGCGCAGCAGGCCCTCGAAAATATTACCGGACACCATCTGGGTCGGGCCGTTCTGGACCATGGCCAGCATCAGACCGGGAGGCTCGGGCTGGATGACAGCATTGACGACACCGCCCGACTTCGGCTCCTCAGCATGAGCCGCGGACAGAACGCAGCCGATGGCGACACCCAGCAATACCCGTTTCAACATGATGAACTTCCCAACTGTTTCGATCCGCTGCAATGCATCAAGCGCGCCAACGCGCGACGAATCGCCATGCGGCATTCCGACCTGACGCCTGCTCTGGGCGCATGGACGGGAGCGATGACGCGCGCTGTCGGATGATTTGGCCGCGGTCGTCGCACTTGCGATGCTCTGGACGCCCCGTGAGCGGGTTCGCAGGGCCTTGCCGGCAGGGCATCGTGGATTTCGCGGCTGTCATGAATCGCCGCGCGAAGTCGTCGTCATCGTCGCGAGATGAAAGTGGCGACAGGATCAGCCCAAAAATTGAACAGCGTGACCGCTCTCGAGATCGTCTGGCGGCCGAGATTTGCCCAGCGCGATCAGCGCCTCAGACGGGCGATTGTACCAGCGACGATTTGCATCACCACGCCGATCACCCAGCCCGCCATGATCAATGAGGTCCAGACGATGTGCGGGTCCTCGCGCAGAATGATGATGCCGACGGCGAAGAAAGCCGTCAGCGTCGCAAGGAAGGTTCCGACCGCACTGAGAAACTCCGCAGCATCGATCTTGCGTTCCGCCGGCGTCCCCTCCTCATGCGGATGGAAAGGTATCTGGGGCGTGTCGATCCCGAGATAGAAGCCGAACGCGCCGGACACCATCATCAGCAGCAGAAAGCCCTGGGTGGTCAGGGCCGGTACGCTGGAGCCGACATGGGCACCGACGAACAGGCCGCAGGCGGCGCCCGCCAAAGCAAGACCGGAGCGCTCGAGGACATGGGCGAATTGTCGCACACGAAGGCGCATGAGCAGTCCTCGGAAATGATGGATCGGCGGGGTCCGCCGATCCGTCCGTCATCAACGCAAGAAGTGATTAATGCAAGGCTACGCCGCCTTGGTCATATCGGCATTGAGATGGCGCAACCTCGGCAATACTTCCTGCTTGAGCAGGCGGAGCGAGTTGTGCCAAGCTTCCGGCCTGTGCTTGTAGTCGAAGCCGAACACGCACAGGGTTCCGAAGCCGCCGACTTCGTGCCAGATCTTCTCGATCTTTTCGGTCACCGTCGCCGGCGAGCCGATGATCCAATTGCGCTTGGCGCAATAGTCCACCGTCACGTCGGAATCGGGCACGTCGGGCGCGTGCTTCAGATAATCCTTGAAGCCGAAATGGCCGAGCAGCGGCAGGAAATATTCGCCCATCATCCGGCCCATCATGTCGCCGCTCGACAGGCGCCATGCCTCTTCGTCCGTGTCGGCGACGAATACCTCACGCACCAGCCGCCAATCGCTGCGGTTGGCCTTGCGTCCGGACTTGGCGGCGCCGGCTTCCACCGAATCCCAATGCGACGACACATAGGCCGGGTTGAGGTTCAGGCTCATCGGAATGAAGCCCCGCTCGCCGGCGAGCTTCAGCGTATCCGAGTTCTTCGATAGGCCGGCGACGCCGATCGGCGGATGCGGCGCCTGAACCGGCTTGAGGTGCGGCTTGAGGAAGTCGAACATCACGTCCGGCTTGGTCACCGTCCAGTATTTGCCCTTGTGCGTGAACGGCGCCGGCTCGCTCCAGAGCCGCAGGATGATCTCCAGCGCCTCGCGCGTCATCTCACGGTTCTGGCCGCTCATGCCGTCGACGTTGAACATCGCCCAGTCACTCGGCAGGCCTGATGCGGCGATGCCGAAATTGAGCCGACCTTCGGACAAATGATCGAGCATCGCGACGCGATTGGCGAGCTCAGCCGGATGATGATAGGGCAGCAGGAAACCGCCCGGCCCAAGCCGGATGGTCTTGGTCTCGCGGAAGGCCTGCGCAAGCAGCAGATCGGGTGCCGGGTGCGGCTCCCAGGGCGCGGTGTGATGCTCGCCGATCCAGGCTTCCTGATAGCCGAGCTCATCAAGCCATCGCAGGACCTTCAGGTCCCAATCGTGGCCCTCCTTCAATCCGCACTCCGGCGGATGCGAGGGCATCGTGAAATATCCGATTTCCATGGCGCTTTCCTCTCGCTGTTATATTGCGGCGCATCTTTGCGATGCGCTCATCGTCACGCGAGACGAAACACGACCAACCGAGTCGGCAACGCCGCACGTGGTCTGCGAAGTCTAGCACTTCGTCGGACAGCGACAATCGTCCGCTGTGTCGCTGGCGGAATGATGACGCGAATTCTGTGTCGAGGCGCCGCAACATCACGCCCCGGACGCCGGGGCCCGCCGCCAATTTCACATCAACGTGCGCCGAACGTCGTTCGGCCGAATAGCTCCTTCTGCGTCGACGGTTGCGAGCGCCAATATTGCGGAGGCGCGGCCACCTGCCCGCCGAGTTCGGCCGCGGCATGCCAGCCCCAGCGCGGATCGTAGAGCATGCCGCGGGCGAGCGCGACCATGTCGGCCTTGCCTGATGCAACGATCTCCTCGGCTTGCTGCGCCTGCGTGATGAGGCCGACCGCCATGGTCGGAAGTCCCGTCGCTTGTTTCACGGCCGCCGCGAACGGCACCTGATAGCCGGGCCCGAGGGTGATCTTCTGCAACGGCGACACGCCGCCCGAGGACACGTCGATCCAATCGACGTCGCGGCGCTTGAGCTCCTGCGCGAAGACGATGGTCTGGTCGAGATCCCAACCGCCGTCGACCCAGTCTGTCGCCGACACCCGCACGCCCACCGGCTTGTCGGCCGGGAACACGCTGCGCACGGCATCGAAGAGCTCGAGCGGATACCGCATGCGGTTTTCCAGCGAACCGCCATAGGCGTCGCTGCGCCGGTTAGCGAGCGGCGACAGGAACTGATGCAGCAGATAGCCGTGCGCAGCATGCAGCTCGATCGCATCGATGCCGAGCCGCGCAGCCCGCTGCGCTGCCGAAACGAAGGCGTCGCGGATGCGCGCCAAGCCGTCGGTATCGAGCGCCTCTGGGGCAAGCTCGCCGTCTTTGTGGGGCACGGCTGAAGGTGCGACCGTCTGCCACCCGCCGCTCGCGGGAGCAATCTGCTGGCCACCATCCCAAGGCTTATGGCTGGACCCTTTGCGGCCGGCATGGGCGAGCTGCATCGCAATCGCCGTCTTCGAATGCTTGCGCACCGATGTCAGAATCGGCACCAGCGCCGCTTCGGTCGCATCGTCCCACAGGCCGAGGCAGCCCGGCGTGATGCGTCCAATCGGTTCGACATGCGTCGCCTCGATGCAGAACATCGCCGCGCCTGACAGCGCAAGCGTGTTGATGTGGGTGAAGTGCCAGTCATTGGCGGCGCCATTCTCGGCCGAATACTGACACATCGGCGAGACAACGATGCGGTTGGCGAGTTCGAGGCCACGCAGCTTGATCGGAGTAAACAGGACGCTCATGCGGATGTTCCGGAAGGGTGGACGACGGAAGGCGCGCTGGTCTGATGTTTCGCAAGTGTCGGCCATCGGCGGCCCGCGGTCAACGCGCCGTCCGAAGCGATGTCGCAGCTCATTCCATCAGCGTGAACTGCAACAGCAAAGTACGCTGGATCATCGAGAAATTGTCGTCGGACACCAATGTCAGCACGGTGTCGCCCTCCGGCGTGACGTGCGCATCGATGCCTTCGAGATTGTCGATCTCCTGGCCGAGATCGGCTGCGAAGATCGCGGGACCGTCGAGCAGCGCGCCCGGCGTGATCTGCGCCAGTGACAGCCGACGAATCCGGATGCCGACGCCGCTGAACAGCGAGAATTTGCGTTCCAGAATCAGGAGCTCTCCCGACGGCAGCAGCACGGCATCGCTGATGTCGAAATCGTTGCTTCTGATGATGCTGAACTGTCCCGCAGCCGGGCCGCCGATCAGGAACGCCAGCAGATTGCCGTTCGCGTCCAGGCCGCGTTCGGAGATCGCGATCACGCTGCCCGCGAGCGGCAGGCCCTTCGGCACCACCACCAGCGCCTCCAGGCCCTTGTTGTTGGGCAGTCGCCTGGCGGCCGGCGGCAACGGTATGATCTCGCTGCGTGCGCCGGTGCCGCCTTTGGCGAAATCGTAGCGCAGCAGCTGATTGACGCGCTCAAGGCCGACATAGACGACGTCGCCATCGCGAGCGAGCGACTCGGAATCATACCAGCCGCGATCGGTGATCGGCCGTCCGTCGGGCCCGAGCAGCGGCGCCGCCTCGACCTCCGCAAGCCCCGTGATCTCGTGGCCGGAATAGACGATGCGGCCGGTGAACCAGCCGCCTTTGTCGCTGATGGCAAGGAAGCGCTCGCCCTTGGCATCCAGCCGGAGGCCGGACAATCCGCCGAACCCCGGATAGGACGAGGTCAGCGCCACACCGGTGCGGTAGTGCAATTTCCCGAACTGCAGACGCGTGCGATCGCGCAGGTCGAACGCGGGCAGCGGCCGCGCCTTGACCTCGATCTTGACGGCCGCTGTGACCGAATGCTCGTCGGTGGCCGCCCGCCTCCGGACCGGCGCCGGCGTCGATTGCGCGCGAGCTGTCCCCGCGCCCGCGAGCGTCGCCACCCCGGCCAAGGTCAGCGCAAGAAAGCGCCTGCGGTCGGAGATCGCCTGCAGCGACATCGCTCGAGGGGCCCCCTCCCCACAGCTTCCCACATGCGGGAGGAACGCATCCGCTCCCGATTACGAATGCAGCTTGCGCTTCGGCCCACGCGCAGGCTGCGGCGCCGCGTGAGTCTCGGTGAACAATTCGGCGAGCTTCTCGGTGATGGCGCCGCCAAGCTCCTCGGCATCGACGATCGTGACCGCACGACGGTAGTAGCGCGTGACGTCGTGACCGATGCCGATCGCGATCAGCTCGACCGGCGAGCGGGTCTCGATCTCCTCGATGATGTGGCGCAGGTGGCGCTCGAGATAGTTGCCGGGATTGACCGACAGCGTGGAGTCGTCGACCGGCGCGCCATCGGAGATCATCATCAGGATCTTGCGCTGCTCGGGCCTGCCGAGCAGGCGCTTGTGCGCCCAGTCCAGCGCCTCGCCGTCGATGTTCTCCTTCAGGAGACCCTCGCGCATCATCAGGCCGAGATTCTTGCGCGCCCGGCGCCATGGGGCGTCCGCGGCCTTGTAGATGATGTGGCGCAGATCGTTGAGACGGCCGGGATTGGCCGGCTTGCCGGCCGCGAGCCACGCCTCGCGCGACTGCCCGCCCTTCCAGGCCCGCGTCGTGAAGCCGAGGATCTCGACCTTGACGCCGCAGCGCTCCAAGGTGCGGGCGAGAATGTCGGCGCAGGTCGCGGCCACCGTGATCGGCCGTCCGCGCATCGAGCCGGAATTGTCGAGCAGCAAGGTGACCACCGTGTCGCGGAAGGTGGCCTCCTTCTCGCGCATGAAGGACAGCGGCTGGTAGGGGTCGATGACCACGCGCGACAGCCGCGCCGGATCGAGAATGCCCTCTTCCAGATCGAACTCCCAGGCGCGGTTCTGCTGCGCCATCAGCCGGCGCTGCAGCCGGTTGGCGAGCCGCGCGACGATGCCCTGGAGGTGCGCGAGCTGCTTGTCGAGATAGGAGCGCAGCCGCTCCAGCTCGTCATGGTCGCAGAGGTCCTCGGCCGCGATGATCTCGTCGAATTTCGGCGCGAAGGCGTGATATTCGGGGCCGCGCGGCTCGTTGGCGCCACCGCGGTTCGGCCGTGTCGCCTCGCCCGGCGTCTCGTCATCGCCAAGCTCGCCGTCATCCAGCGTATCGGACGCAGACGCCTGCGCCGCCTCCATCGCGCTCTCCGACATCTCGTCCGACGTCGTCTGCGCCTGGTCGGCACTCATCTCCTGCGCGGCGTCGGACTCCGGCGAGCCCTCGGCACCGGACTGGTCGTTGTCGCCGTCGCGATTGTCGTCGTTGTCCTCATCCTCTTCCGAATCGGCGTTGCGCTCATCGCCGAGATCGAGCGCCGACAACAGGTCATGGACGAGGTCGCCGAACTTGGCCTGATCCTCGGTGAAGCGGCCGAGCTCGTCGAGCTGCGAGCCGATTCGCTCCTCCAGGAAGGGCCGCCAGAGATCGACCACCTTGCGCGCCGCATTCGGCGGCGCCAGACCGGTCAGCCGCTCGCGCACCATCATCGCGAGCGCATCCGACAGCGGCGCATCGGCGCGGTCGGTGATCTCGTCATATTTGCCGCGATGGAAGTGATCGTCGAGCATCGCGGTGAGATTCTTGGCGACACCGGCCATGCGCTTGGCACCGATGGCCTCGACACGGGCCTGCTCGACCGCCTCGAACACGCCGCGCGCCTGCGGATTGCCCGGGATCAGCTTGCGGTGAATCTTCGGATCATGACAGGCGAGTTTCAGCGCGATGGAATCAGCATGGCCGCGCACGACCGCGGCATCGCGCTTGGTCATCTTGCGCGCGGGCTCCGGCAACCGCGCTTTGCCCGGCGCAAGGCCCGGCCGCTCGGCGGCGAAGGAGACTTCGAGCTCGGGCGCTCTCGCGATCGCGCGCAGGCAGCCGGTCACCGAGCGCTTGAACGGCTCGGTCGGCGCCTCCTTGGTTCCGGGACGGAGTTTGCTGTTGGATGTCGTCATCTTGTCCCTGCCGCTGTCGTCCCGGCGAACGCCGGGAGCCGTAGCCACCGGCGGTCATTCATTCGTGTCGACGCCAATGTCAGCGTCGTGCCGAATGTCACGACGTATGGTCCCGGTCTCGCGGCCGGGACGACGCCTTGTCAGCTGAGCGCCACGTTGACGGCGGATTCAGGCAGCTCGGCGTTGAAGCAGCGCTGATAGAATTCCGCGACCAGCGGACGCTCGAGCTCGTCGCATTTGTTGAGGAACGTCACGCGGAAGGCAAAGCCGATATCCCCGAAGATCTCGGAGTTCTCGGCCCAGGTGATCACCGTGCGCGGGCTCATCACCGTCGACAGGTCGCCATTGGCGAACGCGTTGCGGGTGAGGTCGGCAAGCCGGACCATCTTGTTCACCGTGTCGCGACCCTGCTGGTTCTGATAGTGCTTGGCCTTGGCCAGCACGATCTCGACCTCCTCATCATGCGCCAAATAGTTCAGCGTCGTCACGATCGACCAGCGGTCCATCTGGCCCTGGTTGATCTGCTGCGTGCCGTGATAGAGGCCCGACGTATCGCCGAGGCCGATGGTGTTGGCGGTCGCGAACAGACGGAAGGCCGGATGCGGCTTGATGACCTTGTTCTGGTCGAGCAGGGTCAGCCGACCCGAGACTTCGAGCACGCGCTGGATCACGAACATCACGTCCGGGCGGCCGGCGTCATATTCGTCGAACACCAGCGCCACATTGTGCTGGAGCGCCCAGGGCAGGATGCCGTCACGGAATTCCGTGACCTGCTTGCCGTCCTTGACCACGATCGCATCCTTGCCGACCAGATCGATGCGGCTGATATGGCTGTCGAGGTTGACGCGCACGCAGGGCCAGTTCAGGCGGGCGGCGACCTGCTCGATATGGGTCGATTTTCCGGTGCCATGATACCCGGTCACCATTACGCGGCGGTTCTTGGCGAAGCCGGCCAGGATCGCAAGCGTGGTGGCGCGGTCAAAACGGTAGTCGGCGTCGACTTCGGGAACGTGCGGATCGCTTTCGGAAAAGGCCGGCACCTCAAGGTCGCTGTCGATCCCGAACACCTGCCGCACCGACACTTTCATGTCGGGCACACCGGTCATCTCCTGCGCATTGGTCGTAGCGGCGGTCGTCATTCATCCTCCGAGGTCCCGGGCATTCCCGAAACCAGATTTCATGTTTGGCTGCGGTTGAAGGGCTTCGGGCGCCAGCCTAGCAGAGAGCACGCGCGGGCAGAAGCCTAAGCCTTGATCAAAGTTCCGTCGTTATATCATCGAGATAGGCATGGGACGACGTTTTTGGAAGGCTGCCCTGCGGAAAGCGCCACCGTTTCGCCGCGAGTCTCGCGTCCAGCCTTCTGGCGTGGCACTCGGGAGCGGGGTTCCTACTTATCGATAAGCCTCCAACCTTTCCCATCAGCAGGAACCGCGTGGCCCATCTGCTTGATCCCCTGATTGCCTTCGTCTCCGCGCATGCGGGACTGGCCTATCTCACCCTGTTTCTGGCGGCGTTGCTCGAGGCGGTCCCGATCGTCGGCTCGGTGGTCCCCGGCACGACCATCATCCTGGCGCTGAGCGCGCTGATTCCGGGCGGCGAGCTGACGCTGCAATGGGTGCTGGCCGCGGCCATTCTGGGCGCGGTGCTCGGCGATGGCGGGGCCTTCTGGATCGGCCATCGCCAGCAGCGCGAAATCCTCACGGCCTGGCCGTTCTCGAACTATCCGCGGCTGGTGGCGCAGAGCGAGGCCTTCTTCCACCGCTTCGGCACGCTCGCGATCTTCTTCGCCCGGTTCGTGGCCCCGATCCGCGCCGTGGTACCGATCACGGCGGGCGCGCTCGATATCCCGCCCCTTCGCTTCTACGCCGTGAACATTCCCGCGATCGCGCTGTGGGCCTGCGCCCACGTGCTGCCGGGCGTCTTCGCGGTGCAGCTGCTGCATCGCTATGGCGGCATCCCGCATCACAGCCACATCGCCAAATCGACCTGGATCATCGCGGCGGTCGCCGGCACGATCGTGGTCTGGCTGGTGCTGCGGCTGGTGCGCAAGCGGCGGGAGACGCAGCTGGCGGCCGGGACGGCCGAATAGGCGCGGCCTCACCCGCTAAAGCGGATCCAGAATGGCGCCGCGGCCGGGCACGGGTCCGGTGTAGCGGGCGCGCGGCCGGATCAGGCGGCCGAACTGCAGCTGCTCGCAGGCATGGGCGATCCAGCCGACGCAGCGGGCCATCGCAAACAACGCCAGCTCGCTGCCCGCAGGCAGCCGCAGGCTGTGCACCAGTACCGCCAGCGCATAGTCGATATTGACGAACTCGCCGGTCGCCTCCGCGATCCGCTCCGGCACCTCACGAGTGAATTTGCGCGGCGCGCCGGCGCGCGTCAGCGCATCCAGCAGCGCGATCGCGCGCGGATCGCCGCGCTTGTAGACGCCGTGGCCGAAGCCCGCGAAGCGCTCGCCGAGCGCCACCCGCTCGCGGATCAGCGGTGCCACGTCGCGATCGATGAGGGTCTTCACCAGCTGCGAGGCCAGCACGCCGGCACCGCCATGCTGCGGGCCTTTGAGGGCGGCGAGACCCGCAATGACCGCATCATAGAGGCTGAGCCCCGTCGACGCCGCACAGCGGACAGTGAAGGTCGAGGCGTTCAGCTCGTGATCGGCAAGCAGCACCAAAGTGCGGCGGATCAGGTCGGGCGCATGCTTGTGCTCGGCTGCCCAGGCCTTGGCGACCTGGATGTGAAGCGGCTCGGCGGACGGCGCGGCGTCCAGCATGGCCGCAACGACAAGGCGAAGGATGCGCGCGCCGACCAGGGCACGACCGTCGGGTGCGCGGTTGAACGCGGCAGGATCTGCTTGCGTCGCCAGCGCCAGGACGGCGATGGCCCGGTCGATCGGCGCCGCGCGGCGCGCCGCCTCGGCGATCAGGCGCATCTCGCCGGAGATGTGGGGCATGTTGTCGGGCGCGAACGGATCGATCGCGGTGATGTCCCACAACAGGGTCGCAGCGTGTTCAAGCGAATCGCGCTCGGCCAGATCGACGCAATTGACACCGCGGTAGATCGGACCGGCCTCGGTGATCGTCGAGACCGCGGAATCGAACACCGGCAGGTCCGCATCGAAGCTGCGGAACACCCGCGGCTCCGGAGCCGGCGCCCGCCGCTCCTTCAAGGCCCGGATGTCCTCGGCGCGATAGCGGTGGCTCCGCGAATCCAGCGACGGCTCCGAGCGCACGAGGCCGCGGCTGACATAGGCGTAGAGGGTCGCAGGCGAGATCGCGAGTTCGGCCGAGGCTTCGCGGGCCGATAGGTAAAGGCCACTGTCTTTTTTCATATTGATCAGCTTAATCAAGATTGATCAAGCTGTCGACCGGACGGATCTTACCGGCGTGATCATTCACACAAGGAGATCCCGCCATGACGATTCAGCTCGCAAAGTCCCCTATCGGCCTTGATGGCATCCCCGCTGCCGAGACCGTGCTCAGCCATGTCGACGGTCAGCAGGGCGAGCTCATCATTGCCGGTCGCCGGGTGGCCGATCTTGCAGCCAGCGCAGGCTTCGAAGGTGTCACCGCCCGGCTGTGGAGCGCAGCGACCAAGCGCAGCGTCAGCGACGCGGAGGTCCGCGCCAGCCTCGGGCTTGCCCGCCAGCGCGCCTTTGCGCGACTTCCCGAGTTGCTGGCGGCCACCGCCGAACTGCCGATCATCGACGGCTTCCGCGCGGCCGTCGCCGCGTTGCGGCCGGAAGCAGGACTCTCCGACGAGGCGACGATCGTCGGCGCCTGCCCGGTCATCGCCGGCGCGCTCGTCCAGCGCGCACTGGGATCACAGCCGATCGCTCCCGACCCCACCGCGACCCACGCCGCGGACACCCTGCGCATGGTACGCGGCGGCACCCCGGAGGCTGGCGAGGTCACCGCGCTCGATACCTATCTGGTCACGGTCAGCGATCACGGCATGAACGCGTCGACCTTTGCCGCACGCGTGATCGCCTCGACCCAGGCCGATCTGTTCGCCTCGGTCACCGCCGGCTATTGCGCGCTCACCGGCCCGCTGCATGGCGGCGCGCCGGAGCCTGTGCTGGAGATGCTGAATGCGATCGGCACCCGCGACAACATCAAGCCGTGGGTCGATGCGGCGCTCGGGCGTGGCGAGCGGCTGATGGGGTTTGGCCACCGCATCTATCGGGTGCGCGACCCCCGCGCGGACGTCTTGAAGGCAGCGATCGCGCGGCTGGCCGGCAGTGGCGCCGATCTGCCGTTCGCGAGCGAGGTCGAGGCCTATATCCGCGCCGCGCTGCGGCAGAAAAATCCCGAGCGCGTGCTCGATACCAATGTCGAGTTCTTCACCGCCATCCTGCTCGATGCGCTGAAGATTCCGCGCCAGGCGTTCACCCCGATCTTCGCCGTGGCGCGCGTTGCCGGCTGGACCGCACATGCCCGCGAGCAACAGCGGACGGGACGACTGATCCGGCCAAGTTCGGCCTATATCGGGCCGAAGCCCTGACCCCGTCGCATGAACGACGCGGCAGCG
Organism: Bradyrhizobium denitrificans; assembly: GCF_013179005.1. NCBI lineage: Bacteria > Pseudomonadati > Pseudomonadota > Alphaproteobacteria > Hyphomicrobiales > Nitrobacteraceae > Bradyrhizobium > Bradyrhizobium denitrificans. The sequence goes on along the minus strand of NZ_JABFDP010000004.1, from coordinate 156,685 downwards.
TGACCCCGCTGCCGCGTCAGCCCTTCACCACGGTCTTGAGGTAATTATAGGCCTTGATGATCTCGATCAGGCGATCCTCGGTGGAGCGATCGCCGCCATTGGCGTCGGGGTGGTGCTGCTTCACCAGCGCCTTGTACTTGACCTTGACGTCCTCGAGCGTGGCATCGGGGCCGAGGCCCATCACCTGCAGCGCCTTGCGCTCGGCGTTGAAGACCTTGCGCGTCTCCGCCTTGGGCGCCGCCTGCGGATTGGGCCGCCAGCTGCCGCGGCCGTTGATTTCGGCGAACACGCTGAACGGATCCGACGCATCGCCGAGATCGGCCTCGGGGCTGCCGGTGCCGCGCTTGGCCGAGGTATTCGCGCCCATCTTCCAGGTCGGGCGATGTCCGGTCAGCGCATCCTTCTGATAACGCGCGACCGCCTCGGCGTTCATGCCTGAGAAGAAATTATAGGATTGGTTGTACTCGCGCACGTGGTCGAGACAGAAGTGCCAATACTCGCGCGCGTTCTCGCGCCCCTTCGGCGCGCGATGCGAGCCTCGGTTCGTGCAGTCCGGCCATTGGCACGGCTGAGCCTCCTCGCGCACCGGCTGCCGCGCAGCCTGCTTTTTGGGCTTGATGCGGATGGAGTCGAAGAATTTGTTTGAATCGATCGGCATGGCGGACTTTGACTACGCAACGCGAAAAGCTTCAAGTCTTGACATTGCGAATACCTCAGGCGGGGACCGCCGATTGACGAAAAATAATTTGATGCGTATTTCCAGAGACCATGCGGACCCAAGATGCTATCATCGAAAAGTTGCGCGAAGCTTTCTCGCCGGAAAGCCTCGATGTGCAGGACGAATCACATCTGCATGCAGGCCACATGGGACACCGGCCGAGCGGTGAAACCCATTTCCGCGTGTATATTGTGTCGCAGGCCTTTGCCGGCAAGAGCCGGGTCGATCGCCACCGCCTGATCAACGCCGCATTGGCGGCGGAACTTGCCGGCTCGGTGCATGCGCTGGCGCTGCATGCGAAGGCACCCGGCGAAGCCTGACATCAGAACGCTGACACCAGAAGCCTGGCAACAAATCCCAGATACCGGCGCGCGCGACCATGATTAGAACGCCGTGCCGGCACGGCGCGGCCGCGTCTCCTCTGTCTCGCCGCGCGGCACCGGCACGATGCGCAGCGCGGTGATGCGATTGCGTTCCCGACGCAGCACGCGAAAGCGGAAGCCGTGGAAGGTGAAGCTCTGGCCGCGCTCGGGGATCGAGCGCGCCTCGTGAATCACGAGACCGGCCACCGTCGTCGCTTCTTCATCCGGCAGCGTCCAATCCATCGCGCGATTGAGATCGCGGATCGGCACGGATCCGTCGACGACGACCGATCCATCCGGCTGCACGCGCACGCCGGCGACCTGCACGTCCTGCTCGTCGGAGATGTCGCCGACGATCTCTTCGAGAATATCCTCGAGCGTGACGATACCTTCGACCTCACCATACTCGTCGACGACCAGCGCGAAATGCGTCTTGCGCCGGCGGAACGCTTTCAACTGTTCCGACACCGAACGCATCTCGGGAACGAACCAGGGCGGCAGCGCCAGCGACGCGACATCGATATGCGACACATCGCCCTCGGCTGAGCGGATCGCGCGCAACAGATCCTTCGCATGCAGCACGCCGATGATGTTTTCCGGCGTGCCGCGCCACAGCGGGATACGCGTATATTCGGACGCCAGCACCTCGCGCACCAGTTCCTCCTGCGGCAGGTCCGCATTCACCATCACCATCTCGGTGCGGTGAACCATCACATCGGACACCTGCAATTCGCGCAGGTCGAGCAGACCGCCGAGCATGTCCCGGTCCTGCTTCTCGACCTTGCCCTCGTGGTGCAACAGGTCGACGGCGCCGCGCAGGCGCTCGGTCGGCGACAGGATCGGCTGGTTGGCACCGACCTTGAAGCCGATCAGCCGCATCAGGACGCGCACGATCGCCTCGATGACGGCGAGCACCGGACCGAGCACGATCACGGTCGCGCGCATCGGCCGGGCCACCGCGAGCGAGACGCGATCCGGCGCGTTGATGGCGATCGTCTTCGGCAGCACCTCGGCGAAGATCACGACCAAGGCGGTCATCACACCCGTGGCATAGAGCACGCCGACCTCGCCGAACCAGGCGGTAAAGATGCCCGTCGCCAGCGCCGAGGCGGCGATATTGGCGATGTTGTTGCCGAGCAGCAGCGCGCCGATCAGCCGCTCGCGCATGTCGAACAGGCTCGAGACCACGTCGGCGTCGCGATTGCCCTGTTTCGACAGCCGCAGCATCGAGGCGCGGGAGGCGCCGGTCAGGGCGGTCTCGCTCAGCGCGAAAAAGGCGGAGGCGCCGAGACAGACGAGAACGATGGTGAGTGTGATCCAGTCCATGACGCCGATGTCACCCTCGATGAAAGCTGCCGATGATGCGCCGCCACTGCTCAACGCGGCGTAAAGCGCACAAGATCAGCCGCGACGGTGCAATTTGGCCTGCAGGAAGTCGCGGACGCGCGCCGGATCGACGTCCTTGGCAATGACCGCGCGGCCGATCGCCTCCATCAGGATGAAGGTGAGCTTGCCGCGCTTGACCTTCTTGTCCTGCGCCATCAAGGCCAAAAGCCGGTCGGCGTCGCCGATCCCCTCCTGGGCGAAGCCGGCGATATCCTGCAGATGGGTCGGCAGGCCGACCGCGGCAAGGTGACGCTCGATCCGCGTGACATCGTCCGGCGGCAGCATGCCGAGCTCGGCCGAGAACTGCGCCGCCAGCACCATGCCGACCGCGACGCCCTCGCCATGGAACAAGCGATCGGAGAAGCCGGTGATCGCCTCCAGGGCATGACCGAAAGTATGGCCGAGATTGAGCAGCGCGCGGTCGCCGGTCTCGCGCTCGTCGCGGGCGACGATCGCCGCCTTGGCGCGACAAGAGGTGGCGACGGCATGTTCGCGTGCCGCACCGCCCGTGACGATGTCAGCGTGGTTGGCCTCCAGCCAGGTGAAGAAGCCGGCGTCGCCGAGCAGGCCGTATTTGGCCACCTCGGCATAGCCGGCGCGGAACTGGCGCGGCGACAGCGTGTCGAGCACGGCGGTGTCGGCGATCACCAGCACCGGCTGGTGGAAGGCGCCGAGCAGGTTCTTGCCCTGCGGCGAGTTGATGCCGGTCTTGCCGCCGACCGAGGAATCGACCTGCGCCAGCAGCGAGGTCGGCACCTGTACGAAGTCGACGCCGCGGCGCAGGATGGCTGCCGCGAAGCCGGCGAGATCGCCGACCACGCCGCCGCCGAGCGCGATGACGAGATCGTTGCGTTCGATCTTCGCCGCGATCAGCGCCTCGCTGACCTTTTCCAGGCCGGCATAGGTCTTGGAGCCCTCGCCCTCCTCGACGACGATGGTCGAAGACGGAATGCCCGCCTCCGCCAGGATCGCCTCGGTCGGCTTCAGCCAGTGTGCGGCCACGGTCCGATCGGTGACGATCGCTGTCCGCACGCCCGGACGCAGCGCCGCGATGCGCTGACCGAGCGAGGCCAGCACGCCGCGGCCGATGACGATGTCATAGGCACGCTCACCCAGCGCGACGTCGACGATGATCGGATCGAAAGTCTTCAGGGGGGCAGTCATCGGAGCGCGCTCATCGCCTGCATGGAATCGGTCTGCATGGAATCCGCCTGAACCGGATCCGCCTGGCCCGGATCGGATTGCGGCGTGGCAGGCTGGACCTCGGCCTCCGGCGCGGGCAACAGCAACGCCTGCAGCGCTTCGATGCAATCCTCGACCACACGGTCGTGCGGCACGTCGCGCGAGCAGATCGTGAGGTCGGCGAGCTGGTAGACCGGCTCGCGTTCGCTCAAGAGCCGCGCGACCGTGCCTTCAGGATCGGCGGTCTGCAGCAGCGGCCGATCGGCCCGCCGGCGAACCCGGCGCATGATCACGTCGGCATCGGCCTTCAGCCAGATCGAGACCGCCTTCTCGTGGATGCGGCGGCGTGTCTCCTCGCGCATGAAGGCCCCGCCGCCGGTCGCCAGCACCGCCGGACCATTCTCCAGCAGGCGGGCGATCACGCGGGCCTCGCCATTCCGGAAATAGTCCTCGCCGCGGGATTCGAAGATCTCCGGGATTGTCATGTCGGCCGCCGTCTCGATCTCGGTATCCGCATCGACGAAGGGCAACCGCAGCCGCGCCGCGAGCCGCCGGCCAACCGTGGACTTGCCGACGCCCATCATGCCGACCAGCACGATCAGCCGCTTGCCGAGAGCCGCGGTAATCGCGGCCTCCGGAGCGGCTGGGTTGGGTGCGGATTGTGTCGGTTCGGTCATCACTAGGCTTCTAGCCCAGCCCTTGCTGCTTTCAAAGGCATCCTGTTCCAGCCCATGCAGCCGGAGGCCCACGTCCCGGACGTCGTTTCCCGGACGTCGTTCCGGGGCGCGCGAAGCGCGAGGCCGGAACCCATACCCACAGGATGCAGCGTGAGGCAGGCTGCTCGTTGGCATCTCGCGCACGACATCGTCCTGTGGTTGTGGATTCCGGGCTCGCGGCGCTGCGCGCGCCGCCCCGGATAACCGAGCAAGGGGGACAGCGGCGGCGGCCGGACTTGCCAGCCGGGTGCGAACATGTTGGATGAAACAGTCCCTCTTTGGTGGCCCGCGCGACCCCGATGCCCAGCCTGTTCCGCTTTCTGACCGTGATCGCCGTGATCGTCGGCGTGGTCTATGGCGCGATCTATGCGCTTGCCAATTTCGTCACCCCGAAGCCGCGCGAGATGACGGTGACGATCCCCCCGGACAAGTTCCAGAAGAAATGATCCGGATGGCTGCGGCGGACCGAAAAGCCACAGGGCATTGATTAAGATTTTTACGATTGTCTGAGGTGGCCCGGCGCCGTGATATCGGCCAGATTTGAGGCCACCGCTTGACGTGCCGGCGCGAACTAATGGTCCTGATTCGATCGCCTCCGACGCAGCGGATTTCACGACATGAAGGTCAAGGCCTCTGACGCCCGGCTGATGAGCCTGTTCCTCGACATGATGGCCGCCGAACAGGGCGCTGGCCAGAATACGCTGGACGCCTATCGCCGCGACCTCAGCGATCTGTCCGAGTTTCTCGCTGGCAAGGCGAACAGCTTCACCACCGCTGACACCCAGGCGCTGCGCGACTATCTCTCCGATCTCGACACGAGAGGCTTCAAATCGTCCAGCGTGGCGCGGCGGCTGTCGGCGATGCGGCACCTGTTCCGCTTCCTGCTGAGCGAGCACATCCGCAGCGACGACCCCGCCGCCATCCTGTCCGGCCCCAAGCGCGGCCGTCCCCTGCCCAAGGTGCTCTCGATCGGCGATGTCGACCGGATGCTGACCCGCGCCAAGGAGCTGACCGAGACCGCCGATACGTCCCCGGCGCAACGGCTGCGGGCGCTGCGCCTGTACTGCCTGCTCGAAGTGCTCTACGCGACCGGCCTGCGCGTCTCCGAACTGGTGGCGCTGCCGCGCACGGCGGCACGCCATGACGCCCGCATGATCGTGGTGCGCGGCAAAGGCAACAAGGAGCGGCTGGTGCCGCTGAACCAGGCCTCGCGCCAGGCCATGGCGGATTATCTGGCGGCGCTGGATGCGCTGAAGCCGGAGAAGAAGGCCAGCGCCACCTTCGGCAAATGGCTGTTTCCCTCGTTCGGCGAGAGCGGCCACCTGACCCGACAGCATTTCGCGCGCGACCTCAAGGAATTGGCGGTGGCGAGCGGCCTGCCGGCCCGGCTCGTCTCACCGCACGTGCTGCGCCACGCCTTCGCCAGCCATTTGCTGCACAATGGCGCCGACCTGCGCATCGTCCAGACCCTGCTCGGCCATACCGACATCTCGACCACCCAGATCTACACCCATGTGGTCGAGGAGCGGCTCAAGAGCCTGGTGCGCGACCTGCACCCGCTCGCCGAGACCTGACCCGCCCCACACAATCCCGAAACCAAATCCTTGGGCGCGGCGCGCGGCCCGCTTGACTTCGCGCCCGTCTGCCCCGAAAGAGCGCCATCCTGCCCGTGATCCTGGCATGAGGCCTGGCCGCGGCGCACCGATCGCACCCTAAGCTCCTGAGGACATTGATCTTCAGGTCCGAAGGCCGAACCGATTTCGTTTCCCAGCGCTCTTCCTTCAGCTCCTCCATGCCGGATCCCATGCGCAGCTACCTCGATTTCGAAAAGCCCGTTGCCGAGCTCGATTCCAAGGTCGATGAACTCCGGGCGATGGCCGCCGCCGGCACCGATATCGGCGAGGAGGTCAGCCGGATCGAGGAGAAGGCCGGCCAGGCGCTGGCCGACCTCTACGCCAATCTGACGCCATGGCAGAAGACCATGGTCGCGCGCCACCCGCAGCGGCCGCACTTCACCGACTTCGTCAACGGCCTGATCACCGAGTTCACGCCGCTGGCGGGCGACCGCAAATTCGGCGAGGACGCCGCTTTGCTGGGTGGCTTCGGTCGTTTCCGCGGCGAGCCGATCTGCGTCATGGGCCAGGAAAAGGGCGCCACCACCGAATCCCGCCTCAAGCACAATTTCGGCATGGCCCGCCCGGAGGGCTACCGCAAGGCCGTCCGGCTGATGGAGATGGCCGAGCGTTTCGGCATCCCCGTGCTGTCGCTGGTCGATTCCGCCGGCGCCTATCCGGGCATCGGCGCCGAGGAGCGCGGCCAGGCCGAGGCCATCGCCCGCTCCACCGATGCCTGCCTGTCGCTTGGCGTCCCCAATGTGGCGATCATCACCGGCGAGGGCATGTCGGGCGGCGCCATCGCGCTGACCACCGCCAACCGGGTGCTGATGCTGGAGCACGCGATCTACAGCGTGATCTCGCCGGAGGCCGCCTCCTCGATCCTGTGGCGCGACGGCACCAAGGCCCAGGAAGCGGCCAACAGCATGAAGATCACCGCCCAGGACATGCTGCGCTTCGGCGTGGTCGACACCATCCTGAAGGAGCCGGTCGGCGGTGCGCATCGCGACCCCGCCGCGATGATCGCGGCGACCGGCGAGGCGATCGCCCAGGCCTTCGACGAGCTGAAGGGCCTCGACGCCGATGCCATCCGCAAGCAGCGCCGGCAGAAGTTCATCGACATCGGACGCAAGCTGAGCTGAGCTCGGAGCGGCCCTGCCGAGGGCCGATCTCGCTCGCGGTTTTGTGAGTCTTTCCAGCCGTTTGGCCGTATTTCGGCCCAGCCGTCGGCGTCTGATGTTTAGAACTTGTTGACCACAAGGGCCAGGGCGCGTCGGCACCGCTGCACCGCGGGTTGCAGCGCTTCGGACCAACGGATACAATTTTAATCATTGGTTTGACGGTGGCATGACGCATGGTCGATCCGGGATCCATCCAGCTTCCCGGCCGATCGATCGAGACGAGACTGGGGTATTGCGGCATGCTGGGTTTGCGGGGAGCTTCGCTTTGATCAACCGCGCTTTCGTCCGGGTTCTGATGACCTCGGCGGCGTTGGCCGCCGGTGCGCTGCTGACCGGTTGCAACAGCGATCAGGTCGCGCTCGCCACCAGTGCCAAGGCCAATCAGCCGGTGCCGCCCAAGCTCGTGGCGACCATCGCCGAGAAGGATATGGATACGCAGTCGCCGATCCTGGTGCGCGTGTTCAAGCAGGAGGCCGAGCTCGAGGTCTGGAAGCAGGACCGCTCTGGCAAGTTCGCGCTGCTCAAGACCTATCCGATCTGCCGCTGGTCGGGCGATCTCGGGCCGAAAGTGCGCGAGGGTGACCGCCAGGCGCCGGAGGGCTTCTACTCGATCAATCCGAGCCAGATGAACCCGCAATCGGCCTACTATCTCTCGTTCAACACCGGCTATCCGAACGCCTTCGACAAGGCGCTGGGCCGCACCGGCTCGCAGCTGATGGTGCATGGCGACTGCTCCTCGCGCGGCTGCTTCGCGATGACCGACGAGCAGATCGCCGAGATCTATGCGCTCGGACGCGAATCCTTCTTCGGCGGACAGCGCGCTTTCCAGTTCCAGGCCTATCCGTTCCGGATGACGCCCATGAACATGGCGCGGCATCGCAACAATCCGAACATGCCGTTCTGGCGCATGATCAAGGAAGGCTACGACCATTTCGAGGTGACCCGCCAGGAACCGAAGGTCGACTTCTGCGAGAAGAAATACGTCTTCAATGCCCAGAAGCCGCCGGGCGCCACGCATGATCCGGTGTTCGACGCCGCCGCGAAGTGCCCGGCCTATGTCGTGCCCGATGAGATCACGACCGCTGTGCGCGAGAAGCAGCAGGCCGACGAAGCCGAGTATGCCAAGCTCGTCGCGAAGGGCACGCCGGTCGCCAAGCTCAACACCGGCATCGACGGCGGCATGAATCCGATCTTCGCCGCCCGCGTGCCGGGCGCATCGACGGGCCTGTCGGTCCCCGGCGAGGCACCGGGGCTGTCGCTCGCGAACTTCACGCCGGCGCCCGGCACCATCCCGGGTCATGTCAATCCGCCGCGTGCGCCCACCGAGGACGAGGTCGCCGCTGCTCCGGCCGACTCCGCGCCGCCTCCGACGACGGCCCCCTCGGCCCGGGTAGCCGCCGTCAGCGCGCCCGACAAGCCAAGCTTCATGTCGAACCTCGCCCGCAAGGTCGGCATTGCGTCAGCCGAGACGACCGCGACAGCGAAACCGGCCGAGAGGACCGCTGACAGCAAGACCGCCGAGGCCAAGCCCACCGAGGGCAAGCCGGCGCCGAAGCCGGTCGCTGCCAAGCCGGCTGAGACCAAGCAGGCCGCTGCGCGGCCCCCGTACAAGCCCGCCGCAAATGAGGCGCCGACGACGACCGGCTCGGCGTCCGCCCAGACCCAGACCGCGCTGGTCTCCGGCGCCGCTCCGGTGCTGCAGTCGAACTCGTTCGACAGCCGCTTCGCCGGGTTCAAGTAGGCCCAATCATCGGCGCCCTTGCTCCGTCGCTGCCCGGCTTCACGAGAATCGGCTTCACAACAGCTAAACTCCACACGCGTTGCCACTCTCCCCTGAAGGGGGAGGGTCGATCGCACGCGAAGCGGGCGAGCGGCGCTCGCCGCAGCGCCGCGGTCAACAGGTTCTGCGGCAGTTTTGGACATGCGCCTTTGTCCTCGCGGTTCCACGCTTCGTGACGACCGCGCAGCGCACCTCGTCGATGAGGCGGGACGACCGGATAAGATCATAAAATTCTGAAAAATCGAATTTAACAATCTTTGCTGGCGGGACTGGACAGGGCAAATCAGCTTGAACGCGCAAGTATAATCGGTTTACTCGCGCCGGCCGCGCCGAGGCCGAGCGAAACGCTTTCGGCCCGTCGAACTCCAGCAGCAATGACCGAGTCGCCCGACGCGCGGCCGCTTGATGACAAGCCTCGTCAGCGAGACGATATCGGCATGACATCCTCATGCGAGACATCGCGCCAGTGCGGCGACTGCACGCTCTGCTGCAAGATCATGGAAATCGAGCAGCTCGATAAGCCGGCGCAGACATGGTGCCGGCATTGCCGGCCCCGGCACGGCTGCGCCATCTATCAGACCCGTCCAATCGAATGCGTGGACTTCCGCTGCCTGTGGCTCTCCAACGTCCAGCTCGACGACAGCTGGAAACCGAGCCGGGCGAAGCTCGTGCTGACGATGTCGGCGGATGGCGTCGAGGTTCGCTGCGACCCTGGCTTTCCCGAGGCGTGGCGGCGTCCGCCTTATGAGGCGCAGATCCGTGAATGGGCGCGTCGCGGGGAAGACAATGACGTCACGGTTCTCGTCATCATTGGCCGTCGCATGATCCTGATCACGCCGGGGCAGGATTTCGATCTCGGCGAAGTCGGTCGGGACGAGCGCATCGTGCGCGAGTTCGAGGGCACGCATGTGGTGGGGGTCCGGGTGGTGAAGGCGGACCCGGCCCGCGACGCCTGACGCGTCCCGCAGCCCTCCGCCAGCTCACATCGCTGCGTGACGTCCCTCACGGAGCGCAAGCGCAAGCTCTGCGACAACTCGGCCGTCACCCGCGGTGAGGTGACGTCAAACCGAGGGAGAACAACAATGAGCTTATTCGGCGATATCGGACACGCTCTGGGGTCGGCGGTGAAGGGTGTGGCGCATGTGGCGTCGGACGTCGGTCATGCGGTCGGTCACGCCGCCTCCGGGGTGGTGCATACCGTGGAGCATGCGGCGAGCGGCGTCGCGCATGAGGTCGGCCATCTCGGCGGGTCGCTGATCCATACCATCGGCAAGGTCACCCATGCGGTGGGCGACGCGGCGTCGAGCGCGGTCCATACCGTCGGGCATGTCGCCGGCGACGTCGGGCATGCCGTGAGCGATGTGGCGCACGGCATCGGCCATCTCGGCAGCGAAGCCATCCATACCGTCGGCGGCGTAGTCCACGCGGTCGAGCATGCCGGCGCCGCGGTCGGCGGCAGCCTCATTCACACGGTTCAGGACGTCGTCTCGACCGCCGGGCATGTGGCCGGCGATATCGTCAACACTGGCGCCCATGTGATCGGCGACGTCGGCTCCGGCCTCAACCATCTTGCTCATGGCGATATCGGCGGAGTTCTCCACGACGTCGCGCATATCGGCAGCGATATCGTCAATGGCGGCGTGAAGGTCGGCGGCGATCTCGCGCATGGTGTGATCGCCACGGCGGGTGATGCCATCCACGGCGCCGTCGGTCTCGGACACGCCGGGCTCGAAGCGGCCGGCGCGATCGGTCACGGCGCGCTCGGCATGGCCGGCACGATCGTCGACACCGCGGGCCATGTCGGCGCCGACGCGCTGCATCTGGCCGGCGACGTGGTCAAGGGCGGCCTCGACGTCGGAACGTCGCTGGGTCACGGTGCGCTCGGCGCGGTCACCGACGCGGTCTCGGGCGCGGGTCACCTCGTCGGCGGACCGCTCGGTCACATCATCTCGGACGTCGCACACACCGCCGATACGCTCGGCTCAGGCCTGACGAGCGGCATCAGCCACGCGGTCGGCGCGGGCGTGTCGGGCGTGCTGAATGCCGCCGGTGACCTGTCGCAATCGATCGGACACCAGGCAGGCGCCATCAGCCACGATCTCGGCGCGCTGGCCAGCGACCTCAGCCACGGCAACGCGCATGCGGCGCTCAATGACCTGTTCAAGCTCGCCGGTGACGTGCTCGGCAGCCATGATGGCGGCCACAGCGGCGGCCATGAGAGCGGTCATGGCGGGTTCTGGGACCAGATCGCGCAGGCGATCCACCATGCCGGCGACAACGCCCACGGCGGCAACGCGAATTCCGGCGTGTTCCACCTGCCGCTGCATGGCGACGGCTCGTCGCATCACCCGATCATCGCCGACGGCTTCGGCGACCATGGGATTGGCGATCACGGCCATGGCGATCATGGCCATGCGGGCAACACCGGCATCGTTCCGCCGCACTTCGACATCGGCCACGCCGGTGGCGCGCACGACGCCCCGCACCACGATTTCAGCCACGTCGCTCACATGGACGACTCGCATCACTTCACGCTGCATGGCTGAGATGGGCGAGACACGCAAAACCCGCGGTGACCATCACCGCGGGTTCTCTGTTGTCTCAGGGATGCCGGATGCTTAGCGCACAGTGGCCGGCTGGGCGATCGCCGGCGGCGCCACGGAGGCCTGCGCGCGATCATGCGGCAGATGATCGTTCATCGCCGACAATGCACAGAGAGCCAGCGAGCCCCACACCGCGGCACTGAAATACAGCGACATCCAGGCGATCTCTTCCCTCCAGTGCTCGATGTCGTGGGTGACGGTCCAACGCGTCGCGGAATCGCGCAGGCCGACCAGCGGGTGCAGCAGCGGCGTGCCGGCGGCGCGCTCGATCCGCCAGCGCCTCACATACATCGGCACATCGACCACGACGAGAAAGGCGAGATAGCAGGCGATGCCGACGAGGCCGGCGATCAGCAGCCAGCGCACCAGGCCGTCGAACTCCGGCAACAGCCGGCCGAGCCCGATGCCGACGAACAGGAAGGCGACGGCCCACAGCGAGTTCTCGATCGCATTGTAGAGGAAGTTCTTGGTGACGACCGCGTACCAGGAGCAGATCTCGGCGACGACGATGATCGGCACGATGACGCGCGCCATGTTCACCGCGGTCTCGGCATCGGCGATCGCGCCGAGCTGCGCCAGAATGATGGCCCATTGCGCCGCGAAGGCGATCTCGGCGATGGTCGCGACGCTGCGGCCGACGAACACGCTCGACAGCCAGCTGTCGACAAGACAGATCCGCTGCACGTCGGCGCGCGGCAGCACCGAGCGGAAGGCGCAGCCGAACACATAGGCGGCCGACAGCGCCAGCATCGAGCTGGTGTCGGAGGAGTGGGTCACCGCGGCGCCAGCGCCGCTGAGCTGCCGGTACAGGATGAACCAGAATGCGATGTTGGCGAAGCTGACCAGGGTCAGCATCGCCCACCACAGGGCGACCGGGTTCGACAAGGCTCGCGACTGCGCACGCATCCGGCACTCCAATCTTCATGTGAACGACATGTGATCGTATTAATTCTGTCATGTATCAGCAACCCGTTGCAGGCCCGGGGGGAAGCAAAAGACCGTGTGGAGGCAGCGGGCGGGGCTATGAACCGGAGCGTTCACGGGCCTCATGGTTCGAGACGCGCCGCGAGCTGGCGGTATCAGCAATCGCCAGACACAGGTGCGGCGCTTCTCACCATGAGGGTCACGCCCCCGGCGTCATGCTACGCATTCAGTCCTCGTCCTGAGGAGACCGCCGCAGGCGGTCGTCTCGCAGGATGGCCACAGGAGATGCTGTCTCCCAGCAGGGAACTTCCGCCCTGCCGCGCCGTTCATGACGCGACTGCGGCGTTGCGCCGCGCTTTGGTCATCCTCAGCCTGGAGAAGCACATGGCCGCTGCCCGCGATCTGCAGCGTGCACCGCTGCTGACCTTCACTGCCGTCATCGTCGGCCTGATGGGCCTTGCTCTGCTTGCCGGCGGCGCCTGGCTCGCGGCGATCGGCGGCTCGCTCTATTACGTCATGGCAGGCGCCGCCCTGCTCGGCACCGCGTGGCTGCTGTGGCAGCGGCGGGCCGCGGCGTTGTGGCTGTATGCAGCGCTGCTGCTGGGCACGATGACTTGGGCAATCTCTGAGGTCGGGCTGGATTTCTGGTCACTGGCCCCGCGCGGCGACGTGCTGGCGCCGCTCGGCGTCTGGCTGCTGCTGCCGTTCATCACCGCGCATTTGGTCGGCGACATGCGCTCCGCGCGCTGGGGTTTGGTCGCGGTGCTCGCGGTCGCCTTGGTCGTGCTCGGCGCCGCGCTCCACGGCGATCGTTTCGGGGTCAATGGCGCTTTGCCGCAGGCTGCAGAGGCCTCGGCTGGCACCGACACCGCGCCGGCCGAGGCGAAAGCCGACTGGACCGCCTATGGCGCCAGCAATTTCGGCACCCGGTTCTCGAGCCTGAAGCAGATCACCGCGGACAACGTGAAGAACCTCCAACTCGCCTGGGAATTCCAGACCGGCGACCACAAGGGCCCCGACGATCCCGACGAGTTCACCAACGAGGTAACGCCGCTGAAGATCGGCGATCTGCTCTACACCTGCTCGCCGCACCAGATCGTGTTCGCGCTGGACGCCGCCACCGGCAGACTGCGCTGGAGATTCGATCCCAAGATCGAGCACCACAAGAACTTCCAGCACATGACCTGCCGCGGCGTCGCCTATCACGAGACCAGGCCGGGCGCGGTCGATATCGCAGGCGCCGCGGCGCCGGCCGAATGCGCCAGGCGCATCTTCCTGCCGACCGATGACGGACGGCTGTTCGCGCTCGATGCCGACAGCGGCAAGCCGTGCGAGGGTTTTGGTGCCCACGGCCAGATCGATCTCAAGGCCGGCAACGAGATCACCACACTCGGCTTCTACGAGGGCACGTCGCCGCCGGTGGTCACCGACAAGGTGGTGATCATGGCGGGCGCCGTGATTGACAACTACTCCAACAAGGTGCCGTCGGGCGCGATCCGCGGCTTCGACGTCTACACGGGCAAACTGCTGTGGGCGTTCGATCCAGGCAATCCCGATCCGAACGAGATGCCGTCGGCGACGCATCATTTCACGCCAGGCTCGCCGAATGGCTGGAGCGTCGGCGCCGCCGACGAGGCGCTCGGCCTCGTCTACATCCCGCTCGGCTCGAGCTCGCCAGACATCTGGGGCGGCAATCGTTCGGCCAACAATGAGCGCTACGATTCCGCGCTGGTGGCGCTCGACATCGCCACGGGAAAGCTGCGCTGGTCGTTCCAGAACGTGCATCACGATCTCTGGGACATGGACATGCCGTCGCAGCCGAGCCTGGTCGACATGCCCGGCAAGGACGGCGTGGTGCCGGCGATCTACGTGCCGGCCAAGACCGGCAACATCTTCGTGCTCGACCGCCGCGATGGCCATCTGTCGGTCCCCGCGCCGGAGAAGCCGGTACCGCAGGGGGCTGCGCCCGGCGAGCGGCTGTCGCCGACGCAGCCGTTCTCCGAGCTGAGCTTCCGCCCGCGCAAGGATCTCACCGGCGCGCAGATGTGGGGCGCGACGATATTCGATCAGCTCGCCTGCCGCATCATGTTCAAGCGGCTGCGCTATGAGGGGCCGTTCACGCCGCCGTCCGAGCAGGGCACGCTGGTGTTTCCCGGCGATTTCGGCATGTTCGAATGGGGCGGCATCGCCATCGATCCTGTGAGGAAGATCGCGATCGCCAATCCGCAATCGATCCCGTTCGTGTCGCGGCTGGTGCCGCGCGGCAAGGACAATCCGGCCGCGCCGAATTCGGCGCATCCGCCGGGCACCGAGCTCGGCGTGCAGCCGATGTACGGCACGCCCTATGGCGTCGAGCTCGGCATCTTCCTGTCGCCGCTCGGCATCCCCTGCATGGCGCCGCCCTGGGGAAGTCTCGCTGCGATCGACCTGAAGACCAACCAGATCGTCTGGCAGCACCGCGTCGGCACCATCCGCGACCAGGCGCCGCTGCCGCTGCCGTTCAAGCTCGGCGTGCCGATGCTCGGCGGCCCGATGGTGACTGCGGGCGGCGTGGCCTTCCTGACCGGCACGATGGACGACTATATCCGCGCCTTCGACGTCAAGGACGGCCGCCTGCTGTGGCAGGACCGGCTGCCCGCCGGCGGACAGTCCACGCCCATGACCTATGAGGCCGGCGGCAGGCAGTACATCGTGACCGTGGATGGCGGCCACGGATCGTTCGGCACCAGGCTCGGCGATTACGTCCGCGCCTATGCACTGCCGGGCAACGTCGCCAGCCGCTGAAGCGGGTTCCAGCTGCGCCCAGAATGACGCGCCAAATTGTTGGTTTCGTCATGATGTCCCGGGTTCCCGCCTGGAACCCGGACGGCCTTAAGCATCGGCTTCCGAAGCTCATGCATCACTCGAGGCTGTCGCTGCCGGTCGGGTTGACGCTTCGGTAACCGCGATGTCCATCGCGCAAAACCCGTCCTGCCGCGATGCGTAGCTCGCCTGCATGAGGGTTCATTGCCGATGCTGACGATCCTGTCCTGCCTGCCTGCCGATCACGATCTGCGTTACGTCGCCGCCGCGCTGCTGGTCTGCGGGCTCGGCTCGATTCTGTCGATGCGGCTGCTCGCCCGCGTACGCCGCAACACCGGCCTTCGCCGCTTTCACCTGTTATTCCTGGCCGGCCTCGTCGCCGGCGGCACGGTGTGGACCACGCATTTCGCGGCCATCCTCGGTTACGATGCGCCGGGACATCGCTCGTTCGAGGCAGGGCTTACCTTCGCCTCGCTCGGCCTCGCCGTCGTGTTTTCCCTGCTCGGCTTCTTCATCACCACGCGCACCCAGCGCGGGCCGCTGATCGAGGCCGGTGGCGCGGTGTTCGGCTTCGGCATTGCCGCGATGCACTACACCGGCATGAGCGCGCTCAATCTCGATGGCATCAAGACCTGGCACGCGCCGGCAATCTGGCTCTCGCTCGTGCTGGCGATGGGCTTCGGCGCCGTCGCCGCCAACCGCATCGCGCGCCCTGTGACGCGGTTCTGCAAGTATGGCGGCTCGCTGGCGATGGCGCTCGCGATCCTCAGTCTGCATTTCACCGGCATGGCCGCGCTGACCGTGGCGCCGATGGCCGGCCTCGACACCCCCGCGCAAGCGCTGCCGGACAGCCTGCTGCTGATCAGCATCGTCACCGGCATCGGCCTGATCATGGCGATGGCGGCCTCGGCCTACATGATCGACATGCAGGCGGCGCAGGAGGCGGTGGAGGGCTATCGGCAGCTGGCGCTGCAGGATCCACTGACCGGACTGCCCAACCGCAACGGTCTCGGCCACCGGCTGGCGCCGCTGCTGGCGACAGGCGACGAAACCGCCCATCTCGTCGTGCTCGCGATCGACCTCGACCGCTTCAAGGACATCAACGACGCGCATGGCCACGCCGCTGGCGACGCGGTGCTGAAGACCGTCGCCGAACGCATCGCGGCGACCTTGCAGCGGGGCGAGTTTCTGGCACGCATCGGTGGCGATGAGTTCGTTGCGGTCAAGAGCGAGATCTTCGCACGCACGGAAGCCGCGAAATTCGCCGACCGCATTCGCAGCCTGGTGCTCGCGCCGGTCGATTGGGAGGAACGCAGCCTCTCGGTCGGCTGCAGCATCGGCATCGCGCTGCATCCCGAGCACGGCCTCACATCGGACGAATTGCTCACCCGCGCGGATCTGGCGATGTACCGCGCCAAGAGCCTCGGCCAAGGCAAGATCTGCACCTATGAGCCGTCGATGGACGAAGCGAGCCGTCGTCGCGCCGAGCTCGCCATCGATCTGAAGCGCGCGCTGGTGCGCAACGAGTTCGAGCTGCACTACCAGGTGCAGAACGATACGCAGAGCGGCGAGATCATCGGCTTCGAGGCGCTGCTGCGCTGGAATCATCCGGTGAAAGGCCGCGTGCCGCCGAATGATTTCATCCCGATGGCCGAGCAGACCGGGCTGATTGTCGACATCGGCGACTGGGTGCTGCGCACCGCCTGCGCCACTGCGGCCAGCTGGAGCCAGCCGTTCAAGGTGGCCGTCAACGTCGCGCCGATGCAGCTCAATCACGACCTGCCGAAGCGTGTCGCCGAGGTGCTGCGCGAGACCGGCCTGGCGCCGGAGCGGCTCGAAATCGAGCTGACCGAGACCGGCATCATCGCCGACCGCCAGCACGCGCTGCAGGTGATGCAGGCGCTGAAGGCGATCGGCGTCACCGTGGCGATGGATGATTTCGGCACCGGCTATTCGTCGCTATCCACCCTCCAGGTGTTTCCGTTCGACAAGATCAAGGTCGACAAGAGCTTCATCCAGTCGGTCGAGACCAGCGTGCATGCCGCGGCGATCGTCAAGGCGACGTTGCTGCTCGGGCGCAGCCTCAACATCCCCGTACTGGCCGAAGGCGTCGAGACCGAGCAGCATCTCGCCTTCCTGCGCGAGGAAGGCTGCAGCAGCGTGCAGGGTTTCCTGTTCGGCAAGCCGTTGCCGCAGGAGGCGATCCACCGGATGATCCGTGACGTCGGTGCCACGCAGGCGGTGGTCGCCGAGGTGGCTGTCAAGAACGCCGCGGCGGCGTAACCGCAGATCTGGTGATGGTGATGTCCTCGTTGCTGACTGGGCACCCGACCGCCAATGCAGGGCCATCCTCCCCTGGAGGGGGAGGGTCGATCGCACGCGCAGCGGGAGAGCGGGGTGGGGCGATCTCTCCACAGACGCCGGTGCCAGAGGAGAGATCACCCCACCCCGTCTCACATTCCGCTTCGCTCCATGCGAGACGACCCTCCCCCTCCAGGGGAGGGTGGCAGCGGAACGTCCCGCGGAAGACCTTCCGTGGCGTGGGTCAGAACGTGCGGATGATCCTGAAATCCAGCCCGTCGGCGGCGGCGAGATGCATCGCCATTCCGGCGCAGCCCTGGCGGATGGCAACCTCGCCACGGGCACCGGAATAGACGATGTTGCGGCCGGCGGCGGCCAGCGGATGCAGGGACAGCGAACCGGCCCGCTCCGCGGCGGCCTTCAGGAAGCGCAGACCTTCATAGTTCGACTGACCGACCGAACCGACCGGCGGCGCATCGACGCCGAACATCGCGGTGTACAGGCTCATGAACTCGTCATTGGCGCGGGAGCCGATGCAGTTGAAATAGCCCGAGGCGGAATACAGGTTCTCGGTGTTGTCGGCGCCGATGCCGAGCAGCACGGTCTCATCGACGGCGCCGGCCAGGCGCAGGGTGGTCGCGGCGAGGCCGGACTCGCCGAAAGCGCGGTTGAAGGTGATGCTGTCGGTGCCGATCAACGAGATCAACACAACGTCGGGCCTGGTGGCGCGAATGCGCGCCAGATGCGCCTCGTGATCATCATGGCCGACCGGGACGAACTCCTCGCCGACGACATGGCCGCCGGCCTCGCCGATATAGATCTTGGTCTGGAGGTGCGATTGCCACGGCCAGACATAGTCGCTGCCGATCAGATACCAGCGTTTGGCGCCCTTGTTCTCGGCCAGCCAGTGAATGGCGGGGCGGGTCTGGCTGTGCGGCGTCTCGCCGATCGCCATCACCCCCGGCGTGCGTTCGCCGCCTTCATAGACCGGGGTGTAGACGTAAGGAATGCGGCCGCGGGTCAGCCGGCGCAGCGCCAGCCTGACGGCGCTGATATGCGAGCCCATCACGACGTCGATGTCGTCGAAGTCGAGCGCGTCCCTGGCGCGCGCAGCGACGTCCTCGACCGCCCCGCCGGAGTCGTAGAACGACAATTCGATCTCGCGGCCGAGAATGCCGCCGCGGCGGTTGATCTCGGACACCGCGAGCAGCGCGCTGTTGGTCGCCGCCGGGCCCCAGATGCCGGGTGAGCCGGAGAAGGTGAGAAAGTTGCCGATGCGCAGCCGGTTGCGCGCGCCGCGCCGTTCGGCGCGGTCAGGATCGAAGGGAGCGAGGAACGGAACGGCGCCCCGCCGGGGCGGGCTCCTGAATAGCAGGGATGGCGGCAGGCCGGGGCGCCCGGCCGTGACAGATCCTGTCGAGAGCACACCCACTCCTTGGCCCGCACCGTGGTTGGCCCACTGTGGGCCGGCGGTCATACGCCGTCAAAATCAGCACAGGTTCGACAAATATCCTATTCGAAAATGTTGAATGTTCAAGAATTGGGATGCATATAGATCGGGCAGCAACTGCCGGACAATCATTCAATTCGGGACCCGCAAGCGAAGTTCACCGTGGCCAAATCGCCCCATCCCAACACCCCCCTCACCGAACACCTCGCCTACCTGCTCGCGCAAGCCAACCGGGAGATCAACCGGCAGTTGGAGACACGCCTAAGCACGGAGGGCGTGCCCGTCGAGCAATGGCGCATCCTCAAGGTGCTCTCCGACGGCGAAGGGCATTCGATGGGTGATCTTGCCGAGGCGGTGCTGCTGAACCATCCGACCCTGACCAAGATGATCGACCGCATGGTGTCGGACTCCTTGGTCTACCGCCGCCAGGACGCCCATGACCGCCGCAAGGTGCTGATGTTCATCAGCGACCGCGGCAAGGCGCTGTGCAAGCGGCTGAACTCGCTCGCCGCCAGCCAGGAGGCGCATATCCTGGAGAATTACGGCGACAAGGCGACCGGCGAGCTGAAGCGGCTGCTGGAGAACCTGATCGACGCGGCGAGCTGACGGCACTCTGCTCGGCAGGCATTCAAGACCGAGCTCCATCCTCCCCGTCGCTGCGCGCTGCGCTCGCAATGACGCGGAGTTCGGAGCGGTCTCGCGGCGCATCAAAGAGACTTGATCCCTGTTCGCCGACTTGCCTGCGGCAAATGTATCGGCTTGCCCGGCAACGCCGGGATAGACGCAAGACGAATCCTCCCTCATCCTGCTCCATCACGATCGCGACGAACGGGCCGCACAGAGCCCGCGCGCGACCACCGGCTGGACCATGTCCGGCCGGACGAGGACACGACACAGGGAGGACAGGCCATGACGGGCATTCATCTGCTCGATCGCGCCATCGGCAGCGATTATCCGACATTCGCCAGCACCGCTGACATCCGCGCCTTCGAGCAGACGCCGTACAGCGAACGCATCGCCGCACAGAGCACCTACGAGGCCCTCAAATGCGGGGCTTCCGCCAATCCTGACGCGCCGGCGATCCAGTTCCTGCCAAATGCCGATCCGGCCGACACGCCGGTCGTGATCACCTATCGCGATTTCATCGCGAAGGTGACGCAGGCCGCCAACATGTTTCATGCGCTCGGCGTCGGCCCCAATGACGTCGTCAGCTTCATGCTGCCCTTGGTGCCGGAAGCTTTCATCACGCTGTTCGGCGCCGAGGCCGCTGGCATCGCCAACCCGGTCAACCCGCTGCTGGAGCCGCACCAGATCGCCGAGATCCTGGAGGCCGCCAAGACCAAGGTGCTGGTGGCGCTCGGTCCCCTGCCCGGCACCGACATCTGGCAGAAGGTCGAGAAGGTGCGCGGTAGCCTCAAGCACCTCAAGGCGATCGTGCAGGTGTATGGCGGCGGCGGTGATCCGGCGAACGGCATCCACGCCTTCAACGACCTGATCAAGCCGCAGCCCGCGGATCACCTCGTCAGTGGCCGGCAGATCAAGGCCAGCGACACCGCGGCCTATTTCCACACCGGCGGCACCACGGGCACGCCGAAGCTGGTGCGACACAGCCATGGCAACCAGGTCTACCAGGCCTGGGCGATCAACCTCGTCCTGAAAGCCAAGCCCGGCGGCACCTTGCTGTTCGGCATGCCGCTGTTCCACGTCGGCGGCTCGCTGACGCAGGCGCTGCAGACTTTTTCGGCGGGCGGCAGCCTCGTCGTGCTCTCCGGCGCCGGCTGGCGCAATCCGAATGCGGTGCGCAACATCTGGAGCCTGGTCGCCCGCTACAGGCCGGAGACGCTGTCGAGCGTGCCGACGGTGCTGGCGGCAACGCTCGCCGTGCCGCCAGGCGCAGCCGACATCTCCAGCCTGCGCTATGCCGCGGGCGGCGGCTCGGCCATTCCGGTCGCGGTCGGGCAGGCGATCATGGACAAGCTCAAGCTGCCGGTGGTCGAGGTCTACGGCATGACCGAGACCGCGAGCGTGCACACCATGGCCTATCCGGACCAGCCGATCCGGCTCGGCTCGGTCGGCCTGCCCTTGCCTTACGCGCAGGTGCGCATCGTCAAGCTCGATGCCGACGGGCGTTATGAACGCGACTGTGCCGTGGACGAGATCGGCGTCGTCATCATGGCCGGCCCCGGCGTGTTCTCCGGCTATCTCGACGCCGCGCACAACAAGGGTGCCTTCATCGACGGCCATTGGGTCAATTCCGGCGATCTCGGCCGACTCGATGCCGACGGCTTCCTCTGGATCACCGGCCGCGCTAAGGACCTGGTGATCCGAGGCGGCCACAACATCGATCCCGCGCCGGTCGAGGAGATCCTCTTCCAGCATCCGGCCGTCGGCTTCGCCGCGGTGGTCGGCCAGCCCGACGCCTATGCCGGCGAGCTGCCGATCGGCTACGTCCAGCTCAAGCCGGGCGCGAGCGTGCAGCCGGGCGAGTTGGAGGATTGGGTGCGCGCCCGCACGCCGGAGCGCGCCGCGGTGCCGGTGCAGATCATCCCGATCGATCCGATGCCGGTGACCGGCGTCGGCAAGGTGTTCAAACCGCAGCTGCGCTGGGACGCGGCGACGCGCGTGTTCACGAAGGTGCTGTCGCAACTGACCGATCGCGGCATCGACTGCACCGTCAAGGTCGGCGCCCATGGCAGCCATGGCAGCATCGCCACGGTCACCCTGCGCAACGTGCCGGCGGAGAGCCGCGAGGCGATCGCGAACGAGGTGCACACCCTGCTCGCGCCGTTCGTGATCCGGCACGAGGTGGTGCAGGAGTGAACGACCTGGGTCGCTGTCCTCGCAACCATTCGGGCGGCTGGAGCAGCCGCCCTCTTCTCCGATCTGTTCGGAAAATCCAGCTTCCTGTTTCCGGATCACGCCCTATTTCGGGGACGACGGCTTCAGCGACAGCCCGAGCGGCTGGGTGGCGCCCCTGCCGAGCGCGACCTGACGCAGCAGTTCCGGCCGGTCGGAGATGATGCCGTCGACCCCAATGTCCATCAGCCGCCCCATGTCCTGCGGACGGTTGACGGTCCAGACGATCACGCTCAACCCCAGCGCATGCGCCTCGGCGATCAGCTCCGGCGTCACTTCGGTGAAATAGGGCGACCAGACCTTGCCGCCGGCCGCCTTGACGGTCCGCGGCAACGAGCCGCCATGATCGGCGGGGTTGAATCCCGCGGTCCAGCGGGTCGCCGCGGTCAGCGACACCGTGGGCGTCTCGCCGCTCTGCCGGGACAGATACACGGTCGGGATGTCCGGCGCGCGCTGCTGCACCAGCTGCAGGGTCCGCCAGTCGAACGACTGGATCATGACGCGGCCAGCGAAATGCTCCGCCTGAATCAGGCCGAGCAGCAGCGTCACGAAGCGCTCCGGGTTCGGCGACTCGGCGGGAAACGCCGGATCGAGCTTGGTCTCGATGTTGAGACGGACATGCTCGTCTCCCGAGCTCCGCACGAAATCGATCACCTCTTTCAGCGTCGGAATGCGCGGCGGCGCGACGCCGGGGCCGTGCAGCGCGCGCTGCTCGGAGAACTGCTTGGCGTACTCACTGCCGGGTCGAATCTGGCCGATATCGTAGGACTGCACCTCGGCGAGCGGCAGCGCGTTCAACAGCGGCCCGGGCGGCGCAACATAGTCGCCGGCCGCATCGCGGGCGAGATCGGGGTTGAGCCGCCGCTCATGCGAGACGACGAGCACGCCGTCGCGGGTCACACCGACGTCGAGCTCGAGCGTATCGACATGAAGGTCCAGCGCCCTGCTGAACGCCTGCAGCGTGTTCTCCGGATGCAAGCCGCGACCGCCGCGATGCGCCTGGATATCGAACGCCGTTGCGGGGCTGGCGAGACCCAGGAACAGCAGGCTGAAAACAAGAGAGGTTTGCGACATCGGGGCAGACTATCATACCCTGTCAGACCCCGCGGGCCATTTCGCTTGTCTCGGCAATTCTTCTGAATTAGGCCTTTCGGCAGCGGCCGGGCGGGACACCGGCCGGCGAGACCATGGGAGGACAGGTTTGGGCAGCCAGAACCGGCTCACCGCGGCGGCTGCCGGCCCGCTTCGTCCCCACCGCTCCCTTTCAGCGTCCAACGGATCACGCGTATGACCGACCTTCCCGTAATCATCGCCGGCGGCGGCATTGGCGGCCTCGCGACCGCGCTGACCCTGCAGCAGATCGGCGTGCCCTGCGTCGTCTATGAGAGCGTGCGCGAGATGCGGCCGCTCGGGGTCGGTATCAACCTGCAGCCCAACGCAGTGCGCGAGCTGTACGATCTCGGCATCGGGGCCGGTGATCTCGACCAGGTCGGCGTCCCCGCCAAGGAATGGGCGCTGGTCGGGCTGAACGGCAACGACATCTATTCCGAGCCGCGCGGCCTGCTCGCCGGCTACGACTGGCCGCAATATGCCGTGCATCGCGGCAAGCTGCATATGCTGCTGCACAGCCGGCTGGTGGAGCGCGCGGGGGCTCAGACCGTGCGGCTCGGCAGCCGCATCGCGGGCTATCAGAAGAATGCGGACGGCTCAGTCACGGCCCATATCGAGCATGCCGATGGATCGGCATCGGAGGCCCGCGGGCGGCTGCTAATCGGCGCCGACGGCATCCATTCGGCGATCCGCGCCCAGATGCATCCGACGCAGCCGCCGATCCATTGGGGCGGCGCGGTGATGTGGCGCGGCGTCACCTGGGCGAAGCCGATGCGCACCGGTGCGTCCTTCGTCGGGCTCGGCACCCATCGGCACCGCGTCGTGGTCTATCCGATCTCGCATCCCGATCCGAACACCGGGCTGGCGCTGATCAACTGGATCGCGGAAGTCACGATGGACAACAGCGAGGGCTGGAAGCAGACCGGCTGGTTCCGCCAGGTGCCGGTGAGCGAGTTCGCGCATCATTTCGCCGGCTGGACCTATGAATGGCTGGACGTGCCCGCGCTGATCGCCGGCGCCGACGGCGCCTATGAGAACCCGATGATCGACCGCGATCCGGTGCCGACCTGGGTCGACGGCCCGGTGGCGCTGATGGGCGACGCCGCGCATGCGATGTACCCGACCGGCTCCAACGGGGCCAGCCAGGCCATCGTCGATGCCCGCGTGCTCGGCGCATCACTGCTGGCACATGGCGTCACGCCTGCGGCGCTGTCAGCCTATGACGAGAAACTCTGCGGCCCGATCTCGCAGGTCATCCTGCGCAACCGCGGTGCCGGCCCGTTCGGCCTGCTCAACCTGGTCGACGAGCGCTGCGGCGGCACGTTCAGCAATATCGACGACGTGATCCCGCCGGCCGAGCGCGAGGCCTTCATGGCCGGCTACAAGAAGGCCGCAGGCTTTGCCATCGAACAGCTGAACACGGCGCCGCGCACGATTGCGGACGGCGCACGAGTCGACGCGGCAAAGGCGGCCTAATTGGCGAAGGCGGCCTAACGCAGCCCATCCCGCAACTGTCGTCCCGGGCAAGCCCTGCGACGCGTAGCGTGGCGGGGCGCCGACCCACGACCCCATACTCCCAGGCAGCAGTGCGGCGCAACGCTGGAGCTACCGGCGTGCCTCAGCACATCGTCCTGTGGTGATGGGCCCCTGCGTCCGCAGGGACGACACTGTTAGTTTGGCAAACAGCTCCACCAACAACGTCACTGCGAGCGAAGCAATCCAGAGTCGTGGGCGGGACTCTGGATTGCTTCGCTGCCGCTCGCAATGACGATGGAGAATGCTGCGGCCGCGCTTACGCGTAGCGGCCGTGGCAGTGCTTGTACTTCTTGCCGGAGCCGCAGGGGCAGTCCTCGTTGCGGCCGACCTTGCCCCAGGTCGAGGGGTCGTTCGGATTGCGCGCTTCGGCGGGGACCGGAGCGGCGCCGGAGGACGGCACCAGGGAGACGTTGGCAAAGGCCATCTCGTCCTCGCCGGTGGTCGGGTTGGCGTGATGCGCCTGCATCGGCGGCAGCACCGGCTGCTGCTCCTCGGGCGGCACGATCTCGACCCGCATCAGTTGCGCGGTGACCGCCTCGCGCAAATGCGCGATCATCGCCTCGAACAGCGTGAAGGCTTCCGACTTGTACTCCTGCAGCGGGTCGCGCTGGCCATAGCCGCGCAGGCCGATCACCTGGCGCAGATGGTCGAGCATGACCAGATGTTCGCGCCACAGATGATCGAGCGTCTGCAGCAGGATCGTCTTTTCGACGTAGCGCATCACATCCGGGCCCCACTGCCCGACCTTGGCGGCCATGCGCTCGTCGGCATAGGTCTCGATGCGCTTGAGCAGCTCCTCGTCGGCGATGCCTTCTTCCTTGGCCCATTCGTCGACCGGCAGCTCGATGTCGAGCACGCGCTTCAGCTCCTCCTTCAGCCCGGCCACGTCCCACTGCTCGGCATAGGCATGCTCGGGCACGTGCTTGCTGACGAGGTCGTCGATGAAGGCGTGGCGCATGTCGGCGATGGTCTCGGCGACGCTCTCGTCCTGCATCAGCTCGACGCGCTGGTCGAAGATCACCTTGCGCTGGTCGTTCTGGACGTTGTCGAACTTCAGGAGGTTCTTGCGGATGTCGAAGTTGCGCGCCTCGACCTTCTGCTGAGCCTTCTCCAGCGCCTTGTTGATCCACGGATGGATGATGGCCTCGCCTTCCTTCAGGCCGAGCCGGGTCAGCATGCTGTCGAGCCGGTCGGAGCCGAAGATCCGCATCAGATCGTCTTCCAGGGACAGGAAGAACTTCGAGCGGCCGGGATCGCCCTGGCGGCCGGAACGGCCGCGCAGCTGGTTGTCGATGCGGCGGGATTCGTGGCGCTCGGAGCCGATGATGTAGAGGCCGCCCGGCTTGACCACCGTCTTGGCCGGCTTGGAGCCCTTGGCCGGCTCGATCTCGACCGTCTCCTCGGCCTTCAGCACGATCTCGCGGAAGCGTGCGATGTCGGCCTTGATCTGCTCGATCTTGGCGGCCTTCTCCGTCTCGTCGGTGATCCCGGCCGTCTCCTGCTGGATGCGCATCTCCAAGGAGCCGCCGAGCTTGATGTCGGTGCCGCGTCCCGCCATGTTGGTCGCGATCGTGATCGCGCCGGGCACGCCGGCTTCGGCCACGATATAGGCCTCCTGCTCGTGGAAGCGCGCATTCAGCACCGCAAACAGCTTCGCCGGCTTGCCGGCGCGGGCCGCCGCATAGAGCTTGTCGAGCGCACGTTCGCTGCCGAAATCGATCTGCTTGTAGCCGTGCTGCTTGAGATAGGCGGCCAGCACTTCCGACTTCTCGATCGAGGCGGTGCCGACCAGCACCGGCTGCAGGCGGGAATTCGCGCGCTCGATTTCGGCCAGGATGGCGGCGTATTTCTCCTGCTGGGTGCGGTAGACCTCGTCGTCCTCGTCGAGGCGCGCGACCGGCAGGTTGGTCGGGATCTCCACGACCTCGAGCTTGTAGATGTCGAACAGCTCGTCCGCCTCGGTGGCGGCCGTGCCGGTCATGCCGGCGAGCTTCTCGTACATGCGGAAATAGTTCTGGAAGGTGATCGAGGCCAGCGTCTGGTTCTCCGGCTGGACCTGGACGTGCTCCTTGGCCTCGAGCGCCTGGTGGAGGCCCTCCGAATAGCGCCGGCCCGGCATCATGCGGCCGGTGAACTCATCGATGATCACGACCTCGCCGTCGCGGACGATATAGTCCTTGTCGCGGGTGAACAGCGTGTGGGCGCGCAGCGCCTGGTTGATGTGGTGGACGACGGAGACGTTCTCGACGTCGTAGAGCGACTCGCCCTTGAGCTGACCGGCGTCGCGCAGCAGGGTCTCGATCTTCTCCATGCCGGCTTCGGTCAAGGTCACCGTGCGCTGCTTCTCGTCGACATCGTAGTCGGACTTGTCGAGCTTCGGCACGAAGGTGTCGATGGTGTTGTAGAAGTCGGAGCGGTCGTCGAGCGGGCCGGAGATGATCAGCGGCGTGCGCGCCTCGTCGATCAGGATGGAGTCGACCTCGTCGACGATGGCGAAATAGTGCCCGCGCTGGACCATGTCCTCCAGCCGGTACTTCATGTTGTCGCGCAGATAGTCGAAGCCGTATTCGTTGTTGGTGCCGTAGGTGATGTCGCAGGCATAGGCCAACTTGCGCTCGGCATCGTCGAGGCCGTGGACGATCACGCCGGTGGTCAGGCCGAGGAAGCCGTAGATCTGGCTCATCCAGCCGGCGTCGCGCCGGGCGAGGTAATCATTCACCGTCACGACGTGGGCGCCCTTGCCGGCCAGCGCGTTGAGGTAGACGGCGAGGGTGGCCACCAGCGTCTTGCCTTCACCGGTCTTCATCTCGGCGATGTCGCCCTCGTGCAGCACCATGCCGCCGATCAGCTGGACGTCGAAATGGCGCTGGCCGAGGGTGCGCTTGGAGGCCTCGCGGACGGTGGCGAAGGCCGGGACCAGGATGTCGTCGAGCGTCTTGCCCTCGGCGAGCTGCGCCTTGAACTCCGCGGTGCGCGCCTTCAGCTGCTCGTCGGTCAGCTTGGCGAGCTCCGGCTCCAGCGCGTTGATGGCGTTGACACGGGCCTGGTAACCCTTGACGCGACGGTCATTGGCGGAGCCGAAAAGCTTACGGGCGAGCGCGCCGATCATTGCTGAAATCCTGCCTCTATGGGTCTGCGTTGCAGCCGTAACTCATGCTTTGGGTTTGCTGTTCCCGACGTGATGCACCGCAGCACCCGCGCCAGGCTCGAACGTCGGCGCCGGGGGGCGGCCGTCAGATGAGTGGGAGACGAGCAAACCAGGGTTCAACGGCCAAAAACGCAGCAAAATAAGCGCTATCGCCCTTGCAGCGATCGGGGAGAGATATGGCTGGGGGGGAACGTTGTCAACGGCGCCCGACACCGGGACATCAGCCCCAAACCTGTCGCCGATTTCACGAAATTGACAGACTTTTCGCGTTGCCAAGGCATCGCGATTGGGCGAGTGTCCCCGCCGCCCTGAGGCCACGCCCCTGGAGCCCCCTCTTCCAAGACAAGGATTTTCCATGACCACGTCGTTCCCGGTTACGAAAACCGGCCTGCGCTTCGGCCTTGCCACCGCTCTCGCCGGCAGTCTCGCATTGTCCCTGCTGGTCGCCCCGGCACGCGCGGCTGACGATGCCAACCCGGTGCTGGCCAAGGTGAACGGCGCCGAAATCCGCAAGAGCGACGTGACGCTCGCCGAGGAGGAACTCGGGCCGAGCCTCGCGCAGATGGATCCGGCGACCAAGGACGACAACGTGCTGTCGTTCCTCATCGACATGAAGCTCGTCGCCAAGGCGGCCGAGGACAAGAAGGTCGCCGACAGCGAGGAGTTCAAGAAGCGCCTTGCCTTCACCCGCAACCGCCTGCTGATGGACAGCCTGCTCGCCAGCGAGGGCAAGGCCGCGACCACGCCGGACGCGATGAAGAAGGTCTATGAGGAGGCCTCCAAGCAGATCGGCGGCGAGCAGGAAGTGCATGCCCGCCACATCCTGGTCGAGACCGAGGACGAGGCCAAGGCCGTCAAGGCCGAGCTCGCCAAGGGCGGCGACTTCGCCGAACTCGCCAAGAAGAAGTCCAAGGACCCCGGCGCCTCCGATGGCGGCGATCTCGGCTTCTTCACCAAGGAGCAGATGGTGCCGGAATTCGCCAACGTGGCATTCGCGCTGGAGCCGGGCAAGATCTCGGACCCGGTGAAGACCCAGTTCGGCTGGCACATCATCAAGGTCGAGGAAAAGCGCAACCGCAAGCCGCCGGAGTTCGACCAGGTCAAGAGCCAGATCGAGACCTATGTCACCCGCAAGGCCCAGGCCGACTATGTCAGCAAGCTGCGCGAGGCCGCCAAGATCGAGCGTCTGGACAAGCCGGCCGCCGACGCCGCCAAGCCGGCAGACGCGAAGCCGGCCGAGCCGGCGAAGAAGTAAGCGGCGAGGCCGCTTGGCTTGAGGCGCGACACGCTGTCGTCGCGTCAGGGTCGTCACCTTCGCGTCACAAAAGGTGTCGTCCCGACTAAAGCCTGCCGCCACCCTCCCCTGGAGGGGGAGGGTCGCAACGAGCGAAGCGAGATGCGAGGCGGGGTGGGGTGATCTCTCCATGCGCGCCGGTGCCCGTGGCTTCACCCCACCCCGGCGCGTATCGCTATCGCGACACGCGCCGACCCTCCCCCTCCAGGGGAGGGTGACACTGAGTTTGCCGCAGCGACGTTGGCAGCTGTTGACGTGGCAACATCCACTCCCCCAACGACAAGCGAGATGATACAGAGCGCTTCCCGCTCATTCCCTGTCGGAAGCCTCTCGATGTCCTCAGCCGTCTCCCCGCTCGCCCCGACCGACGTCCCCGACATGCCGGCGCTTGCCGGCGTCAGGCTCGCCACCGCCGCGGCCGGCATCCGCTACAAGAACCGCACCGACGTGCTGCTGGCGCTGCTGGATCCCGGCACCACCGTCGCGGGCGTATTCACCAAATCCAAATGCCCGTCGGCGCCGGTCGAATGGTGCCGCGCCAAATTGAAGGGCGGCAAGGCGCGCGCGCTGGTCGTCAATTCCGGCAATGCCAATGCCTTCACCGGCAAGACCGGCAAGCAGTCGACGGCGCTGACCGCGGCGATCGCCGCCAAGGCGGTCGGCTGCAAGCAGGACGAGATCTTCCTCGCTTCGACCGGCGTGATCGGCGAGCCGCTGGATGCCACCAAATTCGACGGCGTGCTCGAAGGTCTCGCCGGGACCGCTGACGCGGAGGACTGGATGGGCGCCGCGCGCGCCATCATGACCACCGACACGTTCCCGAAAGTCGCGACCGCCACCGTCAAGCTCGGCAAGGCCAAGGTGACGATCAACGGCATGGCCAAGGGCGCCGGCATGATCGCGCCTGATATGGCGACGATGCTGTCCTTCATCTTCACCGACGCGCCGATCACGGCGCCCGCGCTGCAGGCGCTGCTCAAGGCCGGCGTCGAGGACACCTTCAACGCCGTGACGATCGACGGCGACACCTCGACCTCCGACACGCTGCTTGCCTTCGCCACCGGCGCCGCCGCCGCCAAGGGCGCACCGAAGATCAGCCGCATCAGCGATCCCAACGCCAAGGCCTTCGTGAAGGCGTTCAACGCCGTGCTGGCCGATCTCGCCGAGCAGGTGGCGCGTGACGGCGAGGGCGCGCGCAAGCTGGTCGAGATCATCGTCGAAGGCGCCAAGACCAAGCAGTCGGCGCGCAGGATCGCGATGTCGATCGCCAACTCGCCGCTGGTGAAGACCGCGATCGCCGGCGAGGACGCCAATTGGGGCCGCGTCGTGATGGCCGTCGGCAAGGCTGGCGAGCCGGCCGATCGCGACAAGCTGTCGATCTCGTTCAACGGCATCCGCGTCGCGTCGAAGGGCGCGCGCGATCCGTCCTATGACGAGACGGAAGTGTCGAATGCGATGAAGGCGCAGACCATTCAGATCAAGGTCGCGCTCGGCCTCGGCAAGGGCCGCGACCGCGTGCTGACCTGCGACCTGACCAAGGAGTATGTCGCGATCAACGGCGACTACCGCTCGTAGCTTTCCACGCTCTGCAACAGATCCCGGGCCGGGCTCGGCCGTCCCGGGATGATTGCTGGGTCAGCTCGAAATGCGCGCGTCCGCCACCGCCTTCTTGAACAGCGCATTCATGGCGTCGGCGATGCCCTGTGTCGGCGACACCTCGAAATAGAAGCCGGGCGAAGCGCAGGCCTGCATGTTCTGCGCGATCTCGCTGTTCGGCGACGGGCCGAACGGCCCTTTGTTGAAGGGATCGATCCAGCTCATGTACCAGCTGTTGGTCGGCAGCTGCAGATAGGTCGTATAGAGCACCGCGATCTTGATGCCGCGGTTCTTCAGCGTGGTGCAGAGCGCCGGGTTGATCGGCGACTGGCAGCGATTGCCGCTTGCCTTGGGCTTCAGGCACGCCGCATTGCTTTCGTCGGCAACGCCGTCGGACACGAAGAACAGATATTTCAGCGGTGATCCCGTGGTGCCATCGCCCGGCGTCGAGATCTCATTGTTGACGGCCGGAAAGACCGCCGTGAACGGCGTGTCCTTGTCGGCGGTATAGGCATCGTTGTTGCCGTAGACGCCCATCAGGTCGATATTTCCTGCGGCACTCTTGGCGCTCGACAGATTGGCCGACAGCGCGAACAGAGCGCGCAGGCCGATCGTCTTCGACGCCGCGCCGAAATCATAGATCGCCATGCGGAACTGATTGGGATAGGTCTGGGTCTGCGTGGCCGTATCCATCAGCTGCTGGGTGGCGCTGCGCAGAACGTCGATCCGCGTCGTGACGCCGATGCTCTTCGCGAGATTATAGAAGTTGTTCGAATCGTTGTAGTCGTGGCAGGCGAAGGCACAATAGCGGTTGCTGCCATACTTCGCATCCGAGGTCGCGTTGACCATCTTGGTGACGTCGTCGGGCGTCGCCGCCACGCCCATCGAAGGCGAGTTGTCGAGCAGCAGATAGAAGTCGATATATTTCGGCATCGAGGCGGTCGCCTTCGACATGCCCTGCAACGTCATCGTCTTGATCCCGACGATGTTCATGAACATCATCGGCACGCTCGCCGAGAACGACACGGTTGCGGTCAGTACCGAGCCGGTCTTCTTCACCTCAGGCGTGACGCTGTTCAGCGTGTAGCCGGTGGTGCCGTTCATGTTGCCGTTGAAGATATTGCGGGCATCGTCATTGCCGGCAGTGATGATGCCGTCCGCGGTCATCGCGCCAGCGGCGATGAAGGCCGGCGACGTCCGCGACACCGCTCCGACCGAGGCGGCGTCCACCGCTGATTGCAACTTGGCGCGCAGCTGGTTCGCCCGGCTGTAATCGACGCCGCAACCGACCGCCGTGATCAGCGGCACGCAGACGATGGCGAACGTCACCGCGACGTTGCCCTGGATGTCGCTGCGGAAGCGGGCGAGCAGACTCGATAACATGCGCATGAAGGATGCCTAACGAACCATGATGGGGTCACGGCGTTCTCCCGTGAAAATACGCATGGGCCGATTAAGGTTGGCTTATCTCAATCGTGGAAACACGGCACGAAACCGCCTAGGTTAAGATTCCCTCAACAGACGCAGCTCACGCATGCGATCATGCCGTGATGCGTTGCCACCTCGCCCGACCGGATCATGCCTGACTTGAAACTCACCCTCGTGGTCGCCTGCGCGCTGGTCGATGCCGACAATCGCGTCCTTCTGGCCCAGCGCCCCGCCGGCAAGGCCCTGGCCGGACTCTGGGAGTTTCCCGGCGGCAAGCTCGAGCCCGGCGAACGGCCGGAGGCCAGCCTGATCCGCGAGCTCGACGAGGAGCTCGGCATCACCGTGCGCGAAGCCTGTCTGGCGCCGCTGACCTTCGCGAGCCACGCCTATGAGACATTCCATCTGCTGATGCCGCTCTACATCTGCCGGCGCTGGGAAGGCGTGGTGACCGCGCGCGAGGGCCAGCAATTGGCCTGGGTGCGGCCCAACAAGCTGCGCGACTATCCGATGCCACCGGCGGACATTCCGCTGCTGCCGCATCTGATTGATCTGTTGCTGTGAGGCACGGCGATTTGCCTATCCCCAGTCGTCATGCGCGGGCTTGACCCGCCTGCGGGGCCGAAGCCCCTTCGGCGCGGCGAAGGCCCGCGCATCCATCAGTTCCGAAGACGATGGATCGCCGGGTCAAGCCCGGCGATGACGAGCAGTGCGATCATTCCCGCGGCGTTCGCTTCACCGCCGCCTCCAGGCTTGCCGTCGCCGAGCCCGGCTTCAGCGGCTTCTGCTGGCTTTCATGCGGCGCCCAGCCGGAGATCCAGATGATATCGAAGGTGGCGCGGATGCGGCCATCGGCATCGGCGAAGCGTTCGGAATAGATCTCGGCCATACGCAGCAAGGTGGCGCGGCGCAGCGGCGTGCGGCGGCGCTCGACCAGGCTGTTGGCGGCCCCCATGCGGCGCAGATCATGCATCAGCCCGAACGCGCTGGCATAGCGGACGACGACACGATCGACGTCCGTGACCGGCAGCGCAAAGCCGGCGCGCTGCAACAGGCCGCCAATGTCGCGCAGATCGGCGAACGGCGCGACGCGCGGCGAGACGCCGCCCTCGCATTCGGCCTCGGCGGCGGCAAAGGATTGCCTGAGCTCGGTCAGCGTATCGCCGCCGATCATCGCCGCGAGCAACAGCCCATCGGGGCGCAAGGCGCGGCGGATCTGCGCGAGCACGCCGGGGAGATCATTGACGAACTGGAACGCCAGCGCCGACAGCGCGAGATCGAGCGAATGCGGCGCCAGCGGCAGCGTCTCATCGGCCGTCTCGGGTGCCGCGAGATGCACCAGCTGCGCCATAGGGTCCGTCAGAAGCGGCTTGAGGCCGGCGCCGGGCGTCCACACATCGGCGGCTGCCGTAAAGGACCGGTTCACCGCGGCAAGCCGATCTCCGAGATCCTCGGCGACGCGCTCCAGCAGGAACGTCTCCGGCGCGCCTGCTGCCCGGCGCTGCCTCAGCGCAAGCAGGCGTCGATCGAACAGAACGGGAGCGGTGGCAGGCTGGGTCATGGCGGCTGGTTACGACGATCCTGCCGACCGGGCAATGCGCGCTTGAGCCAAACCAAGTGCGCGGCTAGCCTCAATGCATGGGCCTCAACTTTGCTCCGATCAGCATCAGACGACTCGGTCCTGCCGCCCATGCGGCGCGGGGCGCCTTCGCCCACATCGCCAAGCTCGCGCTCGACATTGCCCTGCCGACTCTTTGCATCTCCTGTCGCGAGCCGGTGGATGGCGAAGGCGTCTGCGCGGCGTGCTGGGGCAAATTGTCGTTCATCGAGCGGCCCTACTGCCCGAAGCTCGGCATCCCCTTCGTGTACGATCCCGGCCCCGAGTTGCTGTCGATGGAGGCGATCGCGGCGCCGCCGGCCTATGCCAAGGCGCGCGCCGCCGTGCGCTATGACGAGGTCGCGCGCACCCTGGTGCATCAACTGAAATATCAGGATCGTACCGATCTGGCGCCGATCATGGGGCGCTGGATGGCGCGCGCGGGCCGCGAACTGCTGGCGGATGCGGATCTCCTGGTCCCCGTGCCGCTGCACTGGCAGCGCGGCTTCAGCCGCCGCTACAACCAGTCCGGCGCGCTGGCGCGGGTGATCGCCCGCTGCAGCGGCGTCAGACTCCAGGGCGATGCGCTGCGCCGCGTCCGGGCCACCGCGCAGCAGGTCGGGTTGTCGCGGTCCCAGCGCAGCAGCAATGTGCAGGGTGCATTCCAGGTATCCCCAGACCGTCTGCACGAGGTGCAGGGGCGCCGCATCGTGATCGTCGACGATGTCCTGACCACCGGCGCGACGGTCGATGCCTGCGCCCGCGCGCTGCTGCGCGCCAAGGCGGCCGAGGTCAGCGTGCTGGTCTTCGCCCGGGTTGTCGATGCGCCCCGCGCTCCCATATAATCCAACGTTCCGTAACAGCTGAGCGCGACATGACCGCTGCGATTGAAATCTATACCCGTCCGGGGTGCGGCTACTGCACCGCTGCCAAATCGCTCCTGACCCGCAAGAACGTCCCTTTCACCGAGCACGACGCGGGCAAGGATCCGACGATCCGGCAGAAGATGTATGATCGGGTCGGACCCGGCTCGACCTTTCCGCAGATCTTCATCGGGACGACCCATGTCGGCGGCTGCGACGATCTCTATGCGCTCGATCGCGAAGGCAAGCTCGACGCCATGCTGGCCGGAGAGACGACATCATGAGCAATGACCGCAGCTTTACCGCCGCCATGATGCAGATGCGCACCGCGCTGCTGCCCGAGCCGAGCCTCGAGCAGGGCACCAGGCTGATCCGGGAAGCGGTCGCGCAGGGCGCCGAATATGTTCAGACGCCCGAAGTGAGCAACATGATGCAGCTCAACCGGACGGCATTGTTCGCGCAGCTCAAGAGCGAGGAGGACGATCCCTCGCTGAAGGCCTATCGCGCGCTGGCCAAGGAGCTGGGTATCCATCTGCATATCGGATCGCTGGCGCTGCGCTTCTCGGATGAGAAGGCGGTGAACCGCTCGTTCCTGATCGGGCCCGACGGCACTGTGCTGGCGAGCTACGACAAGATCCACATGTTCGACATCGACCTGCCCGGCGGCGAGAGCTATCGCGAATCCGCCAATTACCAGCCCGGCGAGACCGCCGTGATCTCGGATCTGCCGTGGGGCCGGCTGGGACTGACGATCTGCTACGATGTCCGCTTCCCGGCGCTGTATCGCGCGCTGGCCGAGAGCGGCGCCTCCTTCATCAGCGTGCCCTCGGCCTTCACCCGCAAAACCGGCGAGGCGCATTGGCACACGCTGTTGCGCGCGCGCGCGATCGAGACCGGCTGCTTCGTGTTCGCCGCCGCGCAATGCGGCCTGCACGAGAACAAGCGCGAGACCTTCGGACACTCGCTGATCATCGATCCCTGGGGCGAGATCCTCGCCGAGGGCGGCGTCGAACCCGGCGTCATCGTGGCGCGGATCGACCCGGCGCGCGTCGAGACCGTCCGCCAGACCATCCCTTCGCTGCAGCATGGCCGCCGGTTCGGCATCGCCGATCCCAAAGCGGGGCCGGATCATCTGCACCTGGTGCGGGGCTCGGCATGATCCGCTACGCCTTGCGCTGCGAGCGTGATCATACGTTCGAAAGCTGGTTTCAGAGCTCCTCGGCTTACGAGTCCCAGGTGAAGCGCAAGCTGGTGGAATGCCCGACCTGCGGCTCGACCAAGGTCGAGAAGGCGATCATGGCGCCGCGCATCGTCAGCAAGAAGGGCCGCGACGCTGCGCCGGTGCCGGCCGCCCCGGTGCCCGCGCCGGCCCCGGAGGTGATCCCGCCCGGACCGACCTCGCTGTTGATGGCGCAGGAGCGCGAGCTGCGCGCCAAGCTCAAGGAGCTGCGCGACCATATCGTCAAGAATGCCGACGATGTCGGCGAGCGCTTCCCGACCGAGGCGCGCAAGATGCATTACGGCGAGACCGAGCACCGGCCGATCTATGGCGAGGCGTCCATCGAGGAAGCGCGCGAACTGATCGAGGAAGGCATCGAAGTCGCACCGATCCCGGTGCTGCCGGATGATCGGAACTGAGGCGAGGCGCGTCGATCATCAGCGGCGCATTCAGTTTTGCGTTCCGTCAATTCGCACTTCGTCATTGCGAGCGCAGCGAAGCAATCCAGAGTCCCGCCCGCAGCCCTGGATTGCTTCGCTGCGCTCGCAATGACGGTCGAGACAGTTCGGCTTGAACGACGACCGTTTTCCGCGAGATGACGATGTCTCCTCTCTCCTCCTCCTGGCAGCTCTGGGCGCTCCTCTCGGCATTCTTCGCCGCGCTCACCGCAATCTTCGCCAAGGTCGGCGTGGAGGGCATCAACTCCGATCTCG
Organism: Bradyrhizobium denitrificans; assembly: GCF_013179005.1. NCBI lineage: Bacteria > Pseudomonadati > Pseudomonadota > Alphaproteobacteria > Hyphomicrobiales > Nitrobacteraceae > Bradyrhizobium > Bradyrhizobium denitrificans. Next base: position 120,310 of record NZ_JABFDP010000004.1, on the reverse strand, counting down.
CGACGCTGATCCGCACCGCGATCGTGCTGGTGACGTTGGCGCTGATCCTGTTCACGACCGGCCAGCTCACGAGTCCCGGCCCGATTTCCACAAAGAGCTGGATCTTCCTGGCCCTGTCCGCGCTCGGTACCGGCGCGTCCTGGCTGTGCTACTTCCGCGCCCTGAAGCTCGGCCCCGCCACATTGGTGGCACCGATCGACAAGCTCAGCGTCGTGCTGGTCGCCCTGTTCGGCGTCGTCTTTCTCGGCGAGCGCCCCAGCCTGCAGGGCTGGATCGGCATCGGGCTGATCGCCTGCGGTGCCGTGCTGATCGCCATCAAGAGCTGAGGGCTGACTACACCGCGATCAGCAGCGCCACGCCGCCGACGATCAGCACGATGCCGCAGACCTCGCGCAGCGACACTGGCTGCTTGAACGAGTAGTAGGACACGCCCTGTGCGAACAGCACCTCGACCAGCGCCAGGGTGCGGACGTTGGCCGCCGCCGTCAGCGCAAAGGCCAGGAACCAGAATTGCGAGGCGAAGGCGCCGATGAAGCCAGCCATCATCGATGGCCGCCACAGCGACAGGATGCCGCGCAGGATGTCCGGCGCGCGCGCCAGCAGATAGATGGTGAGGATCGCCGTCTGCGCGAACAGGCCCCAGACCAGCGTGGTCGACGCCGCGGTGACGAAGGAGACGCCTTGGACGTTGATGATGGCGCCACGAAAGCCGACCGCCGAGAGCGCAAACGCCGCCGCAGCCACCAAACCGGTGACGGTCGGCTTCAGCTCCGCAAAGCTCTTGTCGCCACCGGGCCGCAGCGCGGTGATCACGACGCCGATGGTGGCGATCAGGATCGCAATCACCTTCGGCAGCGAGAGCGGGTCGCCGAGAAAGACAAAGCCAAAGATGGCGGTCTGGATCGCCTCCGTCTTCAGATAGGCCGTGGTCACCACGAAGGACCGGTCGGTCATGGCCAGCAACATCAGTCCGGTGCCGACGATCTGGCTGAGCGCGCCGAGCAGCAGCCACGGCCAGAACAGAGCCGGAGGCCAGCGCAGATGGTCCCCCGTGGCCAGCAGCACCGCGGCCAGGAACACCAGCGAGAACGGGAAACCGAACAGGAAGCGGATATTGGTCGCGCCCCAGGTGCCGAGCTTGGCCGTCAACGAGCGCTGCATCGCATTGCGCGCGACCTGACCGGCGGCAGCGACCAGCGTGAAGGGAATCCAGAGCGAGGCGACGGACAACATTCGGGGCGACTGCGCGGCGGTGAGGGACGGCCACCGTGACCAGCGGGGCGCGCCGGGTCAACCGTGCAGGCGGAAATTCAGCCGCATGTCAGGATTGCAGATCGCGGCGGGATGGCCGGCCAAACTCGGGTCGCTATGGTACAATCGCGCTACAATGACGGTGTCGTCCCTGCGAACGCAGGGACCCATAACCACCGGCTCCCGTTGTTCTTGGGCGGTCCCTCCACGCGATGGTGTGGCCATGTACTACGTCTATATTCTCGCCAGCGGCCGAAGCGAACGGCCGGGCTACACCATCTGCTCGGCGACGACCATGTAGTTCACGTCCATGTCGGTCGACAGGCTCCAGCGGTCGGCGAACGGGCTGTAGACGACGCCGCTCTGCTCGGTGATGACGAGGCGATTGTCGAGCAGGTATTTCGTCAGCTCATCCGGGGTGACGAATTTGCTCCATTCATGCGTTCCGCGCGGCAGCCAGCGCAGCACATATTCGGCGCCGACGATGGCGAGGGCAAAACTCTTCCAGTTGCGGTTCAGGGTCGAGACCACCATCATGCCGCCCGGCTTCAGCACCGCGGCACAGCGGCTGAGGAAGGCGCCGACGTCGGTAACGTGCTCGACCACCTCCATCGCCAGCACGATGTCGAAGCGCTCGCGCGGATCCATGTCCTCGATCGTGGTGCAGCGATAGTCGATCGACAGATGGCCCTTTTCCGCGTGCAGCCTGGCGGCGGCAATGTTGCTGGGCGACGGATCGACGCCGACGACCTGGGCGCCCAGCCGCGTGAATGGCTCGCACAACAGGCCCGCGCCGCAGCCGATGTCGAGCATGCGCAAGCCCGACAGGCAGTTCAGGCTCTTGGCATTGCGCTCGAATTTCCGGCAGGCGGCATCGCGAATATAGGTCAGGCGCAACGGATTGATTTTGTGCAGGGGCGCCATCTTGCCCTTGGGGTCCCACCAGGTCTCAGACAGTTTCGAGAACTTCGCGATCTCGGCCGGATCGACGGTCGAGCCCGGAGGAACGGAGGTGCTGTGGGAATCCTGAGGCATTGTCATCGCTGAATACTCAATGATCTGACCTGACGCGTCGTATCGGCCTAACGCGCGGTGATGGCGTTGCGGAACGCCAGCGGCTCGGCAATGGTCGAGATGGTCTCCCTGCCCTCACCGACACCCAAGATGGTAACGTCGCCGTAATTGAGAAGCCGGCCCATGATGGTCTGGTTGACGTCGACGCTCTCGACCTTGTCGAGGGCCATTTCGAAGGTCCGGCGGCGGATGAAGCCGGTTTTGTGGACGACCCGGCGGTTGGTGACGTCGGTCTCGGTGGTCAGCCGGTGGAACCAGGCGCGGACCGTCCAATACAGCGCGACCACGGCGATGACGGCGGCCGAAGCCAGACAGAGCATCGTCAGATTATCGTTGACGGTCGTGCGGGACAGGATGACCAGCGCGAAGGCCACGATCCAGGCGCCGATGGCGGGCAGGTAGAACATCCAGTGTGCATTGGTGGAATACAGCACCTTCTCGCCGGGTTGCAGGATTTCGTCGATGTAACGCGCCATACTCCGCCTCTAGCCCACTCCAACACCACCAGGAACCGTCTTGCCCCGGGCCGCGCCGCTATGTATACGCGCGTTTCGGCTGGCGCGCCTCCGGTTTCGCGCAGGGCCGGTCAACTTATCCTCCTGATGGGAATGGGCGCGTCGTCATGGGTCGCCTCGTGCTGAAATTCGGCGGCACCTCCGTCGCCAACATCGACCGCATCCGCAATGTCGCCCGCCACGTGAAGCGCGAGGTCGACGCCGGCCACGAGGTCGCCGTCGTGGTCTCGGCGATGTCCGGCAAGACCAACGAACTGGTCGCCTGGTGCACCGAGGCGTCGCCGATGCACGATGCGCGGGAATATGACGCCGTGGTGGCCTCGGGCGAGCAGGTCACGTCCGGCCTGCTGGCCATCGTGCTGCAGAGCATGGGCATCCAGGCCCGCTCTTGGCAGGGCTGGCAGATCCCGATCAAGACCAGCGACGCGCATGCTTCGGCGCGCATCGTCGACATCGACGGCTCCGAGCTGATTCAGCGCTTCCAGGAGCGCAAGGAGGTCGCGGTCATCGCCGGCTTCCAGGGCATCAATCCCGCCACCAATCGAATCACCACGCTGGGCCGCGGCGGCTCCGACACCTCGGCGGTCGCGATCGCCGCCGCCATCAAGGCCAACCGCTGCGACATCTATACCGACGTCGACGGCGTCTACACCACCGATCCCAGGGTCGTGCCGAAGGCCAAGCGGCTCGACAAGATCGCCTTCGAGGACATGCTGGAACTGGCCTCCCAGGGCGCCAAGGTCCTGCAGGTCCGTTCGGTGGAACTGGGCATGGTCCACAACATGCCGATCTTCGTCCGCTCCTCATTCGACAAGCCCGAGGATATCGACCCGCACGCCAAGCAGCCGCCGGGGACGCTGATCTGCAGCGAGGAACAAATCATGGAAAATCACGTCGTGACCGGCATCGCCTTCTCCAAGGACGAGGCCCAGATCTCGGTGCGCCAGATCGAGGACAAGCCCGGGATCGCCGCCTCGATCTTCGGGCCGCTGGCCGATGCCAACATCAATGTCGACATGATCGTGCAGAACGTGTCGGAAGACGGCAAGACCACCGATCTGACCTTCACGGTGCCGGCCACCGATTATAACCGGGCCCGCGAGACGATCGCGGCGGCCAAGGACAAGATCGGCTACCAGCGCCTCGATACCGCGACCGACGTCGCCAAGGTCTCGGTGATCGGCTCGGGCATGCGCAGCCATGCCGGCGTCGCCGCCAAGGGCTTTGCGGCCCTGGCCGCCCGCAACATCAATATTCGCGCGATCACGACCTCCGAGATCAAGTTCTCGGTGCTGATCGACGCCGTCTATACCGAGCTGGCCGTCCGCACGCTGCATACGCTCTACGGATTGGACCAAGCCTAGAATAATCTCCCCCGTCGCGCCCGATGTCCCGTTTCGCAACAGCGGGACATCGCGCAGACGTGCGCGAAAGCGGTTGACGCCGCCCTCCTTGGCAGGCGTTTTGCTTGGCAAAACAAGCCCTAATTCGCTATACGCCTCGCAGGATGGCTGCCGCGAAGTGTGCTCAGTGATGGTTGTCCTGATTCGAACCGGCACTCTTGGCGTGCTACAGCTGCGAATCAAGAAAGCTGTTCGATTTCGCGAGTTTAGCGCCAGATCCCGGCTCCGCGCCGGGCTGGCCCCAGGAAGGGGGATTGTGCCACATGCGAAGCACGTCGGGAGGCCCCCGCGTCCTGCTCAGACGGCTTCGCGAGACCATGGCGGAGCAGGTCTCGGCACAGGAGCGGCTCGACAAGATCGTGGTGCTGATCGCGGCCAACATGGTCGCGGAGGTCTGCTCGGTCTATGTGCTGCGCGTCGACAATACGCTCGAACTTTATGCCACCGAGGGTCTGAACCGCGACGCCGTCCACATGACGGTTCTGAGTGCGCATGAAGGCCTGGTCGGCCTCGTCGCCAGCGAGGCGACCCCGCTCAATCTGAGCGACGCACAGAATCACCCGGCCTTCTCCTATCGCCCGGAGACCGGCGAAGAGATCTACCACTCCTTCCTCGGCGTGCCGATCCTGCGCGCCGGCAATACGCTCGGCGTGCTGGTGGTGCAGAACCGCGCCAAGCGCACTTATGTCGAGGAAGAGGTCGAGGCGCTGCAGACCACCGCGATGGTGCTCGCCGAGATGATCGCCTCCGGCGAGCTCGCGGCGCTGGCGCAGCCCGGTGCCGAGCCGGCGGTCCGGCATTCGGTCCACAAGACCGGCGCCGTGCTGTCCGACGGCATCGCGCTCGGCCATGTCGTGCTCCACGAGCCGCGCGTCGTCGTCAACAATTACATCGCGGAGGACCTGCCGAAGGAGATCAAGCGGCTCGATGCCGCGCTGGTCAAGCTGCGCGCCGATCTCGATCGCATGCTGGAACGCGGCGACGTCGCCGATGGCGGCGAGCATCGCGAGGTGCTCGAAGCCTATCGCATGTTCGCCAACGACCAGGGCTGGTCGCACAAGCTGCATGAGGCGGTCGCGACCGGCCTCACCGCGGAAGCCGCCGTCGAGCGCGTGCAGTCCGACACCCGCGCCCGCATGCTGCGTTCCACCGACCCTTATTTGCGCGAGCGCCTGCACGATCTGGAAGATCTCGGCTATCGGCTGCTGCGCCAGCTGGTCGGCCAGGACCACGCGCCGAGCCGTGAGCACCTGCCGGACAATGCGATCCTGATCGCCCGCGCGATGGGTCCTGCGGCGCTGCTCGACTACGACCGCAAGCGGCTGCGTGGCCTGGTGCTGGAGGAAGGCACCGCCAACTCGCATGTCGCCATCGTCGCCCGCGCGCTCGGCATTCCCGCCGTGGGCGAGGTGCCGAATGCGCCGGGCATCGCCGATCCCGGCGACGCCATCATCGTCGACGGCACCTCCGGCTCGATCTATGTGCGGCCCTCGGCCGAGATCGAATCGGCCTATGCCGAGCGGGTGCGTTTCCGCGCCCGCCGCCAGGCGCAATATAGCGAGCTGCGCAACAAGCCCTGCGTCACCAAGGACGGTCAGCCGGTCGAGCTGATGATCAATGCCGGCCTTGTCATCGACCTGCCGCATATCGAGGACACCGGCAGCGCCGGTATCGGCCTGTTCCGCACCGAGCTGCAGTTCATGGTCTCAGCCAGCCTGCCGCGCTCGAGCGACCAGCTTGCGCTGTATCGCAGTGTGCTGGACGCCGCCGGCACCAAGCCGGTGACGTTCAGGACGCTCGACATCGGCGGCGACAAGGCGCTGCCTTACATGGAGACCGTGATCGAGGAGAACCCGGCGCTCGGCTGGCGCGCGATCCGACTCGGGCTCGATCGTCCGGGCCTGCTGCGTGGTCAGATCCGGGCGCTGCTGCGCGCTGGCGGCGGCCGCTCGCTGCGCATCATGTTCCCGATGATCTCGGAGGTCGCCGAGTTCGACACCGCCAAGGCGATCGTCGAACGCGAGCTGACCTATCTGCGCCAGCATGGCCATACACTGCCGGAGCGCGTCGACATCGGCACCATGCTTGAAGTGCCGGCCCTGCTTTATCAGCTCGACGAGCTGCTCTCGAGGGTCGACTTCATCTCGGTGGGCTCGAACGACCTGTTTCAGTTCCTGTTCGCGGTCGACCGCGGCAATGCCAAAGTGTCCGAGCGTTTCGACACGCTGTCGACGCCGATCCTGCGGGCCTTGCAGCAGATCGTGCGCAAGGCCAAGGCCGCCAAGCGGTCGGTGTCGCTGTGCGGCGAGATGGCCTCCAAGCCGATCGGCGCGCTGGCGCTGATCGCGCTCGGCTACCGCTCGCTGTCGCTGTCGGCCACCGCGCATGGGCCCGTCAAGGCGATGATCCTCGAGCTCGACGCCGCCAAGGCGGAGGCGAAGATGGCGGAATGGCTGGCCGCGCCGGCGGGCAGCCTCTCGATGCGGCAGAAGCTGACCGAGTTCGCCGAGAGCGAAGGCCTGGCGTTGTAGCGGGCTTGCCTCGCGTCCGCTCCGCCTGAGCCCCATGTTCCCTATTGCCGTCCTGAGATCGCACGATGTCGTCGCTCCCCGAAGCCAAACTGGATGTCCTGCTCGCGCACCACGCCTCGCTGGAGGCGGAGCTGCTCGGCCAGGTTAATTCCGACCGTTACGTGCAGATCACCCGCGAGCTCGCCGAGCTCAATCCGCTGATCGAGGCCGTGAAGGCCTATCGCGCCGGCGTGAAGGAGCTCGCCGACACCGAGGCGCTGATCGCGGACCCGGCCACCGATGCCGAGATGCGCGCGATGGCCGAGGCCGAGCGCGACGAGCTGATCGCGCGCCGCGGCGAGCTGGAGCAGAAGATCCGCGTCGCACTGCTGCCGAAGGACGCGATGGACGACCGCAACGTCGTGCTCGAAATCCGCGCCGGCACCGGCGGCGACGAGGCCTCGTTGTTCGCCGGCGACCTGTTCCGCATGTATGAGCGGTTCGCCTCCCTGCAGGGCTGGAAGGTCGAGGTGATCTCGGCGTCCGAGGGCACGGTCGGCGGCTACAAGGAAATCATCGCCGAGGTGCAGGGCCGCGGCGCCTTCGCCAAGCTGAAATTCGAATCCGGCGTGCACCGTGTGCAGCGCGTGCCTGACACCGAGACCCAGGGACGCATCCATACCTCGGCCGCGACGGTTGCCGTGCTGCCCGAGGTCGAGGAGGTCGACGTCGACATCAAGCAGGACGATTTGCGCATCGAGACCATGCGCGCGCAAGGCGCCGGCGGCCAGCACGTCAACAAGACGGAATCGGCGATCCGCATCACCCACATCCCGACCGGGATCGTCGTGATGATGCAGGACAGCCGCTCGCAGCATAAGAACCGGGCCTCGGCGATGAATATCCTGCGCTCGCGGATCTACGATGCCGAGCGCCAGAAGGTCGACGCGGCGCGCTCTGCCGAGCGCAAGGAGAAGGTCGGATCGGGCGACCGCTCGGAGCGCATCCGCACCTATAATTTTCCGCAAGGACGCGTCACCGACCACCGCATCAATCTGACGCTCTACAAGCTGCCGCAGGTGATCGCCGGCGAAGCGCTGGGCGAACTGATCGACGCGCTCACCACCGAGCACCAGGCGGCGCAGCTCGCGGCGCAAGGCGCCGCGGCGTGACGAGCGTCCGAACGCTGTTGTTCGTCTCGCGGCATTGTCGCGACAACCACGGTGTCGTCCCGGCGAGGGAACCTTGGCGATGACCGAGATCGTCGCCGGCGCGACCATCGACTCGGCCCGGCGTATGCTGGCGTCGCGCTTGTCTGCTGCGGGTCTCGAGTCGCCGGAGCTCGATGCGCGGCTGCTGGTGGGCCATGCGCTCCAGCTCGACCTCACCGGCCTCGTCATGCATGGCCAACGCGCGCTCTCTGCCGCCGACATTACATGGCTTGAGGCGCTGATGCAGCGCCGGCTTGCCGGCGAGCCAGTGGCGCGCATCCTTGGCACCAAGGAGTTCTGGGGCCTGGAGCTGCAATTGTCGGCCGATACGCTGGTGCCGCGGCCGGACACCGAGACCGTGGTCGAACTGGCGCTGGAGCATCTCGCCGCCGGCGGCGACCTGAAGCGGCCGCTGCGCATCGCCGATCTCGGCACCGGCTCCGGCGCCATCCTGCTGGCGCTGTTGTCCGAGCTGCCGGCGGCTTATGGCGTCGGCACCGATATCAGCCACGCGGCGCTTCAGACCGCACGGGACAATGCGCGGATCCTCGGGCTCGGCGATCGCGCCGGCTTCATCGCCGGCTCCTATGCCTCGGCGCTGTCGCCGCCCTTTGACCTGATCGTATCGAACCCGCCCTACATTCCATCGCGAGAGATCGATGATCTCGCCATCGACGTCCGCGCTTACGACCCGCTGCGCGCGCTCGATGGCGGCGCGGACGGGCTCGACGCCTATCGGGCGCTGATCCCGCAGGCTGCGCAGCTGCTGCAGCCGGGCGGCACGCTCGTGGTGGAGGTCGGTCAGGGCCAGAGCGAGGACGTCGCAGAGCTGATGAGGGCGGCCCGGCTGGCGATCGACTCGTCGGCCATCAAGGCCGATCTTGCCGGTATTCCACGCGCCGTCAGGGGTCTAAAAAAGGTCCGCTGAAGGCCCGTAATTGCAGAAAAAGCTCTTGGAATATCCCCCGGGAGCGACTACGTTCCGCTCATAGCATCGGCGCAGGCCCCGCTGAGCGGTATTCACGGAACACCGCTGCGGAGAGATACCAGAGAGCCGCGCCGGGCGATTGGTTCCAGAACGCAGATCTGTTGAGCGCGAGAGCCGGATGGCTGCGCAGCCCGCGACTGCAAAGCGAACGAAAGCCTGACTTTGCACTTGACGTCTTACGCTAAGCAAACTGGGTCTGTCGTGGCGCATGTCGCGCACGCGGGCTGAATGACGTGGTTCGCCGGCCGAACGGGCTGGTGGGTGGGGAACGCGTTTTGAACGCGCTTTTGTCGAGAGAATCGGCTGTCGATCAGATCGGCACGGGTCGGAACCGGCATGAGCCGGGCCAGCCCCTTTGGACCGCGCAAGATGCGGCCAAATCCGCTGCGGTATTTCAATACGGTATCGGTATTCCGATGACAATCAGTGGTCCTAACGCAGGGTTGGAATAAAGGCAGGACATGAGAAACGGTCAGAACAACAAGCGGATGCGCAACCGGAATAGCGGTAACAATAATAATAACCGGCGCGGCCAGAACCCGCTGACCCGCGTGTTCGAATCCAACGGGCCGGACATCAAGATCCGCGGCACCGCCTCCCATGTGGCCGAGAAATATGTCCAACTCGCCCGTGACGCCCGCTCCTCGGGCGACCCGGTGGCTGCCGAGAACTACTACCAGCATGCTGAGCACTATTTCCGCCTGATTGCCGCCGCCCAGGAGCAGTTCCGCCAGAACCAGCCGCAGCAGCCGCGCAACACCGATGACCTGACCGTTGACGATCTCGATGACGAGGGCGAGAGCTTCTCGCATTTCGGCCAGGAGCCCGGTTTCGTTCCCGCGCAGCCGCAGCCTCAACCGTTCATGCGCGAAGGCGGCCAGCGCGAGCGCGGCGACAACCAGCCTCCCTATCAGCGCGATCAGCAGCCGCGCGAGCACAGGGAAGCGCGTGAGCCGCGCGAACCTCGTGAGCACCGCGAACCCCGTGAGCATCGCGAGCCCCGGGAGCATCGCGAGCCGCGCGAGCATCGCGAACGGGAGCCGCGCGAGCACCGCGAGCGTCCGCAGCCAGCCCAGTATCAGCCGCAACCGCAGCCGCAGCCGGTGATCGCCGATAGCGGGGTCGACCGCCTGCCGTCCTTCATCACCGGCCCGCAGCCGCAGATCGCCAATGCGCCGGCGGCGTTCGAAGGTGCCGCTGAGCGCTATCCGCGTCGGCGCCGCCGCCCGCATGGTCCGCGTCCGGAAGCAGCCGCTGCCGCGCCGGCCCCGAGCGAAGACCTCAATCCGGGCGAGTAATCGATCAGGACCACTGTTGAAGAAGCGGGTGGGCGACGAGCCCGCCCGCTTTTTTTTTCCGGCGGCAACAAACAGCTTCTACCGGTCGCGCGGGGACGGAGCAGTTCCTTCCCGGCTCGACCCTTGGGTTGACGGCGACGGCGCCAGCACCGGCTCGAGCCGCGGGATCAGCCTGATGCGCTCGCGCCGGGCGGGGATCACCCGATAGACCTGCTTGGTCGCCTCGACGATATGGACCCCGGCAAACGGCAGCGACAACGCGGCGCCGACCCGCTCCCAGGCCATTGCCGATTTCAGGAACCAGCCGCCGATCGGCGGCATGAACAGCGCTTCCCCCCAGGCGCTGGGCGTGAACCAGGTCTGCCGCAGCAATTGCGTGATCTGGGAGCGCGAATAGGGGCGGCCATGACCGAACGGCGTGTTGTCGGTCCGCGTCCAAACGCCGCGCCGGTTCGGGATGACGATGATCAATCGTCCGGAGGGCGCCAGCACGCGCCAGACTTCGCGCAGCAAGCCGGCCGGATCGTCCGACATTTCGAGGGCATGCACGATGAGAATGCGGTCGACGGCGGAATCCGGCAGCGGCAGCGAGAACTCGTCCACCAAAGACGCAAGCGTCGGGCGCGCCGTCGGCCATTTCAACACGCCCTGCGCCGCCGGCATGAAGGCGATGCAGCGCTCGGAATCTTCCCGAAACAGTCCGAGATAGGGCGTGGGATAGCCGATGCCGAGCACGCGCTGTCCCGTCGCGCTCGGCCAGCGCGCGCGGATGCCGCGGTTGATCAACAGCCGCGCGACGATGCCAAGGCGACCCGAATAGAAATTCCGCAGATCGATCACGTCCATCGCGTCAATGTACCATGCTCGAGGACGTTGCCGCCCGCCCAATATTGCGTTGCGCCTGCAACGTTAACGCCATATCTCTGCCGACTGGAGACCCGGAGACCGCCCGCAACGTCGTGCCCGGCCTCCCCCGACCTCTGACAGCAAGCGCCACCCCCGCGCTCCCGCCCAGGTACCGCCGACGGAGACATCATGGCCGCCGACATCCGCGTCTTCACCTGCCTGTCCGACAATTTCGGCTATCTGATCCATGACCCGGCCACCGGCGCCACCGCGTCGGTCGACGCGCCCGAAGCAGGTCCGATCATCCGCCAGCTCGAGGCTGCCGGCTGGACCCTGACCGACATTCTGATCACCCATCATCACCACGACCATGTCGGCGCGGTCGCCGAACTCAAACAGAAGTATGGCTGCCGGGTGGTCGCGCCGCATGACAAGACGACCGCGATTGCCGATGTCGATCTGCGCGTCGGCCATGGCGACGTCATCAAGGTCGGCGAGTTGCTTGCCCGCGTGCTGGAGACGCCCGGCCATACGCTTGATCACGTCTCCTACGTGTTCGATGCCGACAAGGCGGTGTTCGCGGCCGACACGCTGTTCTCAGTCGGATGTGGCCGGGTGTTCGAGGGCACCTATCCGATGATGTGGGACTCGCTCTTGAAACTGCGGGCGCTGCCGGACGATTTCAGGCTGTATTGCGGCCACGAATACACCGCCTCGAATGTGAAGTTCGCGTTGACCGTCGACGGCGACAACGAGGCCCTCAAGGCCCGCGCCGCCGAGGTGACGCGTTTGCGCGCCGCGAACGAGTCGACAATTCCGTCTCTGCTCGGGGACGAGAAGCAGACCAACGTGTTCCTGCGCGCCGACGACCCAGCCGTCGCCATCAAGCTGCGGATGAAGGGCGCGACGGCCGAGCAGGTGTTCAGTGAATTGCGCGAGCGCAAGAACAAATCCTGAGCCGGAACGTCCCCAATGACCGCCTTGTCGGCCGCCGACATCATCGCACGCCTTGGTCTGCAGCCGCATCCTGAAGGCGGGCATTTTCGTGAGACCTTCCGTGATCCGGCTTTGAATGCCGCCGGGCGCGCCGCGTCGACCCTCATCTACTTCCTGCTCGCCCGCGGCGAGCGCTCACATTGGCACAGGGTCGATGCGGTCGAGACCTGGCACTTCTATGCCGGCGCGCCGCTCACTTTGCGGATCGCTGCCGCAGGACAGCCACCGCGCACAACGACGCTCGGCATTGACCTCGCTGGCGGCCAGGAGCCGCAGGCGGTGGTCCCGGCTCATGCCTGGCAAGCCGCCGAGAGCACCGGCGACTGGACCCTGGTCGGCTGCACGGTGGCACCGGGATTTGAATTTGCCGGATTCGAGCTCGCGCCGCAGGGCTGGGAGCCGTCGATTTAGATCCGCTGTTTGCGGACGATCCGTTCGGAACGTGCGTTCGCCGACCGGATCATGCTCCGGACTACGCAGCGCCGGCGCCGGCGAGCTTGCCTTCGGACGGCTCGGCCAGACGTTGGCGCTCCCTGGTCAGGAAGCCGAGCACGGCGTCTGCCGGCATCGGCTCAGCGAAATAATAACCCTGAATGTAGTCGGCCCCGAGCCGGCACAGGCTGTCGAGCTGCTCCTTGGTTTCGACGCCCTCGACGACGCACGAAATCTCCATGTCGGCGCAGAGGCCGGTCAGCGACTTGATGATCTTGTGGCTGATCGGGTTGGCGTTCACGTCATGGACAAAGCTGCGATCGACCTTGAGCTTGTCGAGCGGCAACCGGTGAACGTGGCTGAGCGAGGAATAGCCGGTGCCAAAATCATCCAGGGAGATCCCGCAACCGATGGCTTTGAGCGCTGAGATCGACTGCTCGGCATGAACGAAATCGAAGGTCACCGCGGTCTCGGTGATCTCGAACTCGATGCGCCGTGGCGGCACACCGCTGGCGTGAATGACGGAGATCAACGGCAGAATGCCGTCAGGCGAGCAGATGTCATGCGCCGACAGATTGAAGGACATCCGGATGTCCTCCGGCCAGGTCCGCGCCGCAGCCAGCGCCTTCACCAGCAGGACGCGCGTCAGCGTGCGGATGACTCCGATGCGCTCGGCAGCCGGAATGAAAGCCGACGGCGAGACCAGGCCCAGCTTGGGACTGCGCCAGCGTGCGAGCACCTCGAAGCCCGTCGTGCGCGCGCTCGCGGCGTCGACGATGGGCTGGAACGCCAGCTCCATTTCGCGCTCGAAATCGGCGGCAAGCAGCAGATGCTCGATCACGTTGCGGCTGCGGATCTCCGCCTCCAGCTCGCTCGAGAAGATCACCGTCTGGCCGCGCGCATGGCGCTTGGCATGATACAGCGCATAGTCGGCGCATTCGTACAACGCATCGGCGGCGGTCGCGGAGCGAGGATACAGCGCGAAACCTGTCGAGCACGACACTCCCGTATGCGCCGTATCGAGCTCGTAGGGCAGCTGGATCCGCTCGGTGATTTGTCGTCCAAGCGCGAGAAGCTCGTCATCCTCCGGATCGCCCGCGACGATCAGTCCGAATTCATCGCCACCGAGCCGCGCGAGATGCACGTTGTCGCCCACGCTGTCGCACACGTCGCTGATCCGGCGCGCAGCCTCGATCAGGACGCGATCGCCGACGCTATGGCCGTAGGTGTCGTTGACGGGCTTGAAGCCATCGAGATCGATGATGCCGACCGCGAGCCGCGTGCCGTCCCGCTCGGCGTCCTCGAAGGCTTGCGCAAGCTCCGAGAAGAAGCGACGGCGATTGGGAAGATCCGTCAACGAATCGAGATTGGCGAGACGGAAGTTCTCGTCCGACAGCGCCTGGGTCGCGGCCTGCTCGGCCAGCAGAGACTTGCGACTGGCGACCAGCGCGGCGAAATCCCGGTAGTAGATAAAGAGCACGATCACCATCGCGCACGAGACGAGCAGCTGATTGACTGCAATTGCACGCAACGCGTGGACGCCGGTGGACATGAAGAAGATCACATAGGGCACGATCACCACGAGCGTGACGATCAGCGCGGCCGATCGCAGATGCATCAGGCAGAAGATGATGCCGATGACCGTGACGGCCATGTAGAAAGCGACCTGCCCCTTCGCGAACGGATCGCCATAGGGAAACAGCGCGAACGACCAGGCCACGAACAACGCTCCGATCGGCCCGGCGATTCGATTGGTGACGCGCAGCTTGTGCAGGATCTGATCACTGCTGGCTCCGACGTCGCGCTGGCGCAACCACCACAGCATGCGAAAGCCGGTCAGCGCCGACAGCAGCGCCGGAACCGCCATCGTCAGCCATATCGGCGCCAGCGGCAGGAACGTATAAGCGAGGGCGAGACTGTTGGTGATCAGAATGAAATAGAGCAGCGGCACCTGTTTGGAGAACGCCTGGAACTGCGCCCGCGTCAGCTCGGGCTGGTCTGGAGGCACGCGAAACAAGTCCGCAGCGCGAGCGAAATAGCCCCTCACATCCGGCATCCGCTGCCCCGTCATCAGCACTATTGCTTGCAGAGTTTTGCCCGTGACGGGTAAAGGGCGCGTTAGGTGCCAGCACTGGCCGCATCGACGGACGGTTGCGAACTACCGCCACACCGGCTCGTGCCGCCCCACCGTTAAGCTTGCATCAAGGATGGCACCGGATTCGCGAACGCGACGGCGGCCTTGAGCCGAGCCGAGCAAAGCGTTGCGCTATCGGCCACGCAGACGGAACATGTCCTTGGCTGCGACCAAACCTCCACCGGCGATCAGCAAGGCCGCAACCGCGATCGCGGCACTCGGCCGGGCGTAGCCGCCGAGAATCAGGAAAGCCGTCGACAGCAGCGGCGTCGCATAGGAGGCGGCGCCGAGCACGCGAATGTCGCCGCGCTTCATGCCGATGTCCCAGGCGTAGAACGCCGCGCCCACCGGGCCTATTCCGAGGCCGATCACCGCAAGCCATTGCGCTGGAGTGCCGGGCCACACGGTACGCTCGATCGCAGCGTGAACAATTGCCGCGAGCAGCGACGTCGCGAGGCAGAAGCCGGCCACGGCCTCCGTCGGCACCGCCTTCAGCCGCCGCGACAGCACTGAATAGATCGCCCAGACGAACGCAGCGACGAAAGCCGCCGCCAGCCCCGGCAGCTGGCTCGCCGCAAAGCTCGCGCCATTGCCGACGAACAGCAGCACAGTTCCGACCAGGCCCAGGGCGGCGCCGATGACATGATGGATCGCCAGCCGCTCGCCGGGCAGAAAGGCCGAGAACAGCACGATGAGCAGCGGCCAGAGATAGTTCAACAGGCCGGCCTCGGCCGGTGGCGCGAAGCGCAGCGCCAGGAAGTACAGCGCGTGATAGCCGAACAGGCCGCCGACGCCGACGGCCCATGCGGCCGCCGGCTGCCGCAGCAATTGCAGCGCCTGGGGATTGCGCAACAATGTCAGCAGGCCGACGGCGCCGCCGATCGCGAAGGTCATCGCGGCGAGCTGGAAAGCCGGGATGGTACCCGTTGCAACGGTCATGACGGCGAGCAGCGACCACATCAGGATCGCCGCCAGACCAATGAGGGTGGCTGTGCGTTGAGACATCCGGCCGGCTCCGTCGCGGCCGGCTCAGGCCGGCCATTCACGCCGATGCCCGCATCGAGCAATCGCAGAGACGTGAATGCCCGCGGCGAGCGCGGGCATTCCTTGTCCATGCCGTAGATTTAATCCCGGCGCAACGCCGCTGCGCGTGTCAGGCCATGTACTGGCCGCCATTGATCGACAAGGTCGACCCGGTGATCGCACCCGCCTCGTCGGCCGCGAGGAACACCACGGCGCGCGCGATCTCTTCCGGCTCGCCGAGCCGGCCCACCGGAATCAGCGGCAGGATGGCCTTCTCGAGCACGTCCTTCGGCACCGCCTGCACCATCTCGGTGTTGATGTAGCCGGGGCAGATCACGTTGACGGTGATGCCGGCCTTGGCGGTCTCCAGCGCCAGCGCCTTGGTGAAGCCGATGTCGCCCGCCTTCGCGGCGGAGTAGTTCACCTGGCCGAACTGACCTTTCTGGCCGTTGATCGAGGAGATGTTGATGATGCGGCCGAACTTCCGCGCGCGCATGCCCTCGATCACCGGACGGGTCATGTTGAACAGCGAGCCGAGATTGGTGTTGATCACCGCGCTCCATTGCTCGAGCGTCATTTTGTGAAAGGCCGTGTCCCGGGTGATGCCGGCATTGTTGACGAGAATGTCGACAGGACCGAGCTCGGCCTCGACCTTCTTGATCCCCTCGGCGCAGGCGTCGAATGAGCTGACGTCCCATTTGTAGACGGGGATCTCGGTCTCGCTCTTGAACTTCTCCGCAGCGGCATCGTTGCCGCCATAGTTCGCTGCGACCTTATGTCCCGCAGCCTTCAGGGCCTTGCTGATTGCTGCGCCAATACCGCGCGTTCCCCCCGTCACCAACGCCACACGTGCCATGTCGAATCCTTCCCTCGATGACTGCTCCAGCACGACAACCTGTAGATGCTGCCGCGCATTCCGTTGTTATTGGACCATGGACCGCTGCGCGACATCAACTTGTCGCTGAGATATCCCTGATCGCTCAACTGCTCTTTTTTACTGATCGATTATGCGACGTGTTTGACGGACATCAAGAACAAAACGCCCGGCGAAATCGCCGGGCGTTGATCTTTAGTTGAAGCGCGTGCGAATGCGAAGGCGATATGCTTCGCAATCAGTGCCGCGATTTTAGTCGCGTGCAACGCACAGTGCGATGCCCATGCCACCGCCGATGCAAAGCGTAGCAAGGCCTTTCTTGGCATCGCGCTTCTGCATCTCATGCAGCAGCGTGACGAGCACGCGCGCGCCCGACGCACCGATCGGATGACCGATCGCGATCGCGCCGCCGTTGACATTCACCTTGGCGGGATCCCAACCGAGGTCCTTGTTCACCGCACAGGCCTGCGCGGCGAAAGCCTCGTTGGCTTCGATCAGATCGAGGTCGGCGATGTTCCAGCCGGCCTTCTTCAACGCGGTGCGCGACGCCGGGATCGGGCCGGTGCCCATGATCTTCGGGTCGACGCCGGCCTGCCCCCACGACACGATCCGGGCGAGCGGCGTCTTGCCTTCCTTGGCCGCCTGCTTCGCGGTCATCAGCACCACGGCCGCAGCGCCGTCGTTGATGCCCGAGGCGTTGCCCGCGGTGACCGTGCCGTCCTTCTCGAAGGCCGGCCGCAGCTTGCCCATCGAATCGAGCGTGGCGCCGTGACGCGGATATTCGTCGGTGTCGACCACAACGTCGCCCTTGCGGCTCTTGACCGTCACCGGCGCGATTTCGTCCTTGAACCTGCCAGCCTTCTGCGCGGCCTCGGCCTTGTTCTGCGATGCAACGGCAAACTCGTCCTGCTGCGCGCGCGTGATCTGATATTGCTTCGCGACATTCTCGGCGGTGTTGCCCATGTGGTAGCCGTTGAAGGCATCCCACAGGCCGTCCTTGATCATCGTGTCGACGAATTCGAGCGCGCCCATCTTCACGCCACCGCGCAGATATTGCGCATGCGGCGCCATGCTCATCGACTCCTGGCCGCCAGCGACCACGATGTCCGAATCGCCGTTCTTCAGGGCCTGATAGCCGAGCGCCACCGAGCGCAGGCCGGACCCGCAGAGCTGATTGATACCCCAGGCCGGGCTGTCGACCGGGATGCCGGCTGCGATTGACGCCTGCCGCGCGGGGTTCTGCCCCTGAGCGGCCGTCAGGATCTGTCCCATGATCACCTCGGAGACACGGCCGGGCTCGAGGCCGGCGCGCTCCAGTGCGGCCTTGATGGCCACCGCCCCCAATTCATGGGCCGGAAGGTTGGCGAAAGCACCGTTGAAGCTTCCAACCGCGGTGCGGGCGGCGCTGACGATGACGACATCGTCTGACATGGGCATCTCCTGGGTTCTTGATCTTGAGAGGTGAAGCGAGGGCTTGAGGACTTGGGAGTATTTGAAACGAAGCCAAATATTTTAGTTCACGGTCGTGCCGGCCGTCCGCAAGCCGAGGGATTGGCAAGTGCGCAACCTTCGCTCTTTATCCTGTGAACGTCGTTGCGACATGTCAATTGGCGGCATGGGCAATTCCTGTTGCGGCGCACGCAAAATGGGACGCTTGGCGGTTTGATGGGCAAGATTTCTGCTGCCGGATTAACCGTTCCGCACAAAACCGTAGCCGAACTCGCTCGAAAGTGATTACGTTATTGCATTGCGCAGCTCGTTTGCCCTGCGGCAACGCCGCAGGGTTTCCCGTTCCCGGATTGCATGTGTGAGCTCCATGGCGAAATCAGACCAACCGACCACAATCAAGAAATACGCGAACCGGCGGCTCTACAATACCGGGACGAGTACATACGTGACCCTCGAGGATCTGGCCGCAATGGTTAAGAACGGGGAGGATTTCCTCGTTTATGACGCCAAGACCGGTGACGACATTACCCGTTCAGTGCTGGCCCAGATCATCTTCGAGCAGGAAAACAAGGCCGGTCAGAACCTGCTGCCGACCACCTTCCTGCGCCAGCTGATCCGGTTCTACGGTGACAGCATGCAGATGGTCGTTCCGAAGTACCTGGAACAGTCGATCGACACGCTGACCCGAGAGCAGGAGAAGTTCCGCAAGCAGATCGCCGACACCTTCAGCGGCACACCCTTTGCCCCGCTGGAAGAGCAGGTGCGCCGCAACATGGAGCTGTTCCAGCAAACCTTCTCGATGTTCAAGCCGTTCGCGCCGGTGCCTGCACGCACCGACGAGAAGGCGGCCGAGCCGGCCGCCGCCGCGGAGGATAATATCGACGATCTGCGCCGCCAGATGAAGGAAATGCAGGACCGGCTGGACCGCATGTCCGAGCCGAAAAAGGACGAGCAGAGCTAAATCAGGGCTGAGCTTGGATCATGGTGCGATGCGACGACATCGCATCATGATCGACGCCTCTGGTGGGCTGCGCGAATCCGCTTGCGCCGCCCGTCGTCAGCTCGCCGCAGGCAGCACAGCCCTGCTCGCGACCCACGGCTTCTCGATCGAGGCAAGCCCAATCAATCGGCCCTGGATGTAGTCGCAGCCCCAGTCGCGCAGCAGCGTGACCGAGCTGTCGTCCTGGACCCATTCCGCCACCGTCTTGATCTGCAGCCGCCGCGCCAGCTCGACCAGGGTCTGCACGAAGGCGCGATCGTCGGCCGAGCGCGCCAGGTTCTGGACGAACGCGCCATCGATCTTGACGATGTCGACGCCGAGCTTGCGCAAATTCCGGAACGAGGTGTGACCGGCCCCGAAATCGTCGATCGCGATCCGGCTGCCCAGGTCCTTCAGCCGCGTCACGAAGCCGCGGAGGTCGTCGATATCCTGAATTTCGACCGTCTCGGTGATCTCGACAATGAGCCTTTCGGCGACGCCGGGATGGGCCCGCATCATCGATTCGATCGAGGCCCACCAATCCGGGTCCATCGTCGTTTCCGGGGAAATATTCAGGCTCAGGGTCACGTCGGGCGCGCTGGCCAGCTCGGCCACGACGAGCTCCAGGATCCTGTGATCCACCAGGCGAATCAGGCCGAGTCGCTCGGCGACGGGCACGATGTCCGGCGCCAGCACGGCGCGTCCATCGTCCTGACGCATGCGCACCAGGCACTCATAGAAGGCGGTCTGGCGCGTGTCGGCATGCACCACCGGCTCGAACGCGGTGACGATGCGCCGCTCGTTCAGCGCGGTGACGATCTCGTCGGTGACCCGGATATTGACCTTGCGCTGCGCGTCGCGCTCGACATTCGGCCGCCAGGTCGAGAACGAGCCGATGCGGCGCCGCTTGGCCGAATCCAGCGTCTCATGGGCGCGGTTGACCGCCTCTTCGACCGACCTTGCGTGCCGCGGCACACTGACCGCGCCGATCGTCACGGTCACCGCCACCGGACCCGATTTGGTCGGCACCACCTCGTCGCGCACGGCCGCGAGAAAGCGTTCGGCGGCGACGGTCATGTCGTCCATCGTGCAGTTCTTCAGGATCAACCCGAATTTGTTGCCCGAAAACCGTCCGAGCGTATCGCCGCCCCGCAAGCGGGCGCGGATGCGCTGCGCGACCTCGAGCACCACCCCGTCGGCAACGTCGAAGCCGAACGCGTCATTGATGCGGGCGAGATGATCGATCCCGATCAGCATGAAGGCGCAGGCAAAGCGAAACCGCTGCGACTCCTCGATCACCTCCGCCAGCGTCGCCAGCAAATGGGTGCGGTTGAGCTCGCCGGTCAGCGGATCATGGCGTGACAATTTGAGCAGCTGCTCGTCACGCGCATGGCGCTCGTTGTTGATCCTGACAATGCCTTGCGCGCGCGCAGGCCGGCCATCGGGGCCGGCGAACCAGCACCCGGTTTCCTCGACCCAGATCAGCGGCGCCGCTGAGTGGGTCCGCACACCATATTCGATGCGGTAGGGCGTGCCGTCGACGCCGTGCAGCGGCGCGACCTGACGCATGGCCTCGGAACGGACGCCACGCTCCGGCTCGATGAGCTTGCCGAATTCGGTGCCGTTGCAGAGCTGCGGCAGCGGCACGTCCGGAAACACGGCGCCGACATGGTCGCTCCAGACGATCACGTCGCTGGCCAGATCCCATACAAAGGCAGCTTGGCCGAGGGACGACAGGATCGTCGCGGTCTGGGGCAATTCGGGTGTCAAGATCGCCTCGTTTCGGGACAAGCGGGCGCGGCCCGAGGTCAACAGCAAGGAGCCGGCGCCTACTCTCGCGAGCGACAGCACCGGATTTCGCGAATCAGACTACGCATCTCTGGTTAACGGAGAGCATGCCGATGCGACAGACACGCGTCGGAATCCACGTCAACCATCACGCAACATGTCGGAACGCGCTCTCCGGGAGCGGCATTGCTCTTGCGAGATCGGATGGTGAAGGGCTCCGGCGTCTCAGAACGTGACAATCGCGCCGGGTATGGTGGGACGATGTTAACGATCGATCAGGATCAGACCGGACCGGCAACCGCCGACGAGGCCTCACGCTGCCTGACCCTGGTCCGGACCGATGCGCAGGTCGAGCAGCAGGCGCCCAAGGTTCGCGCCCCACGCCCAGATGCCGGCTTCGTCGCCCATCTGATCGCGTCAGCCGAAAAGCTGCCGCAGACCCGCGCGCTCCGACGGGCGGCCCCAGCCGATGCGAAATCGGCCTATACGGCCCGGCTTCAGCCGGCCACCGCTCTCGGCGGCAGAACCCGCCAGGTGGTTTGAACAGGAAGGTGGTGCGCCGGAATCAGGGCTTCGACGCGTCCGGCGCCTTGATGGGGTCTTTTGCGGGATCGGCCGGCGCCTCGGCGGCACCTTCGGCCTGCAAGTCCGGCGCGGTCGGCTCGGCCGGAGCGGGCGCTGCGCTCGGCGGGCGCGGCAGCGAGTGATCCAGCAGCACCGATTCCGCGACCGAGGCCGCGGCCGGCACGGCATCGCTGGGCTCCGCATGAACAGGCGTCGCAACCGCTGGAGCATCCCCCGGCTGAACGGCCTCTGCCTTGGCCGGTTCTTCCGTCGCCGTGGGTTCCGGAAGCGTTGCTGGCTCTGCGGCCGGCACTGGGGCCGGCACGGCGACGGCCGCCCGGGCGCGGCGCTTGGTGCGCAACGCGACGCCGCCGAAGAAATCGACCATGGACAGCAGCGTCAGCAGCAGGAAGGTGGAGTTCCCGAATTTCGGCCACATCGCGAACTCGGCCGCGGCGCCGCCGAACACCAGCAGCGAGAGCAGATGGTCGGTCAGGTATTTGCCATTGGGCTTCGCCGCCTTGATGACCTCCAGCAGAAGCAGCAGCACGGCCAGCGCCAGGAGCATGTCGCCGAGCGAGACCGTCCAGACCTCGCCGGACGGGAGCTGAAGGCGCAGCAGCGTTTCGCTGAACGCGACCCCAGGCATCAGGAAGACGATCATGTTGTAGATCGCCAACGGGATCAGCAGCAGCGGAAAACCGATCATCGACATCGGTTAAAGCCTTGGGTGGGGCGGGCCACGGCCCTGCGCGAAATCGATTGGTCGAAAGATAATGGCGGCGAGATGGGATCACGCAGCACTCATGCGTAACGGCCCCTGCGAATCAAATCGCACGGGACCGCTTTCACCCCAATCGATGGCCGAATTCGGGCCGCTTGGAAAGCGGCCCTGCGGGCACTCAGGCGTCTTTCTTCTTCAGGACCTGACGGCCCTTGTACATGCCGGTCTTGAGGTCCAGGTGGTGCGGACGACGCAGTTCGCCGGAGTCCTTGTCCTCGACATAGGTCGGCTTCTTGATCGCGTCAGCCGAGCGGCGCATGCCACGGCGCGACGGCGAAGTTTTTCTTCTGGGGACGGCCATATCGGTATCCTCTAGGGGTAATTTGTAAGGCATCGTCCGCGAAGGACGGCTGCAGCCATGAAGCTGGCGAGCCCGGATGCCGATCAGGCCGCGCTTATAGAGGAAGGGGTCCGGTATGGCTAGGGCTCTCCGAGGCATTTTTGGCCAAATTTGCGTCCCCGCCGCGCTCAATGCCGCTCGCCCCAGCAGGTCTGCAGGGCCGAGGCCTGGCCCCGCACCATATAGGTCCCCGACAAACGGCGCACGCCAGGACCAGGGGTTCGGGCGGAGCGCCGGACCGGATTCGGCAGGATCGCGGCCAGCAGCGCCGCCTCGCGCGGCCCCAGCCCGGCGGCTGAGCGGTTGAAGGCGTAATTTGCCCCGGCTTCGACCCCGAATTGGCCGGATGGACCGAGCTCGGCGATGTTGAGGTAGATCTCCAGGATGCGCCGCTTGCCGAGGACGAGGTCGATCCAGAGCGCCAGCGGCAGTTCCAGCGCCTTGCGGACATAGCTGCGGCCCTGCCACAGGAACAGGTTCTTGGCGACCTGCTGAGTGATGGTCGAGCCGCCACGGCTGACGTCGCCCTCCTCGGCATCGTCCATCACCTCGCGCAGCGCGCCCCAATCGATGCCGTGATGGCTGCAGAATTTGGCATCCTCGGCCGCCACAACGGACCGCGGCAGATAAGGCGACATCGCCGAAAGGTCGATCCAATGCCGCGTCACCGGCTGGCCAGTCAGGGACCGCCAGAGCATCAGGGTCGAAACCGGGTGACCGGCAGCATAGAACGGCGTCAACACATAGGGCACGAGCAGCACCAGCACGACGATCAGCAGGATGGTTCTGACGGTACGCAATGGCAGGCGTCGCCCGGGTTGGACCGCCGAGGCGGCGGTCAGTTGCCCCGGATTATCCGACATCTGCATGAGGATTCCTGCTTTTTTCCGTCATTATGGCCGAAAGGGCCCATTGTCCCCGCAATTGACGAAGTCGCCGCCATCAACGATTGTCCGGCGAATTTCGTCCCTGGAGCTCTTCTTAAATGACTGCGACGGCCCTCACCGACTTCACCCAACGCCTGGACAAGACCGCGGAAGAGACCGAAGCCCTGCTCGGCGAGCTGCTTGGCGATGCGCCGCTGGCGGACGAGATCGCCAGGCCACAGCGGCTGATCGAGTCGATGCGCTATTCCAGCCTGGGCGGCGGCAAGCGGCTGCGGCCGTTCCTGGTGGTCGAAAGCGCTGCCGTGTTCGGCGTGCCACGCAAGGGCGCGCTGCTGGCGGGCGCAGCGCTCGAATGCATCCACTGCTACTCGCTGATCCACGACGACCTGCCGGCGATGGACAATTCCGACCTCCGCCGCGGACGTCCGACCCTGCACAAGGTCTATGACGATGCCACCGCGATCCTGGCCGGCGACGCGCTCTTGACCATCGCCTTCGACATCATCACCCGCGACGAGATCCACCCCGACGCCGGCGTCCGTCTGGCGCTGACCCGGGCGCTGGCGCGCTGCGCCGGTGTCGGCGGTATGGCCGGCGGCCAGATCCTCGATCTCGCTGGCGAGGGTCGGTTCGGCGACAGCGGCCCGGTCGACGTCGCACGCGTCCAGCAGATGAAGACCGGCGCCCTGCTGCGCTTCGGCTGCATCGCCGGCGCCCTGCTCGGCCAGGCCTCTCCGGCCGAATACCAGGCGCTCGACGATTACGGTCGCGCGCTCGGCGAGGCCTTCCAGATCGCCGACGACCTGCTCGACGTCGAGGGCGACGCCGCCACGCTCGGCAAGCCGGCCGGCGCGGATGCCGAACTCGGCAAGACCACCTTCGTTACCCAGCTTGGCATCGAGGGCGCCAAGCAGCGCGTGCGCGATCTGCTCGCCCGCGGCGATGCCGCGCTGTCGATCTTCGGCAGCAAGGGCGACGTGCTGCGCGCCGCCGCCCATTTCGTCGCCGAGCGCAAGAGCTGAGGCGAGGCGTTGGCCGGACTCCATCCCGATGATCCGGCCCTCGCCCGCTTCGTCAGGCTGCCGGCGCCGCTGCGCATCGTCTATGCGCGTCCGCGCACCTTCGTCTCGCTCGGCATCGCGATCGTCGCGTTCGTGCTGTTGCCGTCGGCGCTGCGGCTGGTCACGCGGCTCCTGATCAGCTGGGACATCTTCACCGCGATCTATCTCGTCCTGGTCGCGGTCATGATGCTGCGCAGCGAGCATCATGACATCCGCCGCAAGGCGATCATGCAGGACGACGGCCGCTTCGTGATCCTGATGGTCACCGCACTCGGCGCCTTCGCCAGCATCGCCGCCATCGTGTTCGAGCTCGGCGCCTCCAAGCGCGATGCGCCCGCGCTGACGCTGGCGCTGCTCACCGTCAGCCTGTCCTGGGCCGCGGTGCATGCGACCTTCGCCCTGCACTACGCCCATGACTATTACCGCGGCGCCAAGCCCGGCGGCCTGCAATTCCCGAGCGGCGACACGGACGAGCACGCCGACTACTGGGACTTCGTCTACTTCTCCTTCATCATCGGCATGACCGCCCAGGTCTCGGACGTCGGCATCACCGACAAGATCATCCGCCGCACCGCGACCGTCCACGGCATCATCTCGTTCGTCTACAACACCGCGCTGGTCGCCCTGATGGTCAATATCGCCGCCAGCGCGATCTCGTCCTGATCAGTTGCAGACTTCCACGCTGGCGTTGTTGGCGGGGCCGCCGCCGCCGCGATATTCGAGCCGGCAGCCCTGCCTGACAGGACGGCACAGATAGGCGTCGCAATAGATCTGGCCCGAGGACGGCTTGGGACGCGCCTGCGCCTGCGGCCTGGGCGGGGCAATGCTCGGCGCCACGCCGATGCCGACACCGAGACCACCGCCGCCGACACCGATCCCCACCCCGACGCCCACGTTGGGAGGCGGCATCGGCATGCCCGGCTCAGGCGTCGCACGGGCACGGCGGCGCGACGGCGCCTCCTCGTCATCGCTGGTGTCGCGCCTGACGACCGGCTTTTTGTCGCGCCGCTTCTCGCATTCATTGTCGTCATTCACGAAGGAACCCTCGGCGCAGACGATGCGGGTGCAGCGATCGCCATCCGATTTGTAGCCGTGCTGGCAGACCAGCGGGCAGACCCGCGCCTGCTTGAGCTTGATCGCCTGCAGCGCATCGGCCGAGGCGGCCTGGGTGTCGAGCCTGGTGCCGGCATAGCGGTTGAACTGCGACATCGAACGCCGCGAGGCGGAGCCCCAGTCGCCATCGGCGTCCTCGGTGAGGCAACCGACGCGGCGCAACTCGAGCTGCACGGATTTGGTCAAATCGGCGGGCTGCGACGCCGGCGTGAGCGCGGCGACCTGCGGCCCCTGTTGCGGGGAAGCGGCCGGTGATGTCGCCGCACGCGGATTGTCGGTCGCCGCGAGCTGCTGCTCCTGCCGCTTCCTTTCGGCGTCGGCGGCCTGCTGCTGCGCCAACTGATTGGCCTTTTCGGCCGCGATGCGGGCCTGCTCGGCCGCCTTGGCCTCGGCCTCCGCCTTGGCGAGCGTATCCTTGCGCGCCCCCTCGGAGGCGAGGCGCGCACGCTCCGCCTCCGTCACGCGCGCCTTCTCGGCGGCAGCGGCGCGATTCTCCTCGGCGGCCAGCTTCTCGAGCTGCAGCTTGGCGAGGCTCGCATAGAAGCCGTCGGGATATTGCGCCAGGAAAGCGTTCAGCGCGCCTTTGTTGCCGATCTGCATCGCGAGTTCGTAGTCGCGACGGGTGTCGGCCTGCGCATTGACCGGCGGCGCCACCGGCATCTGGGTGACGACGCGCGGCACGCCCGGCACCAGTGGCACGTCCTCGCCGCCGAGCGACCCATAAACAAACGGCTCCTGGCGGTTGGAGGTCGATTTCAACACCTCGTCGCGCACGAAGCCGAACGCCTTACGGACGTCCAGACCGGGAGTCGCGATGTGCCGCGACAGTGCAAGCGTAAACGGGCTGTTCGTGCCGTCGCCATCCTGCGCGGTGGAGCCGGCCTTGGCGGAATAGGCGATCAGCGTGTTGGGGCTGGTCGGCTCGACCTTGGCCAGGCCGCGGCCGAGGCTGCGGGTCGCGACCGTGCGCTGCATCGTCCTGGTAAACGGATTGTCGCGACAGGCGTCGAGAATGACCAGCCGCAGCTTCTTGGCCGGCTCGACGGCAACCAGGATCCGGTCGAGCGACAGCGTCTCATCATAGACGTCGGTGTCGCGCTCGAGCCGGGCATCGATCGGGATCAGGTAGTTGGAGCCTTCGACCTCCATGCCATGGCCGGCGTAATACACCACCGCGATATCGGCATCACGGGCGGCATCGGCGAAATCGCGCAGCGCCCGCCGCGTCTCTCTGGCCGTCAGGTCGCGGCGATAGTCGACGACATCGAAGCCTGCGTTCTTGAACGTCGTGGTCATGACTGCCCCGTCATTGGCGGGGTTCGTCAGCTGCGGCACGTTCTGATAGGCCGAGTTGCCGATCACGAGCGCCACGCGCTTCTCCGCGAGCGCCGGATGGCAGAGCAGCACCAACGCTGCCGCCAAAAGGAACCCGCCGCATCGAGCTGACCAAGACATTTGACTTCCCCATACCGCTGGGAGACCTGCTGGAACCTGTCTATCAGATTCCGGATCGTTCGGCTTGTGACTGGGATCACGCAGCCATTATCCCGCTCTCGCCCAGTTCCCCACGTTTATTGCGTCGCTCTCGGGGTGGCGGCAGTTCAAGCCTTGCCAAGCACGCTTTTGCATCGAAAATGCGATCGTTGTTCGTTCGCCGCAATGGAGAGAGCCGTGAGCACAGACCGTTCCAGCATCGAGGCCGTCGTGCAGGGTTATTTCGACGCGCTCTACGAGGGCGATGCCGACAAATTGGGCGCCGTGTTCCATCCGACGGCCGATCTGCGCTGGGTCGAGAATGGCGAGCTCAAGATTCTGACCGTGCCGGACTGGCTGGCCTGGGTCCGCAAACGTCCGTCCGCCAAGGCCGAGGGCAAGCCGCGCGAGGACTTCATCGTCACCATCGACCGCTCGGACGACAAGACCGCCTTCATCAAGGTGCACTGTCAGCTGCCACCGCGCTATTTCACCGATTATCTCGTCGCCATGAAGCTGAAGGATGGCTGGCAGATCGTCTCGAAGTCCTACCGCTACGATCTCAGGGACTGAGCCCGGCGCAGCGACGCCCGGCCGATCCCGATGGAAGCTCACTTTCAGATATTCCTGGTCCTGCTGGCGGTGCTGGCGGGAACCGCATTGATCGCGCGGCGCGCCAATCTCGCGCCGGCGATCCTCATGATGCTGGCCGGCATCGCGCTGGCCTTCGTGCCGACCATGCCGGCCTTCGCACTGCCGCCAGAGCTGGTGCTGCTCGTCGTGCTGCCGCCGCTGATCTATTCCTCCAGCGTCGCGATGAGCTGGCGCGAGTTCAAGCGCAATCTGCGGCCGATCGTGCTGCTGGCGGTCGGTTGCGTGCTCTTCACCGCCTCCGCGGTGGCGATCGCGACCCACTATCTTCTCGGCCTCCCCTGGAGCATCGGCTTCCTGCTCGGCGCCATCGTCGCACCGCCTGATGTCGTGGCGCCGCTCGCCATCGCCCGCCGGCTGCATCTGCCGCGCCGGGTCATGGTGATCCTCGAAGGCGAGGGCCTCGCCAACGACGCGACCGCGCTGATCCTCTATCGCTTCGCGGTGGCCGCGATCATCACCGGCACCTTCTCGCTCCCGGTTGCCGCCGGCGAGTTTGCCGCGATCGTGGTCGGCGAGATCGCCTTCGGCATCGGCGTCGGCTGGCTGATGCTGCGCGCCCGCCACTATGCGCGCGACCCGCAGGTCGAGATCACATTGTCCGTGCTGACGCCCTATCTGGCGTTCTGGATCCCCGAGCATGTCGGGGGCTCCGGCGTAATCGCAACGGTCGCCTGCGGCCTCTATATGAGCTGGAACGGGCCGCTGTGGATTTCCTCGGCAACCCGCCTGCAGGGCGTCTTCTTCTGGGACCTCATGATCTACCTGATCGAGGGCATGCTGTTCCTGCTCACCGGCTTCCAGATGCGGCTGATCTACGAGAAGTCGAAGATCTTTCCGCTCGACGAGATCGTCATCGCGACCGCTCTGGTGCTCGCCATCGTCGTGATCGCTCGCTTCGCCTGGACGTTTCCGGCGACCATCCTGCCGCGCCTCTTGAGCAGTTCGCTCCGCGCCCGCGATCCGCTGCCGCCTTGGCAGCAGACCTTCATCATCGGCTTCACCGGCGTGCGCGGCACGGTTTCGCTGGCGACCGCCCTGGCGCTGCCGCTGACATTGTCGACCGGCGATGCCTTCCCCTATCGTGACCAGATCCTATTCATCGCCTTCGGCGTCATCTTCTTCACCCTGATCGGGCTCGGCCTCACACTGCCGACGGTCGTGCAATGGCTCGGCGTCGCCCGCACGGGACGCGCCGAGCATGCCCGCGAGCACGAGCAGGAAATCGCCGCCCGGCGCGAGGCGCTCGACAGCGCACTGCGGTCGCTGGAGACGATGACCAATGATCGCGACCTGTCGGATGAGGTGGTTCGGCTGCTGCGGGCACGCCACGAGGTGCGGGCCAACCAGCTGCCCGAGGGTCTCAAGCCGGATGACAACGACGCGTCCGCGCTCGGCATCGAACTGACGCGCGAATTGATCACGGCGGAACGCAAGTTCATCCATGTGATGCTGCGCGACGGCAAGATCACCGACGAGACCCGCCGCCGCATCGAGCGCGACCTCGATCTGGAGGAGGCAAGCCTCGCCAATCGGGAATACGAGCACCTGCCGCTTTAACGGACGACATCCCGTCCTCGGCCAGCGCTGCTCGTCCGAAATAGCACCCGTTCTCCGGTGGACGAACGGCGCCGATCCGTGAGCCGGATGGCGCCGATGACGCCGCGGCGCATACGCCCGCCGCACGATGCCCCCAGCACGCCGGCGTCGGCCATCCCCGCCAACGACGATCCCGGGTCGCCGTAGCGGAGATGCCGGACAACTTCGATGGATCATGCCCAGGACATGACCGTCGGCACCGTCGCTCGCTCTGATGATCTGATCTGACCAAGCGGCAGCCGTTTGCCGCCAATTTCCGCACGTCAGGCTCAAAAGTTCCGCAGCCGCGGCCTCATGACCGTTTGACAGATTAATTTCGATATCTGAAATTCTATTTCAGAAATGAGGTGCACGATGGCTCGGCTCACCCCGGTGCAACGCAAGACCGATACGGCCCTGCTGGACCCCGGCGAGGATACGCGGATCGTTCAGGGACTGGCTCGCGGCCTCGCGGTGCTCAGGGCCTTCCAGCCCGGCGAGACATCGCTGAGCAATACCGAGCTGGCGGCACGCACCGGTCTCGCCAAGTGCACGATCTCACGGCTGACGCAGACGCTGACCGCGTTGGGCTATCTGTCCTATGTGCCGCGCCTGGGTCGTTACCAATTGGGGGGCGGCGTGGTCGCGCTGTGCCACTCGCTGCTGGCCGGCATGCCGCACCGCCTCGCCGCCCGGCCACTGCTGCAGGACATCGCCGATTTCGCCCGGTTGCCCGCCTCTCTCGGCATGCCGGATCAGAACGAGATGCTGACGATCGAAACAGCGCGGCACGCGGGCCTGCGCCCGCCCCGCTTCGATCTCGGCGCGCGGCTTCCCATCGAAACAACGTCGATGGGACGGGCCTATCTGTTTGCGCTGCCGGCGGACGAGCGCACGCTGCTGCTGCGCCGGCTGCGCCTGAAATGGACCAAGGCGGAGTGGCAGACGATCGATGGCGGCATCGACAAGGCGTTCACGTCGCTGGCCGAGCGCGGCTTCTGCGTCTCGCTCGGCGATAGGCGCCCGGACGTGTTCGCGGTCGGCGCGCCGCTGGTCACGCCCGAGGGGCTGGTGCTCGCGCTCAATTGCGGCGGCATGCCGTCGGAAGTCACGGCCGAGCGGCTCGAACATGAGATCGGTCCACGACTCGCCCGCGCAGCATCACAACTCTCGGCACAGGACCGCAGCCATGCGTGACTTCAGCAGGCCCGGACGCTCGGACGCCATCGGCGAACGCGGCATGGTCTGTACGTCGCATCCGGCGGCGTCGGCAGCGGGCCTCGAGATGCTCCGATCAGGCGGCAACGCCATGGACGCGGCGATCGCCGCCGTCGCCGTCCAATGCGTGGTCGAGCCGCATATGACCGGAATCGGCGGTGACTGCTTCGCTCTGTTATCCTGGAACGGCGCGTCGCCGATCGCGCTGAACGGCTCGGGCCGCGCGCCGCAGGCTGCGACGGCCGCGTGGTACGTCGAGCGCGGCCTGACGGCGATTCCGGACCAGTCGGCCCATGCCGTGACCATCCCCGGCGCGATCGCAGCCTGGTGCACGCTCAACAAGGATTATGGCGCAAAGTCCCTCGCGGAGGTCCTCGCGCCGGCGATCGGCCTCGCCGAGCAGGGCATGCGGGTCACCGCGCGCGTCGCATGGGACTGGGCACGACAGGTCGACAAGCTCTCGCGCGATCCCGATGCCCGCGCAGTTTTCCTGCCTGGCGGCAAGCCGCCGGCGTTCGGTGACCTCTTCCGTAATCCGGCCCTTGGCCGCACCTTGCGTGCGGTGGCTCAAGACGGCGCGGCTGCGTTCTATCGCGGCAGCGTGGCGGAGGCGTTGACACGCAAGCTGCGCGCCCATGACGGGCTGCACAGCATCAACGACTTCGCCAGCGAGCACAGCGACTATGTGCAGCCGGTCAGCACGGCCTATCGCGGCCACACGGTCTACGAATGCCCTCCAGCGGGACAGGGCTTGGCGGCGCTGATGATTCTGCGCCTGATCGAACGCTTCGCGCTCGGCCATGCGCGGCACTCCGAGGCCGACCGGATCCACTATTTGGCCGAAGCGACCAAGGCCGCCTACCGTGCGCGCGACGCCTATTTCTGCGACCCCGCGTTCGGACACACGCCTGCCGCCAGCTTTCTGTCCGACGATTGGACGCAGCGCGCGAGCGATCTGATCCAACCCGACCGCGCCACCGCGCCGGAGGCCTGGGGCGAGATCGAGCACAAGGACACGGTCTATGTCTCCGTCGTCGATCGCGATCTGAACGCCGTCTCGCTGATCAATTCGTTGTTCGCCCCGTTCGGCAGCGGCCTCTACGAGCCCACGACCGGCGTGCTCTTGCATAATCGCGGGCTCGGCTTTCGGACCGATCCGGCGCATCCAAGCGCGATCGCCCCTGGAAAGCGCCCGATGCACACCATCATTCCGGGGATGCTCTATCGCGACGGCCTTCCCATGATGCCGTTCGGCGTGATGGGCGGCCACTACCAGGCGACGGGCCACGCCCACTTCGTCTCGCAGATCCTCGATCACGGACGCAGCGTCCAGGAAGCTGCCGACGTGCCGCGTTCGTTCGCCTTCGACGGCAAGCTGTCTCTGGAGACGGCCATCTCAGCCGACGTGAAGCGCGACCTCGAAGGCCGCGGCCACACGGTCGAGTGGTCTGATTTTCCGATCGGTGGCGCCCAAGCGGTCTGGATCGATCGCGAACGCGGCATTCTGATCGGGGCATCCGACCAGCGCAAGGACGGGATGGCGCTCGGGTTCTAAGGCGGAGAGGGAAGAAGCCATGGATGACCGGATCTCGCAGGACCAACGGACCCCATACCGGGCTTCATCGCCGAACTTCTCCGCCGCTCCCGGTGCTCACCCCTCCGCGATCCATGTCTCCGCGCTCTGCAAGACCTATGGCACCGACGACACCGGCGTCATGGCGTTGGACGACATCAACCTGGACATCCGTGCAGGGGAGTTCGTCACGGTCGTCGGCCCATCCGGCTGCGGAAAATCGACATTGATGCGCATGATCGCCGGGCTGATCGCGCCGAGCCGCGGCGAGATCAGGCTGGGCGGCGACATCGTCCGGGGAACGCGGCGCGACATCGGCATCGTCTTCCAGTCACCCGTCCTGTTTCCGTGGCGCACCGTGCTCGAAAACGTCCTGATTCCCATCGACGTTCAGCGCCGCGGCCGCCAGCAGAACCTGCCGAAGGCGCGCGACCTGCTCGCCATGGTCGGCCTTGCCGATTTCGCCCACCGATATCCAGCGGAGTTGTCGGGCGGCATGCAACAGCGCGTCGGCATCGCGCGGGCGCTGGTGAACAATCCGGCGATCCTGCTCATGGACGAGCCCTTCGGCGCCCTCGACGCCATGACGCGAGAGAACCTCAACGTCGAATTGCAGCGGCTCTGGCAGAGCAACGGCAACACCGTCCTGCTCATCACCCATTCGATCTCCGAAGCCGTCTTCCTCGCCGACCGCGTCGTGGTGATGACCGCGCGACCGGGACGGATCGCCGAAGTGCTGGAGATCGATCTGCCGCGGCCTCGCACGCTCGAGATGATGGGCAGCACCGCGTTCGGCCACTACGTCAACCGCATCAGAACCCATTTCGGCGCCAAAGGAGCGGACTAATGCTCGACCTCGCCTCCGTCGACACGCCGCGCAACCGTCTTCTGAGTGTTCTGCTGCTCGCCGGCCTGCTCGTGAGTTGGGAGGTCGTGATCCGCGTGTTCGGCATCGCGCCCTTCATCCTTCCGGCGCCATCGGCCGTCGCACAGGCGCTGTGGCGCGGCTTTGCGAATGGGCCGTTCCTTCAGCACACTTTGATCACCGTTGCGGAGGTGCTGCTCGGCTTCATCTTCGGCTCCGCCGTCGGCCTGGTGCTCGGCGTCGGAATCGCGCTCAATCGACACATCGCCTATTTCGTCTATCCCTACATCGTGATGTTCCTGTCGATGCCGAAAGTGGCGCTGGCGCCGCTGATCGTGCTCTGGTTCGGCCTCGGCATCACATCGAAGATCGTCACCGCCGCGCTGGTCACCTTTTTCCCGGTGATGGTCAACACCATCGCCGGCCTCAACGCCGCCGATCGCGACGGCATCGACCTGATCCGCTCGCTTGGCGGTACCGAGCGCCAGATCTTCACCATGCTTCGGCTGCCCGCGGCTCTGCCCATGATCGTCGCCGGGCTCGAGATCGCGATGACACTTTCCTTGATTGGAACGGTGGTCGCCGAGCTGATCGGAGCCGAGCAGGGCCTGGGCATGCTGATGCAAAGCATGAATTTCTCCATGGATACCGCCGGCGTGTTCTCGATCCTGATCGTGCTCGCAATCGTCGGCCTGGTCCTGAACCAGGCGCTGAAGTCGGCGCGCCGCCGGATGATCTTCTGGGAAAATGCCGGCCGCGCCGCATCGACCCCATCAAAGCGCGCGTCGCCTGCGACCGAGGTCGAGAACACGCTGGCCGTTTCGCGCTGAGCCAACGTCTCCCCCGGCAGCATGACGTTGCGTGTCGCGGGTCGGTCAAACGGAGGAAGAGGACATGAACTACAAGTCTGCACTCGTCGCCGCATCGCTGGGCGTTGCGGTGCTGCTCCAGGCTACGGCCGCCATCGCGCAGACCAAGGTCAGGGTGGGCTGGTGCACCAGCGTTCCGACCACAGGTGCCGTGCCGTTCGCCGTGGCGACGAAGCTGGGCTGGTTCAAGCAGGCCGGCGTGGATGTCGAGCTCGTCAATTTTCCCGGCTCCTCCGATTGCGTCCGCAATGTCGCCACCGGCGAGGTGCTGGTCGCCGTGCCAACGGTCGATCCAGTCGCCATCCTGAGTCTGACCGGCGTCAGAACCCAGGTGTTCTACACCGCCTATCGCCGCAACATCTTCGGGCTGGCGGTGCCGGCCGACAGTCCCATCAAGACCTACGCCGACCTGCGCGGCAAGAAGATCGGCGTCACCTCGATGGCGTCGGCGGGTGTGATCGTCGCGCGATCGGTCGCCAAATCAACGTCGCTGGACCCCGACCGCGACATTCGGATCGTGGTGTCCGGGCAGCCGGCCCAGACTGCGGTCCTGCTCAAGCGGGGCGACATCGACGCGGTATCGCAATGGGACACGCAATACGCGCTGATGGAACTGGCCGGCGTGCCGATGCGCCAGCTCGACGACAAATCTCTCAGCTCTTTCCCTGCCAACAGCTTCGTGGCCACACCCGACACCATCAAGACCAAGAGCGATCTCTTGAGCCGCATGATGCGCGCCTACACGATGGGCGTGCTGTACACGATCGCCAAGCCGCGCGCAGCCAGCGAGATGTTCCATGCCGTCTATCCGCAGGTGGTCCCGGCTGGCATGGACCCGGTCCAGGCCCTGGACCAGGCCACCACGATGCTCAGCACGGTCATCGCGAAATGGACGCTCGAGTCGACCGACATCCGCTGGGGCGAGAGCAGCCTCGATACCTATCAGCGCTATCTCGACTGGCTCCGCGATGCCGGCATCCTGAAGGACAAGGTGGATGCGCGCGACATCGCGACCAACGAGCTGGTCGACGCCATCAACAAGGACCTTGACCTGAAGGCTGTCGAAGCCGCGCTGGCCAACTAAGTCCGAGCCGCACCCGTCTCATCAACACCCGAGAGAGAAACAGATGCCAGACGCGATATCGATCGACGTTCCACCCAACGATCTCGAAGCCTTCTGGATGCCGATGACGGCGAACCGGCGCTTCAAGAAGACGCCGATGTTCTTCTCCGCCGCCGAAGGCATGTATTATGCGACGCCCGATGGCCGCCGCGTGCTGGATGCGATCGCCGGACTCTGGTGCGTCAATGCGGGCCATTGCCATCCCAGGATCGTCGAGGCGATCAGGGCTCAGGCCGGCAAGCTGGATTACGCGTCGAGCTTCGGCGTCGGTCATCCGCTGGCCTTCCATTTCGCGAACCGTGTAGTCGAGATCGCACCACCCGGCTTTCGCCATCTGTTTCTTGCCGGCTCCGGATCGGAAGCCGTCGACAGCGCCCTGAAGTTCGCCCTGGCCTATCATCGGGCGCGTGGCGAGGGACACCGCCAGCGACTGATCGGCCGGCAGCGCGCCTATCACGGCGTCGGCTTCGGCGGCCTGTCGGTATCGGGCATCGGCTGGCAGCGCGCGCAGTTCGGCGCGTTGTTGCCGGCGACGTCCCACCTGCCGCACACGCATGATCTGGCGCGCAACGCGTTCAGCCGCGGCCAGCCGGCGCATGGCGTCGAATTCGCCGATGCGCTCGAGGGATTGTTGTTCGCGGTCGATCCATCGACGGTGGCCGCGGTCATCGTCGAGCCGGTCGCCGGCGCGGGCGGCGTGCTGCCGCCGCCGCAAGGTTATCTGCAGCGGCTGCGCGAGATCTGCGACCGCCACGGCATTCTGTTGATCTTCGATGAGGTGGTGACCGGCTTCGGCCGGCTCGGCGCCCCCTTCGCGGCCCAGGCCCTCGGGGTCGGCCCCGACCTCATCACCTGCGCCAAGGGCATGACCAGCGGCACCGTGCCGATGGGCGGCGTGTTGATCAGCGATCGCGTTCACGACGGGCTGTCACAGGGGCCCGAGGCGGTTCCGGAACTCGCCCACGGCTACACGTATTCAGGCCACCCGCTCGCCTGCGCAGCGGGACTTGCCGCGCTCGACGTCTACCGCGACGAAGGGCTGTTCGAGCGGGCTGCCCGGCTGGCGCCGATCTGGGAGGATGCGCTGCACGGACTGCGCACGCTCGGACCGGTCAGGGACATCCGCAATCTCGGCCTGCTGGGCGCCATCGAGATCGACGGCGGAGACGGCGCCCCGGGCGAACGCGCGCGCGCCTGCGCCGAGGTCTGCCTGGAGCGCGGGGTGTTCATCCGCGCCCTCGGCGACACCCTGATTCTCTCGCCTCCTCTGGTGATCGACGAGGGACAGATCGGACAGATCGTCGACGCCATCGGCAGCGGCCTCAGGCGACTTGCCGCGTGAGCGCGGGCCGGCGATCGAACGCCGGCACCGGCTGATCCTCAGGACGGGCGCAAACACCTCCTGAGAACGCAAGGCGACATTCGCGGGCGCTTGTGGCCCAGCCGGAGCGATCCGGCGGCCTTACCGCTCGATCATCCAGCGCGTCACCGCCTGGTGGTAGTTCATCGGACCCGGCACGGTCTTATAGGTCTTCACATAGCGGAAGCCGGCCTTCTGCAACGCGCGGTTGGGGGCGGTGTTGTAGGCATGCGGCTCGCAGAACAGCCGCTTGAGCTCGAGCCGCTCGACATAGAGGTCGACGCTGCGGCTGACGCAGGCGGTGCCGAGGCCGCGGCCGCGCAGCTCCGGCGCGGTGACGTGCAGATGCATATTGGCGTGGCTGCCGCGCACGATCCGATCGCAGCTGGAGAAGCCGATCGGCCGGCCGTCGAGTTGCCAGACCACCATCAGCACCGCGCGCTCGGCAACCGGCGTTTCATAGAGTGACTTGAACAGATGGCTCCAGACCGGCCTGGTCGGCATCCGCGTCGGATCGATACCCATCAAATCGAGCTGCTCGACCGTCGACGAATAGAAATAGTCGATGACCATCGCGGTCTCGTCGAGTGTCATGTCGCGGATGTCGAGATTCATCGAGACGCCGTTTCCCCAGGCGTCAGGGTGCCGATCATGCGGGGCTGCAGTAGGGCGGCACGGCGGCGGCGCGTTGCGGCCGATCCGCGGGCGACGAATTTCAGACCGAGGTAAGCTGCACAAGCGGCCAACGGCTGCTGAGTCAGCTGTCGTGCTCACGACGAAATCTTGAAGACGAGATCTTGAGGACGAGATCTCACCGCGGGCTTTGTCTTCTTGAGCTCCACCCGTCTGCAACAGCACCATCGCCGATGGCGACCGGAGTGATGCGCTCGTCTGCTTCCCCACCGTGATGCCGGGCTTGTCCCGGCCATCCACGTCGTTCGGCATCCACGGAAGGACGTGGATGCCCGGACAGCCCGGGCATGACGGAGAAACTCAAGGGCAGACGTTTGCGCCGCGATCTGACGCACCGCGCAATCAGCCCACGGCGCAGGAGGCGCCGCCGGCCCAGATCCGGGCGCGTCCTACTCCGCCGCGGTCACGCTCTCCGGCGCCTTCGCGCCGCTGCCGTAGCGCTGGTCGATGTAGTCGATGACCAGCGCCTTGAAATCGGCGGCAATGGTCGGCCCGCGCAACGTGCGGAACTTCTTGCCGTCGACGAACACGGGGGCGGCCGGGGCCTCGCCGGTGCCCGGCAGGGAGATGCCGATATTGGCGTGCTTGGATTCGCCGGGGCCGTTGACGATGCAGCCCATGACGGCGACGTTGAGATTCTCGACGCCCGGATATTTCGACTTCCAGGCCGGCATTTCCTCGCGGATGAAATCCTGGATCGAACGCGCCAGTTCCTGGAACGTTGTCGAGGTGGTGCGGCCGCAGCCCGGGCAGGCCGCGACCAGCGGCACGAAGGTGCGGAAGCCCATGGTCTGCAGCAGCTCCTGCGCGACCTGGACCTCGAGGGTGCGATCGCCGCCGGGCTCCGGCGTCAGCGAAATGCGGATGGTGTCACCGATGCCCTGCTGCAGGAGGATGCCGAGCGCGGCCGAGGAGGCGACGATGCCCTTGGAGCCCATGCCCGCCTCGGTGAGGCCGAGATGGATGGCGTAGTCGGAGCGTGCGGCGAGGTCCTGATAGACCGCGATCAGGTCCTGCACGGCCGAGACCTTGGCCGACAGGATGATGCGGTCCTTGGGCATGCCGAGCTCTTGCGCCCGTGCGGCCGACAGCAGCGCCGACTGCACCATGGCCTCGCGGGTCACGGCGCGGGCGTCGCGCGGCGTCGCCGACGCGGCGTTCTCATCCATCAGCTTGGACAACAGCTCCTGGTCGAGCGAGCCCCAATTGGCGCCGATGCGCACCGGCTTGCCATATTTGTTGGCGAGCTCGATGATGGTCGAGAACTGGGTGTCGCGCTTGTCCTTGAAGCCGACATTGCCGGGATTGATGCGATACTTGGCCAGCGCCTCGGCGCAGGCCGGATAATCGGTCAGGAGCTTGTGGCCGATGTAATGGAAATCGCCGATCAGGGGCGTGGTGATGCCGCGCTTGTCGAGCTGCTCGCGGATATGCGGGACGGCCGCCGCGGCCTCCTCGCGATCCACGGTGATGCGGACCATCTCGGACCCGGCGCGCGCCAGCGCTGCGACCTGGGCCACCGTCGATTCAACATCGGCGGTGTCGGTGTTGGTCATGGACTGGACCACGATCGGCGCACCGCCGCCCACGGCGACGTTGCCGACCATGACTTTGGTGGTCTGATGCCGGGGAGCGGGTCCGGCGATATCGGTCTGGGTCATGATCTCGGGCTTGTTCATGGGCGCTCGGATATCAGGTTTTGGTGACGTTCAGCAATGGATCAGTCGCGGCCAGGACCGCACGGTTCGGGCGGTTGACGAGAAAAAGCCCAATGATCACAAGCACAGCAGCCAGGCCAAAGGCCAGCGTCAGGGCGTCATGCAGGATGAAATAGCTCGCCACGACCCCGAATAAAGGGGTGATGAAGGTAAATGCCGACAATTTGCTGGCCGAATAGGCCTTGATCAGCGCGAACCAGATCGTG
Organism: Bradyrhizobium denitrificans; assembly: GCF_013179005.1. Classification (NCBI taxonomy): domain Bacteria; kingdom Pseudomonadati; phylum Pseudomonadota; class Alphaproteobacteria; order Hyphomicrobiales; family Nitrobacteraceae; genus Bradyrhizobium; species Bradyrhizobium denitrificans. The sequence continues at coordinate 81,463 of NZ_JABFDP010000004.1, read as the reverse complement.
AACGTGGTGCCGACCACCCAGATCGACTGGTAGGCCATCAGCCCGATCACGAAGGGGCTGGGAACCTGGGCCAGCCGTTCGCCGGCGATCAGGGCCGCCGCCGCCATGATCGGGACCGAGACACCGACCTGGTATCCCAGTGCGCGCTCGGGCGCGATGAAGCGCAGCCTTGTGCCTTTGACGAACACGGTGGTCACGCCCCACAGCAGGCCGCCACCGACCACCAGGAGATCGCCGAGCAGCACCCTGCCGTCGACATTGGCCTGGGGAATGCCGATCGCCAGCGCCACGCCGGTGAAGCTCATGGCGAGGCCGCCCCATTGCGCCGGGCCGAGCCGCTCGCCAAGGAAGCGGAACGAGCCGAGCGCGACGAAGAACGGCGCCGTGTAGAGAAACACCACGGCCCGCGACGCCGAGGTCAGCAGCAGGCCCTGATAGATCAGCACGAACTCGAACCCGAATAGCGCCCCCGCGACCAGACCAAGCCCTAGCGTTCCGTCGCGCTCGAACATTTTCACGCCGCGCAGCTGCGCAAAGATCAGCAGCACCGGCAGCGCACCGGCCGATCGGAACGTCGCCTGCAGCAGCGGCGGAATCTCCGGCAGCGCCAGCTTGATCGCGATCTGGTTGAAGGCCCAGGACAGACAGAGCACGAGCACGATGGCGATCGCGCCCGGACCGAGCGGCCGGGTCCCGGCCGGTGGCGATGAGTTTGCGGACATTTGCTCCCGGCCGACGTTGATTTTCGTTGGGCCGAACGCTTATCGCGCTCAGGCCGCCTTCTGGCAATGTGCGCAGAGGCCGGTGATCTCGACCACCGACATCTTGGGCAGGAACCCCGACGCCGCCGCCGCGCTCTTCAAACTCTCCGCAATCGGCGCGGCGGGAACCTCGCCGACGGCACCGCAGCTCTCGCAGATAAGGAACGCCACCAGCGCGGTCTGCTCATGGTCATGCGCGCAGGCGAGAAAGGCGTTGCGGCTTTCGATGCGGTGCACCAGGCCGTTGGCCATCAGGAACTCGAGCGCGCGATACACCGTGATCGGGGCCGGCCGCGGCGCCACCTTCGCGAGTTCCTCGATGATCTCATAGGCGCCGAGCGGCCGATGGCTGGAGAGCAACGCCTCCAACACCTGGCGCCGCAAGGGCGTGAACTTCTGGCCGCGCTGGGCGCAGACGCGCTCGGCGTGGGTCAGACCATCGGCCGCACAGCGGCCATGATCATGGTCCGGCGCCGGGAAGGTGGGTTTTGCGAGGGTCATTGCAGACAATCTAGCATTCCCTTCGGCTCCCGCCAAAGGGCGGGCGGCCGAGCCATGCATTTGTGACAAGGCCCGGCCGCACTCCGTCACCATCAAATATTCATAAGCTTGCTTATTATATTCGAGGCTCATAAGAGCCTCAGCTTCGTTTCCCGCTTGCACCCGAGATCAGCCATGCCCCGCACGTCCGTGGACGTGAATTTCCTGTTTACGCTCGGCGAGTTGCAGCGCCTGGTGCGCGCCTATGCCGACAAGGAGGCGGCGCGCTTCGGCATGACCCGCGCGCAATGGGCGGTGCTCGCCAAGGTCGAGCGCAACGAAGGCCTGAAACAATCGGAGCTCGCCGAGCAGATGGAGATGCAGCCGATCACCCTGACGCGGCTGATCGACAAGCTGGCCGAGGCCGGTCTGATCGAGCGCCGCGGCGACGATACCGATCGCCGCGTCAACCGGCTTTATCTGAAGAAGGCTGCACGCCCCTTGCTCGCCAAGCTGGCGGTGCTGCGCGGCGAGCTGACCGACACCGCCCTTCAGGGCATCAGCCCGGCCGAGGCCGAACGGCTGATGACCCATCTCGAAGCCATCAAAGAAAATGTCAGAAACGCCCTGCAGTCCCTGTGTGACGCGCAGCGAAAGGAGCAGCGCTATGGCTGAGCCAGCCCTGAAACTCGCCCCTGACCAGAAGACCAATCCCGATGCGGCGCCGCCTCCGGCCGTGGAAGCCAAGCCGGCGCGGCCTGGATTTTTGCGGCGTTATCGCCGCCCGCTGCTGCTGGTCGTGCTGCCGCTGCTCGCCGCGGCCGGCGGCCTCGCGCTCTATCTCAATGGCGGCCGCTACGTGACCACGGACGACGCCTATGTCGGGGCGCAAAAGGTGCTCATCACCCCCGACATCTCCGGCAAGATCGTCAAGGTCGTCGTGAAGGAAGGCCAGCAGGTACAGAAGGGCGACGAACTGTTCGAAATCGATCCGGTGCCCTATCGCCTCGCGGTGGACCAAGCCAAGGCGGCGCTGGAGCAGGCGCGCACGAGCTATGAGAATCTCACCGCCAACGTCAAGATCTACGGCCAGATGCTCGATCTGGCACAGCAGGGCATCGACCTGAAGCAGAAGGACGTCGAGCGCAAGCAGACCCTGGCCAAGAACAATTTCGGCTCGCAGCTCGATCTCGACAATGCCGCGAATGCGCTGGTGACGGCGAGCGCGCAGGCGCAGTTCATCAAGCAGCAGCTGTCGAACGCCAGGACGCAGCTGCTCGGCAATCCCGATCTGCCGCTGGAGCAGTTCCCGCCTTACGTCCAGGCCAAGGCCAAGCTCGAGGACGCGCAGCGCGACCTCGACCACACCACCCTGCGCGCGCCGATGCCGGGCGTCGCCACCCAGGTGGACCAGATCCAGCTCGGCCGCTTCGTCACCGCGGGCACGCCGGTGTTCTCGGTGATCGACGTCAGCAATCCCTGGGTCGACGCCAATCCGAAGGAGAGCGACTTCACCTATGTCGCGGTCGGCCAGCCGGTCGAGCTCGATGTCGACGCCTTCCCGAACCATCGCTTCAAGGGCACCATCGGCTCGCTGTCGCCGGGCACCGGCGCGCAATTCGCGATCCTGCCGCCGCAGAATGCCAGCGGCAATTTCGTCAAGGTGGTACAGCGCGTGCCGGTCCGGATCTATTTCGACAAGACCGACAAGTTCGTCACCAGGCTCAAGGCCGGCATGAGCGTCAACGTGTCGATCGACACCGGCCATCAGCGCACGCTGGCGGGTCTTTTCGGCGCCGCCCACGCGGCGGAGAAGGAGGAGTAGCCGCGATGACTGCGCCGGCGGCCTCATCCTCGGCGGTTCCTGGGTTCCGCCGCAACATGGTGACGATCTGCGCCATGACGGCGACGATCATGCAGGCGCTCGACACCACCATCGCCAATGTCGCCTTGCCCTACATGCAAGGCACGCTGTCAGCCTCGACCGACCAGATCAACTGGGTGCTGACCTCCTACATCGTCGCGGCCGCGATCATGACCGCGCCGGTGGGCTGGATCGCCAACCGCTTCGGCCGCAAGCGCACCTTCATCGTCTGCTCGGCCGGCTTCACTATTGCTTCGGTCATGTGCGGTCTGGCCCAGGACATCACCCAGATGGTGCTGTTCCGCCTGTTGCAGGGCGTGTTCGGTGCCTCGCTGGTGCCGCTGTCGCAGGCCGTGATGCTCGACTCCTACGCGCTGCATGAGCGCGCCAAGGCGATGGCGATCTGGGGCATGGGCGTGATGCTCGGCCCGATCATGGGGCCCTCGCTGGGCGCCTGGCTGACCGAGACTTATTCCTGGCATTGGGTGTTCTTCGTCAACCTGCCGTTCGGCGCCGTGACCGTGCTCGGCCTGATGGCCTTCATGGAGGAAACCAAGCCGAATGCGGAACTCACGTTCGACTGGTTCGGCTTCGTCGCGCTCGCCATCGGCATCGGCTCGCTGCAGATCGCGCTCGATCGCGGCGAGGATCAAGGCTGGCTCGAGAGCAACGAGATCATCATCGAGTTCATCATTGCCGGCGTCGGCTTCTACTACTTCCTTGCCCATTCGCTGACCACGCAACGGCCGTTCATCCAGTTCGCGCTGTTCAAGGACCGTAATTTCGTCGGCGGCTGCGTGTTCATGACCGTGATGGGCCTTGTGCTATTCTCGACCATGGCGCTGTCCTCGCCGTATCTGCAGAACGTCATCGGCTATCCGATCATCACCGCCGGCGTCCTCCTGGCGACCCGTGGCTGCGGCACGTTGGTCGCAATGATGCTGGTCGGCCGGCTGTTGCGTTTTATCGAGGCGCGCACCTTGATCGTGGTCGGACTGTCGCTGACGGCGTTGTCGCTGTTCCAGATGACCGGCTGGACCGACCACACCGGCGTGCCCGAGATCATCACCGTCAGCATCATGCAGGGCTTTGGCTTCGGCCTGGTGTTCGTGCCGCTGTCGACCGTGGCGTTCCTCACCTTGCCGGGCCATTTGCGCACGGATGGAACATCAATGCTGACTTTGGTGCGCAACGTCGCAAGCTCGATCGGGATCTCGATCGCGATCGCGCAGCTGACGGAAGGAACACGCCGCAGCCACGCGATCCTGGTCGAGCACATCAACCCGTTCAACCACGCTCTGCAGATGCCGAACGTGGCGGGGCTGCTCAACCTGTCGACCGATGCCGGACGCGCGATGGCCGATGCCATGGTCATGATGCAGGCCCAGATCCTGGCGTTCTCCCACGATTACCAGCTGGTGATGACGTTCATCCTGGTGTCGATCCCGCTCGCCGTCATGATCGGCTCGACCCGCACCGCGCTCCGCGCCCAGTCCGCGCCGGCGGAGCACGCTGTGATGGAGTAGTTCCCGGTATGCGTATGCTGCGGACGCGCGTGCGGCGTTCGGACGCGGCGCGCGTCGGATAGCGAAAAGGTGACCGGCTCGTGATGCAATTGTAACTTCAAGCCGGCCCGATTCCAGCTATCGTTTCCATACCCCACTCGGATCTCTGCGTATGAGTTGCGCGCAGAGACTGCACCTCATGAGCGCCCCACTCGTGATGTGCCGGGCGGGGGCGGTGGCTCCTCCAGCGCCGCCCCCAGCCCCCGGGGATTTTCCGCTCATGAAATGCCGTATTTCGCCTGCAGGCGAGAAAGCCTGCAACGACCACCGCTTAGCGGCTACTTGATCGGGGCGCGCGGCAGCACGGTGTCGCCGATCTCCATGCGGTAGACGTGATCAAGCGCGTACCAGGGCGCGGTGACGTCGGCGTCGGTCGGATGCGGTTCGTCGTGGCGGATGAAGTTGCCCAACAAGGCCTTGGTCACGCCGAACTGCACGTCGCTGTCGATGTGCGGGTCGTGGGGGTCGTAGACCTGCGAGATCAGCACCTTGAAGCCTTGCTTGACGATCAGCGCATGCAGATGCGCCGGGCGATACGGATGCCGGCCCTGCGCCTTCAGGAGCCGGCCGACCACGCCGTCGGTCGGAATCGGATATCCGACCATCATCACCGAGCGGAACCAGAAGCGGCCGTCGTCATCGGTGGTGAACTTGCCGCGCAGGTTCATGTCGGCCTGCTCCGGATCCTGGTTCTCGTAATAGCCGACCGGCGAGGCGTGCCAGACGTCGACCTCGGCGCCGGCGACCGGCGCGCCGTGCGGATCGACCACGCGTCCGGTGACGAACAGCGCCGGACCCGGTGTGGCCGAGCGCACGATCGAGCCGCCATTCTCGGTCCGCGGCGAGTTCAGCCGCCAGAACGGGCCAAGCAGCGACTGCGCCGTCTCGGTGTTGCCGCCATCGCCATTGTTGAGCAGGCAGACCAGCGGCGAGACGCCGAGCGAACCGGCCATCAGCACCACTTCATTGTGGGTGTCGTTGGTGCGCTGTCCCAGTTCAGCGATGAGGGCGGCGGCCTCGCGGAATTCGGCCTCGGTGAGACGGACATCGCGCACGAAGCCGTGCAGGTGCTTGACGAGCGAGACCATGATCTCGCGCAGCCGCGGATTGGAGGTCTGCTCCATCACCGCCAGCACCGCCGGCGTGACGTCCTGTTCGCGGGAGATGGTCATGGCACGATCCCTCGGCATTCTCCGTCATTGCGAGGAGCGCAGCGACGAAGCAATCCAGGGCTACACATGCGACTCTGGATTGCTTCGCTTCGCTCGCAATGACGGCGGAGTATTAGTCGAGCTTCTCGACGGCGAGCGCGACGCCCTGCCCAACGCCGACGCACATCGTGGCCAGCGCGCGCTTGCCGCCGCGGACTTCCAGCCCGTGCACGGCGGTCATCGCGATGCGCGCGCCGCTCATGCCGAGCGGATGGCCGAGCGCGATGGCGCCGCCATGCGGGTTGACGAAATCGGCATCCTCGGCGACGCCGAGCTGGCGCAGGCAGGCGATGCCCTGGCTGGCGAACGCCTCGTTCAGCTCGATCAGGTCGAAATCGGTGATCTTCAGGCCGAGCCGCTCCATCAGCTTGCGCACGGCCGGGACCGGACCGATGCCCATGATGCGCGGCGGCACGCCGGCCGAGGCAAGGCCGAGCACGCGCGCACGCGGCGTCAGGCCGTGCTTCTTCACCGCCGCTTCCGAGGCCAGGATCATCGCGGCGGCGCCGTCATTGACACCCGAGGCGTTGCCGGCGGTCACCGTACCCGGATTGCGCACGATCGGCTTCAGCTTGGCGAGACCTTCCAGCGTGGTCTCGGGACGCGGATGCTCGTCCTTGTCGACGGTGATGGGACCAGCCTTGCCGCCGGGTACGGACACCGGCGTGATCTCGGCGGCGAAATAGCCTGACGCGATCGCCTGGCCGGCGCGCTGCTGGGAGCGGATCGCGAACGCGTCCTGGTCGGCGCGCGACACCTGGAATTCCTCGGCGACGTTCTCGCCGGTCTCCGGCATCGAATCGACGCCGTACTGCTGCTTGATCAAGGGATTGATGAAGCGCCAGCCGATCGTGGTGTCGAAGATCTCGGCCGAGCGCGAGAACGCTTCCGTCGCCTTGCCCTGCACGAACGGCGCTCGCGTCATCGATTCGACGCCGCCGGCAATCGCGAGATCGACCTCGCCAGCACGGATGGCGCGGCCCGCGGCGCCGACCGCGTCGAGGCCGGAGGCGCAGAGACGGTTGAGCGTCTGGCCGGGAATGGAGTCGGGCAGGCCCGCGAGCAGCAGCGCCATGCGCGCGACGTTGCGGTTGTCCTCGCCGGCCTGGTTGGCGCAGCCGAAGAACACCTCGTCGACCGCGGCCCAGTCGAGATTCGGATGCTTGGCCTTGAGCGCCTTCAGCGGCGTCGCCGCGAGATCGTCGGTGCGCACTTTCGCCAGCGAGCCGCCGAAACGGCCAATCGGGGTCCGCACCGCATCGCAAATGAACACGTCTCGCATCGCTCTCTCCCGGGATCTCGATGTTTTCTGGTCAGAATTGACGGCGGTTTTAGGAGTGCGCCGAAGGCAGGTCAAATGACGGGGGCGCGGGGTGGTATGCGTGGCGCCGTCGGATGCGACCTCCCCCGCCCGCGGGGGAGGAGCAAAGCCGGCCACCGTCCGAGGTTCAGCGCAGGCCCCGCCTCAAACTCTCCGTCATTCCGGGGCGGCGCGCGCAAGCGCGACGAGCCCGGAATCGATCGGTCCACACGACCCGCCGCATGATGGATTCCGGGTTCGTGCTGCGCACGCCCCGGAATGACGAGAGGAGAGAGCTGCGATCATCTCAGGCACCATATCGGGGGCGACATTGCCATCGTGGAAAACCGGGACATCGCCTGCAAAGCGGTAGGACCGTCCGGGCAAATTGGCTAGTTTCCGCGCCATGACGATCCAGCAGCCCATCACCGCCCCGGTTCCACAGGAAACCGCGCCCGCCGAGGCGCCGGCCAAGCTCACGCCGATGATGGAGCAATATCTGGACATCAAGGCCGCCCATCCGGGGCTCCTCTTGTTCTACCGGATGGGCGACTTCTACGAGCTGTTTTTCGAGGACGCGGAGGTCGCGTCGAAGGCGCTCGGCATCGTGCTGACCAAGCGCGGCAAGCATCAGGGCCAGGACATCCCGATGTGCGGCGTGCCGGTGGAGCGCTCCGAGGACTATCTGCACCGGCTGATCGCGCAAGGCATCCGCGTCGCCGTCTGCGAGCAGATGGAGGATCCGGCGGCAGCGCGGGCGCGCGGTAACAAGAGCGTGGTCAAGCGCGGCGTGGTGCGCGTGGTGACGCCGGGCACGCTCACCGAAGACAATCTGCTCGATGCCCGCGCCAATAATTATCTGCTGGCGATCGCGCGCAGCCGCGGCTCCTCCGGCGGCGACCGGCTCGGGCTCGCCTGGATCGACATTTCGACCTCGGACTTCATCGTCACCGAATGCGCCTTCGCCGAGCTGACCGCGACGCTCGCCCGCATCAATCCGAACGAAGTGATCATCTCGGATGCGCTGTATTCGGATGAAGTCTTCGAACCGGTGCTGCGCGAGCTCGCCGCGGTGACGCCGCTGACGCGCGACGTGTTCGACGGCGCCACCGCCGAGCGGCGGCTGTGCGACTATTTTGCCGTCGCCACCATGGATGGGCTGGCCGTGCTGTCGCGGCTGGAAGCGACCGCAGCGGCCGCTTGCGTCACCTATGTCGAGCGCACCCAGGTCGGCCAGCGCCCGCCGCTGGCGCCGCCGGCGCGCGAGGCGACCGGCAGCACCATGGCGATCGACCCGGCCACCCGGGCCAATCTCGAGCTGACGCGCACGCTCGCCGGCGAGCGCCGCGGCTCGCTGCTCGACGCCATCGACTGCACGGTGACCTCGGCCGGCTCACGCCTGCTGGCGCAGCGGCTTGCGGCGCCCTTGACGGAGCCGGCGCAGATCGGCCGCCGGCTCGATGCCGTCAACGTGTTCGTCGCCGACAGCGCCGCGCGCGAGGACATCCGCGCGATCCTGCGCGGCGCGCCGGACATGACGCGCGCGATGGCACGGCTGTCGGTCGGCCGCGGCGGCCCGCGCGATCTCGCGGCCTTACGCGACGGCATCCTCGCCGCCGACCAGGCGCTCGGGCGGCTGTCGGCGCTGGATCAGCCGCCGCAGGAGATCGCGGCCGCGATGGCGGCGCTGGCGCGGCCGGCGCGCGCGCTCGCCGAAGAATTGAGCCGCGCGCTCGACGAGCAGTTGCCGCTGATCAAGCGTGACGGCGGCTTTGTCCGCTCAGGCTATGATTCGACCCTCGACGAGACGCGCAATCTGCGCGACGCGTCCCGCCTCGTCGTCGCCTCGATGCAAGCGCGCTATGCCGACCAGACCGGCGTCAAGGCGCTCAAGATCCGCCACAACAACGTGCTCGGCTATTTCGTCGAGGTCACCGCGCAGCACGGCGATAAATTGATGTCGGCGCCGCTGAACGCGACCTTCATCCATCGCCAGACGCTCGCCGGACAGGTGCGCTTCACGACATCGGAGCTCGGCGAGATCGAGGCCAAGATCGCGAACGCCGGCGAACGCGCGCTCAATCTCGAGCTCGAGATCTTCGACCGGCTGTGCGGACAAGCGCTGGCGATCGGCGACGATCTGCGCGCTGCGGCCCATGGCTTTGCGATGCTCGATGTCGCGACTGCGCTGGCCAAGCTCGCGGTCGATGACAACTACATCAGGCCGGAGGTCGACGGCTCGCTCGGCTTCGCCATCGAGGGCGGCCGCCATCCGGTGGTCGAGCAGGCCTTGAAGCGCGAAGGCCAGCCCTTCATCGCCAATTCCTGCGATCTGTCGCCGACGCCGGGGCACAAAAGCGGCCAGTTGTGGCTGCTCACCGGCCCGAACATGGCGGGTAAATCGACCTTCCTGCGCCAGAACGCCTTGATCGCCCTGCTCGCGCAGATCGGCTCGTTCGTTCCGGCGACGCGGGCCCGCATCGGCATCGTCGACCGGCTGTTCTCGCGCGTCGGCGCCGCCGACGATCTGGCGCGCGGACGCTCGACCTTCATGGTCGAGATGGTCGAGACGGCGGCGATCCTCAACCAGGCCGGCGAGCGCGCGCTGGTGATCCTGGACGAGATCGGCAGGGGCACCGCGACCTTCGACGGCCTGTCGATCGCCTGGGCCGCGATCGAGCATCTGCACGAGAGCAACCGCTGCCGCACGCTGTTCGCCACGCATTATCACGAGCTGACGGCGCTCGCCGCCAAGCTGCCGCGGCTGTTCAACGCCACGGTGCGGGTCAAGGAATGGCACGGCGACGTGGTGTTCCTGCACGAGGTGCTGCCCGGCTCCGCCGACCGCTCCTACGGCATCCAGGTCGCGAAGCTCGCCGGCCTGCCGCCGGCCGTAATCAGCCGCGCCAAATCGGTGTTGGCGAAGCTGGAGGCCGCCGACCGCGGCCAGAACGCGCGGGCGCTGGTCGATGACCTGCCGCTGTTCGCCGTACCGTCGCGCGCGGCGGCCGAGCCCGCGATGTCGAAAGAAGCGGAGGAGCTGATCGCCGCGGTCAAGGCGCTGCATCCCGACGAGATGACGCCGCGCGAAGCGATGGACGCGCTGTATGCGCTGAAGGCGAAGCTGCCGAAGGGCTAATTTGTCTCTCCGTCATTGCGAGGCGCCGTTGCGCCGAAGCAATCCAGGGTCCCATCCGAGCCCTGGATTGCGTCGCTTCGCTCGCAATGACGGGGGATGGAGCTAGCGAATCGCGGGCGCCGTCTTTCTCCCCAGCCACCACAGGCCGAGATTCCACCCGACGCAAGTCGCCAGCGCGCCGCTCAAGCCGGCGACGGCGCCCAGATGCAGGCTGCCGAGATGCAGCACGACCACCGCCAGCGAGAAGCCGATCAGGCCCCAGGCGCCGTTGGCCATCACGGCGGCGGTCGCAGGACCGCCGATGCGCGGCTGCAGGATCAGCATCATCGAGGTGAAGACGATCGGAAACAGCGCCAGGATGCCGGAGACGCTGGGGCCGGCCCAGCCGGAGACAGAGGTGACCGTGGCAACGAGTGTCGCGACCAGCGAGGCGCGCAACGGCACGTCGTACCAGCGCCGCGTGAGCAGCGGCATCTTGGCATGGCGATAGCGCTGCAGCAGCGGGAGGCAGATCGCGAAGGTGATGATGTTGGCGACGATGCCCATCGCGAGCGTCCATTGCACGCTCTTGATCAGCGACGCCAGACCGAGCCACACCGCGACGGCGGTGGCGCTCGCAATCCACACGCTGTGGCGCTGTGCCAGCACGGCGTAAGCGAGGCTGAGAAAGATCGTCGCGGCGTTGATCGGCAGACTGGTCAGTGCTCCTTCCGCGATGAACGCGGCATCGTGGTCGAGCGCCAGGAACACATAGGTCGGCCCCGCCGAGATCGGCAGGGTGGCGACCAGCGCACCGATCACCGGCCCGGTGCGCTCGGCGATCATCGACGCCGACACCACGAACGACGCCGCGATCGCCATGCGCAGACCGAGGACGAGCAGTAAGGTGGGATCGAGGGACATGTCCAGCCGTCGTCCCGGGCAAGCGGACCGCGGCGATGCGCACGCACCGCCACGGCGAGCGCTGACCCGGGACCCATAACCACAGGCGGTCATGAGAAAGAGCAGATCGGAGTGACCAACCGGGTCAGCGATGACCGACGGTGGTTATGGATCCCGGCTCCGCATGCGCAATTACGCACGAGGCCGGGACGACACCGTTGCTAGCGGCTACGCCGCCACCCGCTTCAAACTGACCGAGACCTTCGGGCCGTTCTTGATGGTCTGGTAGACCACGCAATAGCGCTCGGTGAGCTTGAGCAACAGGTCGAGCTTGTCCTGCGGGGCGTCGGTGTCGACCTCGAAGCGCAGGCGGATTTCCTGGAAGCCGACCGGGGCCTCCTTGTCGACGCCGAGCGTGCCGCGGAAATCAAGATCGCCTTCAGCCAGCACCAGCCCGCTCTTCAGCGGGACTTCGACGGCGGTGGCGACGGATTTCAGCGTGACGCCGGCGCAGGCGACCAGCGCCTCCAAGAGCATGTCGCCGGAGCACAGTTCGAGCCCGGAGCCGCCGGTGGCCGGATGCAGGCCGGCGACGGCCAGCGCGCGGCCGGTTTCGAGCTTGCAGGTCAGGCCTTCGCCGCCGACCTCGCCCTTGGCCTTCAACGTGATGACCGCAGCGGAGGGATCAGCCTTGTAGCGTTCCTTGATCGGCGCCTGCATGGCGCGCAGCTCGGCAGCATCCATTGTCGTTCTCTCCCGGATTCATTTCCTACCATTCGCAAGAGATGTACCGGGCCGCGCCGCCGATGTCACCACCACAGCCCGCCGCCCGCGTCACGCCTGCCCTGCATGTCCGGCACCGTCCGGTCGAGCGACCGGTCCAGCGCGGTCAACACATGGCGCTTGAACTGTTCGAACAGCGGCGCATTGCGGTCGCGCGGGCGCGACAAATTGATGGTGATCTCCTCGAACAACCGGCCGGGATGCGGCCGCATCACCAGCACGCGGTCGGCCAGCACCACCGCTTCCTCGACATCGTGGGTGACGAGCACCAGGGTCGGGCGGGTATCGGCCCAGAGATCGAGCAGATGGTCCTGCAAATCCTTGCGGGTGAAGGCGTCGAGTGCCGAGAACGGCTCGTCGAGCAGCAGCACCTCCGGCTGCGCCACCAAGGCGCGGGCGATCGCGACGCGCTGCGCCTGGCCGCCGGACAATTCGCGCGGCCAGACCTTGGCCTTGTCCGCAAGGCCGACGCGCGCCAACGCCTTGGCCACGCGCTCGCGGCGCTCGGCCGCAGGCAGCTCGGACAGGCCGAAGCCGATATTGTCGGCGACCGTGAGCCAGGGCAGCAGCCGCGGCTCCTGGAAAATGATGCCGACCTTGGCGTGTGGCGCCGTGATCGTCTCGCCGTCCAGCGTCACGGTGCCGGCGCTGGCGCGGTCGAGCCCGGCGACAGCGCGGAGAAGCGTCGACTTGCCACAGCCGGAGCCGCCGATGATGGCGATGATCTCGCCGAGCTGGATCTCGGCCGAGAACCGCTCCAGCGCGTGGACGCCGTTGGGATAGACCTTGGTGACGGACGCGAGCTGCAGCATCAGGCCGCTCCGCTCTGGCGCGCGAAACTGTCCTGCCAGCGCAGCAGCGGCGCGGTGGCGATCTCGAGCAGCCAGTCGGTGGCCTTGCCGATGATGGCGAAGATCACGATGGCGGCGACGATCTGCGCCGGCTTGCCGAGCTGCTGACCGTCGATCAGCAGGTAGCCGAGGCCTTCGGACGCGCCCATGAACTCGGCGGCAACGACGAACATCCACCCCAGACCGAGGCCGACGCGCAGCGACACGACATAGGCGGGCAGCACGGCCGGCAGGAGGATGCGGCGGATCATCGCCGGGCCGGAGAGGCGGAAGATGCGGCCGACCTCGACGATCTTGCGGTCCACCGACAGGATCGCGCCGGTCAGGCCGAGATAGACCGGGAAAAACACGCCGACCGCGATCAGCGCCACTTTCGAGGTCTCGAAGATGCCGAGCCACAGGATGAACAGCGGCACCCAGGCGATCGAGGGGATCGCGCGCAGCGCCTGGATGGTCGGATCGACCAGCCGGCGGGCGAGACCCCAATAGCCGCAGATGCCGCCGAGCAAGGTGCCGGCGGCGACGCCGAAGCCGAAACCGATGCCGACGCGGGAGAGCGTCGCGACGATGTGCCGGGTCAGCTCGCCCGAGCGGGCGAGCTCGGCGATGGTGGTAAAGACCTTTGACGGCGGCGGCACCAGCCGGCCGTTCGACCAGCCGCCCCAGACGGCAAGCTCCCAGGCGAGTGCGAGCGACAGCGGCAGCAGCAAGCCGAGCAGCGGACGCGTCAGCCGCGTGAGCCATGGCTGGCTGGCGGTCTGCGGTGTCGCCGCCGCGGCGGGGGCCTGGAGTTCGACGGTCATGGTCATAGTGAGAACAGTGTCTCGCGCGAGAATGCAAGGCGTGACGATGGCGTTCATGCCGCGTCAGGCGGCCATGCCGCGGCGCTCTCCCCTTTACCTCGCCCCGCTTGCGGGGAGAGGCCGGATTGCATCGAAGATGCAATCCGGGTGAGGGGGACTCTCCGCGGGTCTGGTGCCCCTGGAGGATGAAGCAAGCCTCAATTCGTCGGCAGCGGGACCTGATCGTCGATCAGAGCGTCCAGCGTCGCCTTCACGTCGACCTTGGCGTCCACCACACCGGCCTGCTGCAGCGCGAGGCCGGCTGCCAAAATCGACTCGCGCTGAGGGGCGCCGATGCGGCTGTGGGTCAGCTCGGTGCGCTCCTTGAGCTGCTTGTCGACCACGCTGTCCGGCAGCTTGGTGACGGCGATGAACGTCTTCTTGAGGTCGTCGTAATTGGCCAGCGCATCCTTGCGCGCGACCTCGTAGGTGGCGAGCACGCGGCGGACAATGTCGGGATTGTCCTTCAGGAACTGCTCACGCACATTGAGGATGCCCCAGGTGTTGGCATCGGCCTTGCGGTAGAACAGCTTGGCTCCCTCTTCGACCTCGGCCTGCGCCATCATCGGATCGAGCCCGGCCCAGGCGTCGACGTCGCCGCGGATCAAAGCCGCCTTGCCGTCGGCATGCTGCAGCAGCACCGGGGTGATGTCCTTGTCGGTGAGGCCCGCTGCCAGCAGCGCGCGGACCAGGAAGATGTGCGGATCGGTGCCGCGGGTCACTGCGACGCGCTTGCCCTTGAGATCGGCGACCGAGGCGATCTTGGAGTCCTTGCCCGTCACCAGCGCCGTCCATTCCGGCCGCGAATAGACATAGATCGACTTGATCGGGTTGCCGTTGATCTTGGCGACCAGTGCGGCGGAGCCGGCGGTCGAGCCGAAATCGAGCGAGCCGGCATTGAGGAACTCGAGCGCCTTGTTGGAGCCGGCCGACTGTACCCAGACGATGCTGATGCCGTCCTTGGCGAACTCCTTCTCGAGAAGCCCCTTCTGCTTCAGCACCAGCGACACCGGATTATAGGTCGCCCAGTCGATGCGGATCTCCTTGACCGGTTCGGCGGCGCGTGCGGCGCCGCAGCCCAGTAGAAACACGGCCGCAAGCCCGGCGAATCCGCGCCTTGACAGTCCACCCATCATCAATCCTCCTGATCGAGAAAACATCGCTGTTGTTTCAATGCGTTATGCCAGGGGCTCGCGAGAATTGTTTTTCCTTTCGATTGCCTCGCCGAGAACAATCCTCATCTCCATGCGGCCGACGGCAGCATGGATCGATTGCCGCATTGGAAGTTTCGTGACAGCACTGGCCTTGTTCGATATCCGGTTGCATCCATGGACAGCGTCACTCCGAATTCCAGACCCGAAAGCTTCCCCGAATTTGACAGCGCCGGCCTCGCGGCGACCGTCGATGCGCTCGCCGCGCAACATTCCGGCCGGGAGGACATGTTCCGCGCCGCCGTGGTGCAGTTGCTGAAGGCCGAGCTGGTCAAGGCCCGCGCCGTGGCCCAGGCGCAGCTCCTGAAGGACCGCCACGGCCGGCGTTGCGCCGAGCGGCTGTGCTTCGTGCAGGACGAGATCATCCGCATCCTTTACGCGGCGGCCACCCAGCATCTGTACCGGTCGCAGGTGCCGAGCGGCGCCGAGCGGATGGCCGTGGTCGCGACCGGCGGCTATGGCCGCGGCCTGATGGCGCCGGAGTCGGACATCGATCTCCTGTTCATCCTGCCCTACAAGCAGACCGCCTGGGGCGAGCAGGTCGCCGAAGCCATCCTCTACTCGCTGTGGGACATGGGCCTGAAGGTCGGCCATGCCACCCGCTCGGTCGATGAATCGATCCGGCAGGCGCGCGGCGACATGACCATCCGCACCGCCATTCTGGAGACGCGCTATCTCGCCGGCGACCGGCCGCTCTATGACGAGTTGGTCGAACGCTTCGACACCGAGGTGGTGCAGGGCACCGCGGCCGAGTTCGTCGCTGCCAAGCTCGCCGAGCGCGAGGAGCGGCACCGCCGCGGCGGCCAATCACGCTATCTGGTGGAGCCCAACGTCAAGGACGGCAAAGGCGGGCTGCGCGACCTGCACACGCTGTTCTGGATCGCCAAATACGTCTACCGGGTGCGCGAGACCGCCGAGCTGGTGGAGCGCGGGGTATTCGACGCCCACGAATACCGGACCTTCCGACGCTGCGCCGATTTCCTGTGGTCGGTGCGCTGCAATCTGCATTTCGTCAGCGGCCGGCCCGAGGAGCGGCTGTCGTTCGACCTGCAGCGCGAGATCGCCGTCCGGCTGGGCTACACCAGCCACCCCGGCATGCAGGACGTCGAGCGCTTCATGAAGCACTATTTCCTGGTCGCCAAGGAGGTCGGCAACCTCACCGCCATCCTCTGCGCCAAGCTGGAGGACCAGCAGGCCAAGCCGGCGCCGGTGCTGAGCCGGGTGATCTCGCGCCTCAAAACCGGCAACAGCTGGCGGCGCGTGCCGGAAAGCGACGATTTCATCGTCGACAACAACCGCATCAATCTCGCCGCACCTGACGTCTTCAAGCACGACCCGGTCAATCTAATCCGCATCTTCCGGCTGGCGCAGAAGAACAACCTCGCCTTCCATCCCGACGCGATGCGCGCGGTGACGCGCTCGCTGAACCTGATCAATACCGAGCTGCGCGACAATCCCGACGCCAACCGGCTGTTCATGGAGATCCTGACCTCCAACGACGCCGAGACCGTGCTGCGGCGGATGAACGAGACCGGGGTCCTCGGCCATTTCATCCGGGCCTTCGGCCGGATCGTCTCGATGATGCAGTTCAACATGTATCACCACTATACGGTGGACGAGCATTTGATCCGCTGCATCGGGTTCCTGCAGGAGATCGAGCGCGGCGGCATCGACGAGTTCGCGCTGGCCTCCGACCTGATGCGCAAGATCCGGCCCGAGCACCGCGCCGTCATCTATATCAGCGTGCTGCTGCACGACGTCGCCAAGGGCCGGCCCGAGGATCATTCGATTGCCGGCGCCAAAGTGGCGCGCCGGCTATGTCCGCGGCTCGGATTCAACAATGCCGACACGGAACTGGTGGCCTGGCTGATCGAGGAGCACCTGACGATGTCGACGGTGGCGCAGTCGCGCGACCTGTCGGACCGCCGGACCATCGAGAAATTCGCCGCCGTGGTGCAGTCGGTCGAGCAGATGAAGCTGCTGACGATCCTGACCACCGCCGACATTCGCGGCGTCGGCCCCGGCGTCTGGAACGGCTGGAAGGCGCAGCTGTTGCGCACGCTGTATTACGAGACCGAGCCGGTGCTGACCGGCGGCTTCTCCGAGGTCAACCGCGCCAAGCGCATCACCGCGGCGCAGGCCGAGTTCCGCAACGCCTTCACCGATTGGCCCGAGGACGAGCTCAACACCTATATCGGCCGGCACTATCCGGCCTACTGGCTCAAGGTCGAGCTGCCGCGCAAGATCCGCCACGCCCGCTTCGTGCGCGC
This sequence comes from Bradyrhizobium denitrificans, assembly GCF_013179005.1. Lineage (NCBI taxonomy): Bacteria > Pseudomonadati > Pseudomonadota > Alphaproteobacteria > Hyphomicrobiales > Nitrobacteraceae > Bradyrhizobium > Bradyrhizobium denitrificans. Next base: position 64,304 of record NZ_JABFDP010000004.1, on the reverse strand, counting down.
GAGCGAGGATGCCGGCCATAAGCTCGCGATCAATGTCGGCTTCGATCCGGCGCGCGGCGTCACCGAGCTGACGATCTTCGCCATGGACCATCCGTGGCTCTTGTCGATCATCGCCGGCGCCTGCGCCTCGGCCGGCGCCAACATCGTCGACGCCCAGATCTACACCACGACCGACGGCCGCGCGCTCGACACCATCGCGATCTCCCGCGAATATGAGCGCGACGAGGACGAGGGCCGCCGTGCGACGCGGATCGGCGAAACCATCGAGCAGGTGCTGGAAGGCAAGCTGCGTTTGCCGGACGCCGTGGCGCGGCGGACCACGCGCGGCAAGCAGCACAAGGCGTTCTCGGTCGAGCCCGAGGTCAGCATCAACAATCAGTGGTCAGAACTCTACACGGTGATCGAGGTCTCCGGCCTCGACCGCCCTGGCCTGCTCTATGAGCTGACAACCGCGATCTCGAAGCTGAACCTGAACATCGCCTCGGCGCATGTCGCGACCTTCGGCGAGCGCGCGCGCGACGTGTTCTACGTCACCGACCTGCTGGGCGCGCAGATCAACGCGCCGACGCGGCAGGCAGCGATCAAGAGCGCGCTGCTGCATCTGCTCGCCAGCGACGACACGGCGGCTCAGCCGGCGGCCTGAAGGCATCGAGCAGGTCAGACGCGGCGGCTGTCCGCGACGGAACGAATTGAGGGGACCGGCGCCACCGCCGGTCCAGATGGGCTTGGGGGAGCCGAACCATGGCATTGATTGCAAATATCGTCGTCGGGCTGATCGGCCTGCTGCATGTCTATATTCTCGTGCTCGAGATGTTTCTCTGGACCAAGCCGGCCGGGCTGAAGGCGTTCAACAACACGCCCGAGCGCGCAGAGGCCACCAAGGTGCTCGGCGCCAATCAGGGCCTCTACAACGGCTTCCTCGCCGCCGGCCTGTTCTGGGGCCTCGCGCACCCGGCGCCGGCATTCGCATTCCAGATCAAGGTGTTCTTCCTGCTCTGCGTGCTGGTGGCCGGCCTCTACGGCGCCGCCACCGCCAGCCGCAAGATCCTGTTCATCCAGAGCGTGCCGGCCACGATCGGACTCGTGTTGGTCTGGCTCGCGGGCTGAGGCGGACTGCATCCCATCACTGGTGTCGTCCCGGGCAAGCACGACGGCGCGAAGCGTCGGTGGCGTGCGCCGACCCGGGATCCATCATCCCGGGACTTGTTTGAGGCGCCATCGCCACTCCGGGTCGTCACCACACGACCGCCTACGGCTATGGATCCCGGCTCTGCGCACGGCGGCGCGCCCAGCCTCGCGGAACCCTCCTCGCCTCCCCCCGCTCGCCTTGCGCTGGCCCAGCCCTTCCTCCACACTGCCGAAAGCGATGGCGCCCTGCCCGGGGCAGACCAGCCGCATAAAACATCAGGAGGAACGATAGACCCCATGCGACAGGGATTTTTCCGTCTCGCGGGAGCGGCCGCTTTGGCTGTCACCCTCTCCGTCACGTCAGCCTCGGCCCAGAAGAAGTATGATCCCGGCGCCTCGGACACCGAGATCAAGGTCGGCCAGACCGTGCCGTTCTCGGGTCCCGCTTCGGCCTATGCCTCGATCGGCAAGACGCAGGCCGCCTATTTCAACATGATCAATGAGCAGGGCGGCATCAACGGCCGCAAGATCAAGCTCGTCCAGTATGACGACGCCTATTCGCCGCCGAAGGCCGTCGAGCAGGTCCGCAAGCTGGTCGAAGACGACGAGGTGCTGCTGACGTTCCAGATCATCGGCACGCCGTCCAACGCCGCGGTTCAGAAATACCTGAACGCCAAAAAAGTGCCGCAGTTGTTCGCCGCGACCGGCGCATCCAAATTCACCGATCCGAAGAACTTCCCCTGGACCATGGGATACAATCCCAACTACTTCACCGAGGGCCGCATCTACGGGCAATACATTCTGAAGGAGCATCCCACCGCCAAGGTCGGCGTGCTCTATCAGAACGACGATCTCGGCAAGGACTATCTCAACGGCATCAAAGCCGGGCTCGGCGACAAGGCCGGGACGATGATCGTCGCCGAGGCGTCCTACGAGGTCTCCGACCCGACCATCGACTCGCAGATCCTGAAGCTGAAATCGGCCGGCGCCGACCTGCTGTTCTCCGCCGCCACCCCCAAGCAGGCCGCGCAGGCGATCAAGAAGCTGCACGAGCTCAATTGGAAGCCGGTTCATATCGTCGACATCAACGCGACCTCCGTCGGCGCCGTCATGCAGCCGGCCGGCCTCGACGCCGCCAAGGGCGTGATCTCGGTCAATTACGGCAAGGAGCCGCTGGATCCGACCTGGAAGGACGATCCCGGCCTGAAGCGCTATCTCGACTTCATGGCCAAGTATTATCCGGACGGCGACAAGAACTCGAACTTCAACACCTACGGCTATTCGACCGCGCAGCTGCTCGCCCGCGTGCTCGAGATGTGCGGCGACAATCTCACCCGCGAGAACGTCATGAAGCAGGCGGCCTCGCTCAAGGATGTCGTCGGCGACCTCGCGCTTCCCGGCATGAAGATCAACACCTCGCCGACGGATTATCGCGTCAACAAGCAGTTGCAGATGATGAAGTTCAACGGCGAGCGCTGGGAACTGTTCGGCCCGATCCTGGAGGACAAGGGCGCAGCGGGTTAGCTGGCTCACGCGCGATCTGACCAAGTTAGCTGCCACGATCTCAGTCGACCTCTCCCCATCGGGGAGAGGTCGCCGCGCAGCGCCGGGTGAGGGGTGTTTCCACACGATCAGATCGACCGTAGCCCCTCACCCGGATTGCATCTTGCGATGCAATCCGACCTCTCCCAATGGGAGAGGTGAACCTCCGTTGCCGCACCACAGAATAGAGTAGTCGGCAGTCGTCATCGAACACGCTGATCAACGGTACGGGGCTGCGCGATGGCGCGGCCCCGTTTTGCGTTGCGGCACAGATTGCGCCCGTTCGTCGCGCCACGAAGCGTTGCGTTGTCGACTTGGTTCCTCCACACTCGCGTGTAGCGATGGCGACATAACAACCAACAAGACCATCGGCCTATCTCACCGAAGGGAGGACTCGCATGAGAACGTCACTGTTCGGTCTCGGCGCCAAAACATGTGCGATGGCGCTTGCTACGTCGCTTGCCGTCGCGCTGCCTGCTTCATCAGCCTTCGCCCAAAAGAAATACGACACCGGCGCCACCGACACCGAGATCAAGATCGGCCAGACCGTACCGTTCTCCGGCCCGGCCTCGGCCTATGCCGGCATCGGCAAGACCCAGGCTGCCTATCTCAGGATGATCAACGACAAAGGCGGCATCAACGGACGCAAGCTCAACCTGATTCAATATGACGACGCCTATTCGCCGCCCAAGGCCGTCGAGCAGGTCCGCAAGCTGGTCGAAGGCGACGAGGTGTTGTTCACCTTCCAGATCATCGGCACGCCGTCGAACGCTGCCGTACAGAAATATCTCAACGGCAAGAAGGTGCCGCAGCTGCTGGCCTCGACCGGCGCCTCGCGCTTCACCGATCCGCAGAACTTCCCGTGGACCATCGCCTATAATCCGAACTACCAATCGGAGGGACGGATCTACGCGAAATACATTCTCGCCAACCATCCCAACGCCAAGATCGGCATCCTCTACCAAAACGACGATCTCGGCCGCGACTACATCGCCGGCCTGCGCAGCGGTCTTGGCGCCAAGGCGGATTCCATGATCGTCGCGGAGGCGTCTTACGAGCTGTCCGATCCGACGGTCGACTCCCAGATCGTCAAGCTGAAATCGTCGGGTGCGGATCTGCTGTACAATGCCTCGACGCCGAAATTCGCGGCGCAGGCGATCAAGAAGCTCGCCGATCTCGGCTGGAAGCCGGTGCACATCCTCGACATCAATGCCAGCCCGGTGTCGGCGACCTTGAAGCCGGCCGGCCTCGACATTTCCAAGGACATCATCAGCACCAATTACGGCAAGGACCCGGCCGATCCGCAATGGAAGGACGATCCGGGCGTGAAGGCCTATTTCGAGTTCATGGACAAATATTACCCGGAGGGCGACAAGCTCAACACGGTCAACACCTACGGCTATTCGACCGCGGAGCTGCTGGTGCAGATCCTGCGCCAATGCGGCGACGACCTGACGCGCGAGAACGTCATGCGCCAAGCCGCCAACATCAAGGGCTTCGTGCCGAGCCTGGCGCTGCCCGGCCTGTCGATCAACACCTCGCCGACCGACTTCCGCATCAACAAGCAGATGCAGATGATGAGGTTCAATGGCGAGCGCTGGGAGCTGTTCGGCCCGATCATCGAGGACACGGGGGCCGCGGGATAAGCCGACCTGTCTGAAGCAGGGCTGTTTGAGGCCGAGCCTGCTTCCGCACACAGCACTGTCATGCCCCGCGCAGGCGGGGCATGCAGTACGCCGCAGCCTCTCGGCTGATCCGAAGTGTCTCGCCGAACAAAGTCACCTATCTTCGCGGCCCCTGCTCTCTCCCCACGTCATTCCGGGGCGCGCGAAGCGCGAGCCCGGAATGACGACATTGGGGCAAGCGCCTGCAATCTCAATCGACAGTCATTGCGCTGCGCTTTCACAGAGTGAGGGCCATCTCTCACCCAGCCCATCGCTGCGCTCCCGCCCTTGTGGGGAAGGGTTGGGGAGCGGAGCCCACGGGCGACCGTCTCCGTGCCCCCCCCCTCCCTAGCCCTCCCCCACAAGGGGGGAGGGAACGCACTGGTTGCGCGGCGGCGCTAATGTCAAACCAACAGAGAGAATGGAGAAGGACCGTTACGCCGCCGGCACCTCGCCGAAATTCTTTCCGACCGGCAGCACAGCGTGCCGAATCAGCCGCGAGTCCTCCACCGCGGCCTGCCGGTGTTTCACCGCCTCGCGATAGACCGGATCGCGGATCATCTCGACGAACGCCTGCACGCTTGGATATTCCGCGATGAAGCAGTGGTCCCAGCGCTCCTCCTGTGGACCGATCAGCATCAGCTCGAAGCGGCCCTGCCAGACGATGCGGCCGCCGAGACGCTCGAACACCGGGCCGCTCTCGCGTCCATAGGCGGCATAGGCCTCGGCGCCACTCACCTTGCGTCCGTCGGGATAGTCCGCCTCCTTGCGCAGCCGGACCAGGTTCAGCATGTGGATCGGGCCCGGCCGGTCACTCTCCCGGAACTGCGCAAACACCTCCTTGGTAGGATCGATATGACCCATGATTGTCCTCGCCGGTTTGTTGTTTACCAGAGCTTAACCATAACGCCGCGTTAGCAGCGCGAAACTCCTAATCGCGCGTTAAGCTCTTCCTAACTGCCCCTTAAACTCCGGACATTAGCGTGGCTGGACGGCAGGTCGCGGGCTCGGGTTGCGTATGGCGCGGGGACGGAAACAGGGCGGCGGGCGCAAGGAGCCGCGATTCGGCCTTGCGGCGGCGATGGCCGATCTGCGTCTTGATCCCAAGGACCGCATCCCCGCCGGCGAAGACGCCCCGAAGAAATCGGCTGCGAAGAAAAAGCCGGTCGAGCCTGACGACGAGGACGATGTGCCGGCGCGCGAGCCCAAGGCCGCACCACCCAAGCCGAAGCCGAGCCGCGGCCAATCCCGCTGGGGACTCTCGATCGGACGCATGGCCTATTGGGCGCTGGTCTGCGGCCTGTGGGGGGTGATCGCACTGGTCGGGGTGGTCGTCTGGGCCGGTGCGCATCTGCCGCCGATCCAATCATTGGAGATTCCCAAGCGCCCGCCGACCATCGACATCGTCGGTGTCGACGGCACCATGCTGGCCCAGCGCGGCGAGATGGCCGGCGCCAATGTCGCGCTGAAGGATCTGCCGCCCTATCTGCCCAAGGCCTTCATCGCCATCGAGGACCGCCGCTTCTACCAGCACTGGGGCATCGATCCGATCGGCATCGCCCGCGCACTCGTCGCCAACATCCTGCATCGCGGCGTGTCGCAAGGCGGCTCGACCCTGACCCAGCAGCTCGCCAAGAACCTCTTCCTGACCCAGGAGCGCACGCTGGCGCGCAAGCTGCAGGAGGCCGAGCTCGCGCTGTGGCTGGAGCGCAAATATTCCAAGCGCGAGATCCTGGAACTGTATCTGAACCGCGTCTATTTCGGTTCCGGCGCCTATGGCGTCGAGGCCGCGGCACAGCGCTATTTCGGCAAGTCGGCGAAGCAGGTGACGATCGGCGAGGCCGCGATGCTCGCCGGCCTCGTCAAATCGCCGTCGCGGCTGGCGCCGAACCGCAACCCCGAAGGCGCCGCCAAACGGGCGCAGACTGTGCTCGCGGCGATGGCCGACGCCAAGTTCATCACCGAGGCCCAGGCGCAGGCACAGATCGCGCATCCGTCCGTCGCGGTGAAGCCGGCCGGCGCCGGGACCGTGAACTACGTCGCGGATTGGATCGGCGAGGTGCTCGACGACCTCGTCGGCCAGATCGAGCAGTCGATCGTGGTGGAGACCACGATCGATCCGAAGCTGCAGGCCGTCGCCGAGGCGGCCGTCATCGACGAGCTCGCGGCCAAGAGCGTCAAGTTCAATGTCAGCCAGGGCGCGCTGGTGGCGATGACGCCGGACGGCGCGGTGCGCGCCATGGTCGGCGGCCGCAACTATGCGGACAGCCAGTTCAACCGTGCGGTCACGGCCAAGCGTCAGCCCGGCTCGGCGTTCAAGCCCTTCGTGTATCTCACCGCGATCGAGCAGGGCCTCACCCCCGACACGGTGCGCCAGGACGCGCCGCTCGATCTGAAGGGCTGGAAGCCGGAGAACTACAGCCGCGAATATTTCGGCCCGGTGACGCTGACCCAAGCCCTGGCCATGTCGCTCAACACCGTCGCGGTCCGCGTCGGCCTCGAGGTTGGACCGAAGAACGTGGTGCGGACCGCGCATCGGCTCGGCATCGCCTCGAAGCTCGATCCCAACCCGTCGATCGCGCTCGGCACGTCGGAAGTGTCGATGATCGAGCTGGTCGGCGCCTATGCGCCGTTTGCCAATGGCGGCGTCGGCGTGTCGCCGCATGTCGTGACGCGGATCAAGACGCTCGACGGCAAGCTGCTCTACATGCGCCAGAGCGAGCCGCCGGCGCAGGTGATCGAGCCGCGCAATGCCGCGATGATGAACCAGATGATGCAGGAAACGCTGATCTCGGGCACGGCCAAGAAGGCCGAGATCCCCGGCTGGGTCGCCGCCGGCAAGACCGGCACCAGCCAGGATTTCCGCGACGCCTGGTTCATCGGCTACACGGCACGCCTGGTCACCGGCGTCTGGCTCGGCAATGACGACAATTCGCCGACCAAGAAGGCGACCGGCGGTGGCCTGCCGGTCGAGGTCTGGACCCGCTTCATGCGCGCGGCGCATCAAGGCGTGCCGGTCGCGGCGCTGCCGAATGCGCAGGGCTCCGGCCTCGCGCCGACCTTGGCGCAGATCACCTCGCAGATCAGCGCGCCCTCGGCGCCGGGAGCCAATGCAGCCACCACCGTGCGGGCCGCACCTTCGGGTCGCGGCACGACACGGCCCGAAGCGGCCGCCGGGCTCGACGGCTGGCTGGTGGACCGGCTGTTTGGTGGTCAGCGCTAGCTTGAGACCCGCCGCCGCGGCGGGCGACGGCTTGCAGCGATCAACTGGCTGCGGCGATCGCAGCAGGCGATAAGCGCTCGCCCTCGCTGACCTCGCTGACGCCGGCCGCCTGCGCCAGTGCGCGGCCGACCTGCCGCAGCATGAGGCTGGCGCGATGCGCGCTGTAGTCCAGCAGCCAGCGGCTGAACGCTGCAGCGGCCATCGGCCGCGCGAACAGGAAGCCCTGCATCGCATCGCAGCCAAGCTCGGCCAGCAGCCGCCGCTGCGGCTCGGTTTCGACGCCCTCGGCGACGACCTTGACGTCCAGGCTCTGGCCGACCCTGACCACGGCGGTCACGATCGCCCGCGTGCCCTGGTCGTTCTCGAAATCGCGCATGAAGCTGCGGTCGATCTTGAGTTCGTGGATCGGCAGCTGCGCCAGACGGCTGAGGCTGGAATAGCCGGTACCGAAATCGTCCAGCGACAGGCCCACCCCCATGTTGCGCAGCTCGCTCATGGTGGCGATCACGGTGGCGCGCTCATTGAGAATCACGCCCTCGGTGATCTCGAGCATCAGCATCTTCGCCGGCAGGTCGTTGGCAGCCAGGATCTGAGCCACCACGGCCGCCAGATTGACGTTCTGGAAGTTGATCGGCGACAGGTTCACCGAGATGCAGGGGATGTCGAGACCGGCGCGCCGCCACGACGCCATCTGCTGGCAGGCCTGCTTGATCGACCACACACCGATCTGCTCGATCAGACCGCATTCCTCGGCGAGCGGAATGAACTTGGAAGGTGAGACCTCGCCCAGCACCGGATCATGCCAGCGCGCCAGCGCCTCGACGCCATGGATCGCGCCATTGCGGGTGCAGATCTGCGGCTGATAATTCAGCGTCAGGGCCTCGCTCGCGATCGCCTCGCGCAGCGCGGTCGAGTGCATCAGCCGTTCCTCGGCGAGCTTGTCGATGTCGGCGCTGAAGAAGCGATAGGTGGCGCGCCCGGCGCGCTTGGCCTTGTACATCGCCCCATCGGCCTGCTTGATCAGGGTCTCGATGTCGGTGGCGTTGTCCGGATACAGGCTGAGCCCCATGCTCGCCGACATCGGCACCTGGCGCTTGCCGATCGTCAGCGGCATCGCCAGCGCGGCGGTGATCCGCGCCGCCGCCAGCGACGCCTCGAGGGCATCGCGGTTCTGCAGCACGATCACGAACTCGTCGCCGCCAAGCCGGCCCAGCATGTCACCGGGACGGATCTGGGCGCGGAGTCGGTTGGCGAAGGCAACCAGGAACTCGTCGCCGGCGGCATGACCCAGCGTGTCGTTGACGTCCTTGAAATTGTCGGCGTCGAGGAAGGCAATCGCGAGATGGCTGCCCTCGGGACAGGCATTGATAGCCTCGGCGATCATCGAGGGGATGCGGGCGCGATTGGGCAGGCCCGTCAGCATGTCGTGATAGGCGACCTGCGAGATCGTCGACCTCACCTCCTGCCGCTCGATGGCGAGCGCGCCGAGCTGGACGCAGGCGGCGACGATCTGCTCGTGCCAGGGGCTCGGGCCTCGGCATTCGCGGAAATAGAAGGCGAAGGTGCCGATCACCCGGCCATCCTTGCCCTGGATAGGCGTCGACCAGCAGGCGCGCAGCCCCGCGCCGAGCGGACCAGCCTTATAGGGTTGCCAACGCGGATCGCTGTCGATGTCGCGGGCCAGCACCGGCTCGCACAGATAGGCGGCCGTGCCACAGGAACCGACGTCGGGACCGATCGCAACGCCGTCCAGGCCGGACGAGTAGTCCGCCGGCAGGCTTGGGCCGCCGAGCGGATGAATCCGTCCTCCCGAGTCGACATGGAGGATCGAGCAGACGACGTCGGGGGCGAGTTCCTCGACCCGGCGGCAGAGCTGGTCGGCAATGGTCGCGATCGCGATGTCGGAGGCCAAGGACGACATGATCAGCTGCTGCAGGGAGCGCAGCTGCTTGGTCTCGCGGATATCGCTGAGCAGCCCGACCAGATATTTGACCTTGCCGCGCTGGTTGCGATGCGCCTTGACGTGGGCCGTGGTCCAGATCTCGCAGCCCGCTTTGTCGTAGATCATCAGGTCGTCCTCGACGCCCCGATCATCCTCCACGCATTGCTTCAGGCGTTCGACCGTCGCGGGATCGGTACAGGGCCCGACCAGAAGTGTCTCCACTTGCCGCCCGAGCACCTCCGCGCTGCTGTAGCCGAAGATGCTGCAGAAGGCCGCGTTGGTATAGAGGATCTTCAACTCGTGGTCGGTGACGATGACGGCGCGGTTGCTGCGGTCGGCGACCGAGGTCAGCAGTGCGTTGCGCTCGCGCATCTCGACATCGGACGTCACGTCGCGCAGCAGCAGCAGCGAATGCATCGGCGCGTGGTCGGACGGGAGATCGCGAACGATAGCGCGCACCCGGCAGCGGGAGCCATCCGCGTGGCGGAGCATCATCTCACGGCCGGCATCGCCCGCCTCGGCCGCGTGTGGCGCATCAGCGGGCGCCTCGGCTTCGCTCTTGGTCATTGCGCGAAGCTGCTCGGCCGGCAGGCCGAGACGATCGAGATCGGCGCCGATCAGGTCCTTGAGGTCGCGTCGCAACAAGGCAACCGCCGCCTGGTTGGCGTGATGGACACGGCCCTCTGCGTCGAGAAAGAGAATCGCCTCGGAGACACGGTCGAGCGCGGCCGAAAGCAGGTTCGCAGATGCGGCCGGTTGGAACTCGCTTGCAAGCATCGTTCGATTCGGGGCGCGCTGCACGTTTTGAGAGAAACGATCTGCGCTTTGGTTGCAGGAAACTCCCGGCGCCTGGCTGGGACATCACCATGGGCTGATGGCGTCAAATTTGACGAGCACAGCGTTACAGCCACGTTAAGGCGGCCTGGCATTCGGCCCGATCTTCAGCTCGCGCCGTCGGCACGCTTAAGAATTCGATAGCCGCGGTCGGCATTCCACATCGATTAACCGCAGGCACAAAGCGAAATGGCCCGGACCAGAGGCCGGGCCATTCACAATGATCAATCGGCAATTCGCAGAACCGTTGGCGTCAATCGTCGACGCCATAGCGGTGCAGATCATTACCGCAGGTGTCGAGCCACTTTTTGGCACGGTCGACCGAGGAGCAGATCTTGCCACAGACCTTCCAGAACCTCGGCGAGTGGTTCATCTCGACCAGATGCGCGACCTCGTGGGCGGCGAGGTAGTCGAGCACGAAGGGCGGCGCCAGGATCAGGCGCCAGGAGAATGACAGCGAGCCGGCCGAGGTGCATGACCCCCAACGGCTCGACTGGTCGCGGATCGACAGCCGCTTCACCTTGACGCCGAGCTGATCGGCATAGGCATCGGCTGCCTTCTGAAGGTCGCGGCGGGCCTCGCGCTTGAGAAAGTCGAGCACACGGCGCTCGGTGTGCTCGATCCCACCGGCCACACAGAGGATCTTCTCACCGCTGTCGCGGGTCTCGGTCCAGACCGTGCCGCGCTCGCCGGCGCGATGAACGATCTTGTGTGGCACGCCGCGCAGCGGCACCAGCGTGCCCGGCAGGAACGGCGCTGCCTTGGGCAGACGACCGAGACGCGCCGCGATCCACGCACCGTGCCGTTGCGCGAAGTCTTTCGCTTCGACAATGGTGCCACGCGGCGGCATCGTCAGGATCGCTTCGCGATCCGACGGATGAATTCTCAGGGTATAACGTCGCGCACGACGGTGACGCCGCAATCTAATCGAGTAGATTTGCGAGCCATGCTTGACGAGAAGACGCGAAGGTTCGGCGGGCCGCCGATAGAGTAGCGCGCGAGTGGCCATTTCTGTCAGTCCGGGAGGGAAGAACTCGCCCGGATTTTGCCATATCCACCGCCAGGGAAAGCGGTCGGCGCAAAAACAAATCATTTGCCCAACATACAGGGGCCCCGCAGGTTCCGCCCCCTATCCGTTGGGGCTCGCGCGCCGCGCATGAGCTGAATTCAGATTCAAGAGCATCGCTCAAGAAGCGACGCCACATTCACTGCTTGAGTCAGTCCGGAAATCAGGTTTCCAACGTCCCTTCAAGGAGTTACCGCGCAGCCGGATTCGGATGCGCGGTGAACGTTGTTGTCGCTTATTCAGCCGCAATGGCGAGCAGCGACTTCGGATCGGCTGCCGACAGCATGAAATCATTGATGCGGGGCACGATCTCCGACTTGAATCGCGAGCCGTTGAACACGCCGTAATGTCCGACACCCGGTTGCACGTAGTGAACCCGACGATGATCGGGAATCGACGAGCACAAACCATGCGTCGCTTCGGTCTGGCCGAGACCGGAGATGTCGTCCTTCTCTCCTTCCACCGTCATCAACGCGACGCGCGTGACCTTCGACGGGTCGACGAGCACGCCGCGATGCGTCATCTCGCCCTTCGGCAGCGCGTGGCGGATGAACACCGTTTCCACTGTCTGCAAATAATATTCCGCGGCCAAGTCCATGACGGCGAGATACTCGTCGTAGAAGTCGCGATGCTTGTCGACCTGGTCGCCGTCGCCCTTCACGAGGTTGGCGAACAGCGCCTTGTGGGCGTCGACATGGCGGTCGAGGTTCATGCTGATGAACCCGTTCAGCTGCAGGAAGCCTGGATAGACATCGCGCATCACGCCGGGATGCGGGAACGGCACCTTGGTGATGACGTGGTTGCGGAACCAGTCGATGCCGCGCTCCTGGGCGAGGTTGTTCACCGCCGTCGGATTGCGCCGCGTGTCGATCGGGCCGCCCATCAGGGTCATCGAGATCGGTGCGAACGGATCGCGCTCGGCCTCCATGACGGACACGGCCGCCAGCACCGGCACCGCCGGCTGGCATACCGCCATCACGTGCATGTTGGTGCCGAGGAAGCGCAGCATCTCGATGACGTAATCGATGTAATCATCGAGATCGAAGCGGCCTTCGGCCAGCGGCACCATCCGCGCATCCGCCCAGTCGGTAATATAGACTTCATGGGTCGGCAGGAACGCCTCCACCGTGCCACGCAGCAGCGTCGCGTAGTGGCCGGACATCGGCGCCACGATCAGGAGCCGCGGCTGCGGCTCGCGCAGCGGGCGGATGTGCTTGCGGTCGAAATGGAGCAGGCGGCAGAACGGCTTTTCCCAGATCGCGCGGACCTCGACCGGCGTCCTGACGCCGTTCACCTCGGTCTCGTCGAGCCCCCATTCGGGCTTGCCGTAGCGGCGCGTGGTGCGTTCGAACAGCTCGCAGGCCGCGGCGATCGACTTGCCCATCTCGGTATGCGCCCAGGGATTGAGCGGATTCTGAAACAGGATCTTGGTGGCATCCGTGACAGCGCGCGCCGGATTGAGCGAGGCATGCGCCATTTCGTACATCCAGTACATCGGCGTCGTCAGGACCGGACTGCCTTCCGACGCCAGGGGCGGCGCACCGCCAAACTCACCTATCGGCATTCTCGTTCAACCCTCTCTGCAACGCAGCATACTGCCGAATGCGTAATTAAGCGTCAATGCGGTGTTGTACGAGTTGGTGCCTCAAAGCAGCGAAATGAGCCCGAAAATCCACGGGAAAAAGCAAATTATTCGCCCGATGACAGCAACGAGCCGGCACGGCGCGCGCTGCGCAAAAGGGCAATGAATGCCGCAAACGACGCCAATAGCAGGGCGGCATTGAGCCAGAGCGCGGTCAGCATCAGGTCGGAGCGGAACACGTGATCGGAGAGCAGCGCGCGCATGCCTTCGAACACGTAGGTCGGCGGCAGCGACCAGGCGACCCATTGCAGCCAGTGCGGCAGCACCTGCACCGGATAATACACGCAGGCCAGCGGCATCAGCGCAAACATCAGGGTCCAGACGATGCTCTCGGCGCCGAGCCCGTTGCGCAGCACCAGGCCCGACACGAAGATGCCGACCGCCCAAGAGGTGAAGATCAGGTTGCAGAAGAACGCGATCAGCGGCAGGCCAAGGCTGTAGAAGTTGAAATCGAAGAACCAGACCGCGATCAGGGTCATCGGGATGATGCCGATGGCGAGCCGGATCAGGCTCATGGTCATCAACGCCAGCAGGAATTCGAGCGGGGTCAGCGGGCTCATCATCAGATTGCCGATGTTGCGCGCCCACATCTCCTCCAGGAAGGAGATCGAGAAGCCGAGCTGGCCGCGGAACAGGATGTCCCACAGGATCACGGCGCCGATCAGCGTGCCGCCCGCCCTGGCGAAGAACCCGGCATTGCTGGCGATATAGGTCTGCAGGAAGCCCCAGGTGATGATCTGCAGGGTTGGCCAGTACATCAGCTCCAGGAGCCGCGGCCAGGACGACAGCAGGAGATACCAATAGCGCAGAACCATCGCGCCGATGCGATGCGGGGCAATGCGCAAGGACAGGTCGTTCATTGCGCCGCCTCCCGGTCGCGGCCGCGGGCGACGTCGAGGAAGACCTCTTCGAGCGTCGAGCGGTTGTAGCGCACCATGATCCCGGCCGGGCTGTCGTCGTCCTCGATGCGGCCGCGCTTCATGATGATGACGCGATCGCAGAGACGCTCGACCTCCAGCATGTTGTGCGACGCGAGCAGGATGGTCGCGCCGCGGCGTTGCCGGTAGCGCTCGATATGGCCCCGGACCCAATCCGCAGTGTCGGGGTCGAGCGAGGCCGTCGGCTCGTCCAGCAGCAGCAGCTCGGGGTCGTTGATCAGCGCCTTTGCCAAGGCCACGCGCGTCTTTTGCCCCGCGGACAGCTTGCCGCTGGCCCGATCAATGAAGTCGGTCAGGTCGAGCTGCGACGCAAGCTCGGCGATGCGTTCCTTCAGATGATCGACCGCGTAGAGCCGGCCGAAGATGGCGAGGTTCTGGCGCACCGTGAGCCGCATCGGCATGTCGACATAGGGGCTCTCGAAATTCATCCGCCCCAGCACGGCCGCGCTCTCCTCCGGCATACTGTGACCGAGCACCTCGACCTGCCCCGAGGTCGGCTGCACCAGCCCCATAATCATCGCGATCGTAGTGGTCTTGCCGGCGCCGTTGCCGCCGAGCAATCCGGTGATGCTGCCGCGGCGGATCGCAAAGGAGATGCCGTCGACCGCCGTCGCGGTCTTGTAGATCTTGGTCAGCCGCGCCACGGCGATCGCTGGCGAAGCGGGACCAGAAGCCGAGGCTGGAGGCAATGCTGCGTCATCTTGCGTCATGTCGGGAGTTCATTGAGGCATTGTGCCGCAAACCGCAACAGGCCACCAACGGCCGGCCCCATTTGTCGCCGCACATGCGCGGCATTAAGTTCCCACCATGACCGACACGCTGATCATCGACACGCCGGACACCGACTATCGCCATCCGCGGCAGCGCGTCCGGCTCGACACCATTCTGCGGTTGCGCTGGCTGGCGGCCCTTGGGCAGCTGAGCGCGATCTTCATCGTCGTACAGGGTCTGGAGTTTGACCTGCCGGTGGTGCCCTGCCTCGCAGTGATCAGCGTGTCCGCGCTGCTCAATCTCGGCCTGCAGATCGCCTTCAACCCGATGCAGCTGTTGGAGCCGGCGCATGCCGGCGGCCTGCTCGCGCTCAATATCATCGAGCTGACGGTGCTGCTCTATCTGACCGGCGGGCTGGAGAACCCGTTCTCCTATATGTTTCTGGCACCGGTGCTGATCTCGGCAACCGCCCTGCCCGTGCGCATGA
This sequence comes from Bradyrhizobium denitrificans, assembly GCF_013179005.1. Taxonomy (NCBI): domain Bacteria; kingdom Pseudomonadati; phylum Pseudomonadota; class Alphaproteobacteria; order Hyphomicrobiales; family Nitrobacteraceae; genus Bradyrhizobium; species Bradyrhizobium denitrificans. The sequence goes on along the minus strand of NZ_JABFDP010000004.1, from coordinate 49,127 downwards.
CGATCACGCTCGGCCTGCTTGCGGTCGCCTGCGCCACCGCCTTGTTCTTCATGCATCTGCCGCTGCCCTGGGAGGGCGAGGAGCCGCTGATCTTCCCGCCGATCTACCTGTTCGGCGTCTGGCTCTCGATCGCGCTCGCGATCGGCGTCACCAGCCTTTACGCGTTCCAGGTCACCGAAGAGGCGCGCAAGCTGTCGGACGCGCTGGCCGCCACCGAGCTGGTGCTGGCGCGCGAGCAGCATCTCACCCAGCTGGACGGGCTTGCGGCAGCCGCCGCGCATGAGCTCGGCACGCCGCTCGCCACCATCGTGCTGATCTCGCGCGAGCTGGAGCGGGCGCTGCAGGACAACAGCCAGGTGACCTCGGACATCAAGACGTTGCGCGAGCAGGCCCAGCGGTGCCGTGACATTCTCGGCAAGATTACGCAGCTATCATCCACGGGATCGATGTTCGACCGCATGAAGCTGTCGACCCTGATCGAGGAGACAGTGGCGCCGCACCGCGATTTCGGCGTGGACATCAAGGTTCGCGTCGCGGTGACCGCGACCAGGGAACCGGTCGGCACCCGCAATCCGGCGATTCTCTATGGCGTTGGCAATATCCTGGAAAATGCCGTCGACTTTGCGCGCGATTCCGTCGAGGTCAACGCCTGGTGGAACAACGAGACGGTCGAGCTCGTGATCTCGGACGACGGACCCGGCTTCGCGCCAGACATCCTCAAGCGCATCGGCGAGCCCTATCTGTCCCGTCGGCGCAGCACGGAGGACGCCCAAGGCGGCAACCAGGCCGGCGGCCTGGGTCTCGGCGTCTTCATCGCCCGCACCCTGCTGGAGCGCACCGGCGCAAAGGTCTCGTTTACCAATCGCACCTTCCCGGACCACGGCGCCGTGGTCCAGATCGCCTGGCCCCGCCGGCGGTTCGAGGCCAGCGAGGACGGCGATCAGACGGAGCCGGAATAGCGCCCTCCCGCGCCGAACCGATGCATCGCGGCTGGCATACAGAGCATCGCGATGCGCGGCGTCACGCCGCAGACTGCGGCAAGGCGCGATCTTGGCAGCGGCTGCCCGGCAGACCATATGATGCTGGAACAGATCGTCTCGCAACATCGAGCCTTCTCGAGGAATATGACCGTGGGCGCCATCGCCGAACTGACGAACCACCCGGACCGCTCTCTTCTGATCGTCGAGGACGACAAGCCGTTCCTGGAGCGGCTGTCGCGCGCCATGGAGAGCCGCGGCTTTACCGTCACGTCCTGCGATAGCGTGGCCGAGGGCATTTCGCAGATTGGCAAGGCCGCCCCTGCCTTCGCGGTCGTCGATCTCCGGCTGGGCGACGGCAACGGCCTCGACGTGGTATCGGCGCTGAAGCGCAAGCGCCCCGATGCCCGCGCCATCGTGCTGACCGGCTATGGCAACATCGCCACGGCCGTCACCGCGGTGAAGATGGGCGCCGTGGACTATCTCGCCAAGCCGGCCGATGCTGACGACGTCGTCGCCGCGCTGCTGGCGACCACCAGCGAGAAGTCCGAGCTGCCGCAGAACCCGATGTCGGCCGACCGCGTGCGCTGGGAGCACATCCAGCGCATCTATGAGATGTGCAACCGCAACGTCTCGGAAACGGCCCGCCGGCTCAACATGCACCGCCGGACGTTGCAGCGCATCCTCGCCAAGCGCGCGCCGAAATAAGCCCTCCGTCCGGCTCTCTGACTACGGCGCAGCGAAACCGCGCCGTAGTCCCATACCACGACGACTCGCCATCAAGCTGTCGGCAGCCTTCTTCCCCCACCCGCGTTGCATCCATCCAACACGGCGCGCGAGTCACACGCGCTGGCGGCATCATCTGGCCGTCTGTTCGGGGCGCCGCCAAGCAGCGATGGGGAGCGCACGCACAACAGGGTGGCAGACGATGTTGCGCTCTCGTCTCAACCGATTCCGCGCAGCCCCCGATCAATGACCATCGGGTGGCAATGGATGCTCGAATGCTCGGACGAGTTCCAACAACAAGGGATCGCGATTATCGGCGCTCCACACCAACTGAAGCTCGAATGGCATATCGAGCTCGGGTATCTTGCGCAGCACAATTTCGTTCTGATGATATCGCGCAAAGGTTTCCGGTACGATAGCGAAGCCCAGTCCGGCAGCGACCAGTCCCAGCAGTGTAGCGCTATCGGACGCAGTCGCGGCACTTTCGGCCGGCTCGATACCGGCTTGCGCGAATTTCCGCATCAACGAATCGTAGTGCGCTGGCGATCTATCGCGTGGAAAAGTCAGAAACGTCTGCCCGGCGAAATCTCGCAGGCGAGGGTTGCGACTGGACGCGAGTGAGGATTTGCGGGGGATGGCAATCGCCATTTTTTCGCTGTGGATCACGATACCGCGCAGGGAGGGGTCCTGCGGTGAACGCCACGCGAGGCACCCTGCATCCAGCCGACCGCACTTGATCATCTCGATCTGTTCCCCGGAAAGGCACGACACGAACTCAAATCTGACCTCACGCTGGTTCGAGGCAAGACCCGACACGGCCCCGGTGATTCCTGGCAGCCAACCGTAGCCGGGGATGACGCCAATTCTGAGCCGCCCGATCGTGCCAGCAAATGCCTGCGCCACTTCGGATCTCATCTGATCGGCCTGCGCGACCAACACGCGCGCCCGCACCTCCAACTCGCGGCCGAAGCGGGTCAGACTGACGCCACGCGACAGACGATTGAACAGCCTTGCTCCCATTTCGGCTTCCATCGTCGAAATTTGACGTGACAGCGCCGGCTGGGCGATGTTCAGGACCCGCGCCGCTGCAGCCACACTCCGATGGTCCACAACACACAGAAAGAAGCGCAGCTGTCTCAGCTCCACTGATATACCCATTCAGCATGGATCGATATCCGAACATAGTATTTGTCTGAGTTCGCCGTCCATTCGATTGTTGCTTCGTCTTGAAATAGAGGACGATCGGATGCTGGATACGCATAGGTCCATCTCGGGGACGTCGGCTCCTATGCCGCTGCGCGACCGCAGCGTCCCCCACATCCCGGCATCGAACGGGAACTGCAAATCCTATTTCTCCGACGTCGACCTCGACGGGCCGGGGCGCAGTGTCGGCTTCCTCTATATTCCCCAGTCACCTGACCATGATGCATGGGGCACGGTGCGCATTCCGCTCGCCGTGGTCGCCAACGGCACCGGACCGACGGTCATCGTCGAGGCCGGCAACCACGGCGACGAGTACGAGGGGCAGATTATTGTTGGAGAACTGATACGCTCACTTGCTCCCTCCCAGGTTCAGGGTCGCTTGATTCTTGTTCCCTCCGTCAACATCCCGGCATCGACGGCAGGCAAGCGAACTTCGCCGGATGACGGGCTGAATCTCAATCGTGTTTTTCCTGGCGATCACGCTGGGTCGATCACCCAGCAGATCGCGGCCTTCTTCAGCGACGAGTTGCTCTCACGCGCCGACGCCTTCCTCAGTCTGCATTCCGGCGGGAGCTCGCTCGACATTGTGCCGAGCGCGCTCGTTCAACCGGCGCAGGACCCTTTGCAACAACAGCGCAATCTCGACGCGGTGCTTGCCTTTGGCGCGTCCATCAACGTGCAGCTCAACAACCTCGGCGACACGAGGACCTGCGTCGCTTCCGCTGTTGCGGCTGGACTGACTTGCGTCAGCACGGAAATGGCAGGCCGCGGGACGGTCGATCGTGATGCTCTCGCGCTTTGCCGCCGAGGTGTTTTCAACGTTCTGCAGCATTGGGGCGTGCTCGATTCCGGATTGGACCTCCCCCGACCGGAGGCGCGCACCCTTCATCGGGTGCTCGGGCCGCAATCCTACATCATCGCCGGAGAGGATGGCGTCTTTGAGGGTCTGCACCATCCTGGTGAGCCCGTCTGCGCCGGTGAAACCGCCGGACGCATTCATTTCCTGACCGATCCGCGCAAGCCGCCAGTCGTACTCACCTACACAGCCGACGGGATCGTCTTCGCCCGCCGACAGCCAGGGCGAGTGCGGCCAGGCAACGTCTGCGCGGTCGTCGCTACGCCCGACAGCTGATCGAGCAATGACCTGAGTTGAGCACGCATCGAGCAGAGGGCGGGCGGATCGCAACGAGAGACGGCGGAGATCCACCGAGCAGCGTCCCCTCCGCAGCCTATGGAGATAAGCGCATCATGATGATTCATCGGCAAACGCCGCTGGTACAGGCCCTCAGCCTTTCCGTAAGCCTGGGCAAGGACATCCACCTGAAGATGGACGCCGCCCAACCCACCGGCTCGTTCAAGGCGCGCGGAGTTGGCCACGCCTGCATGGTGCACCGAAACCGGGGCGCGCGCCGCTTCGTGTCCTCCTCCGGAGGCAATGCGGGCTTGGCGGTCGCCCATGCCGGCCGCAAACTTGGAGTACCGGTCGTCGTGGTCGTGCCGAGCACGACGTCCCAGCGCGCCAAGACGATGATCGGGCTGGAAAAGGCAGAGATCGTCGTCCACGGCTCGTCCTGGACCGAGGCGAACGAATACGCGCTCTCGATGCTCTCTCAAGCCGATGCCTTCATCCATCCTTTCGACGATCCGCTGCTCTGGACGGGTCACGCAACCCTCGTCGATGAGCTGCGCGCCGAAGGCGAGAAACCGGATGCCATCGTCCTCTCGGTTGGTGGAGGTGGGCTCCTCTGCGGTGTCGCCGAAGGGCTGGATCGCAACGGCTGGGGCGATGTGCCGATCGTCGCGGTGGAAACCCGCGGCGCCGACTCTTTTGCTCAGGCGGTTGCGGCCGGTCAGCCGACCACACTCGCGCGCATCGATAGCATCGCGACATCGCTCGGAGCCAAGACGGTCTGCCGCCGGGCGCTGGAGGTGGTGCAGTCTCATCCGATTGAATCCGTCGTCGTCTCCGACGCCGAGGCGGTCGAAGCTTGTCTACGGCTGATGGACGACCACCGCGTGGTTGTAGAGCCAGCATGCGGCGCTTCGCTCGCCGCGCTGACACAGTCGAGGACTGTGTTGCAGAGCGCCGGACGTATCGTCGTCATCGTGTGCGGCGGGGTCGGCGCCAGCGCTGAAGATCTCTTCCGCTGGCGCGCGAGCTTTGCTGGCGAGTCGACGTCTCCGGCTGCGGCAGAGGCTCATGTCCCGAGATGAGGATCCGGATGAGACAGGCTCGTCGCGAGCTCATTGCGACCGGCGCGCAACCGCGCAATCCTGCCCTTACTGCCAACGGCGCAAGGACCGATGCTTGATCGCACCGTCGTCCGTTCGCGGGACGGATCAGTGCGACTTCACGAACGCCTGCAGCGCATGGAACACCGTGCGCCGCTGGTTGCGGCTGCACCAATTGCGCATCCAGCTGTCGACCTCGGTGAGGTCGAGCTTGATCTGCATGCCTTCATCGCCGCGCGCGGCGTTGACGGCCGAGATGTAGCCCATCATCCATTGCTGATATTTCGAAATACTGTTGACATAGGGCCCGTCGGCATTGCCGATCGCCTTGTAGGTGCCGGGCGGCTGTTCCTCGGCGGCCGCGATGAACCGCTCGCAGGAATCGGAGCCCACGCCGAGGACATAAAACGCGACTTCCTCCGCGCGAACGTTGGTCGCGAAGAGCAGTGCCAGCGCCAAGACCACCCTTCGCATCTGCCGTCCTGTCTGAACCCCCGGGTCTGATTACCGGTCAAGCCTTAATAAGGTTGCGACATGTTGCGCCCCATGCAGGGCAATTGTCGGGCAGAACCGGGAAAATGGCCCGGGCCGGCGTTCAATCACCACTGTCGCAACGTTGTCATAGTCCCGGCTCGATCCGCCAGGCATCTTCCAGGGACCCTGACGGTACCATCCTCCTGCAGCGCCTTCGGCGCGGGCCGGCATGCAGCCGCGAGATCGCACGTCGCGGATGGACGGACAGGCAACATGACGCCGTTGCGGTCAGTCCTCTCCGCTCAGCCGCGAAAAATCGGCGAGAACGGAGGCGATCAGCTCGCGATGCCTCGTATCGTGTTCCGAAAGGCTCGCGGCGTAGAGGTTGAGGAGATAGCGTGCCTTTGCCGCCGCTTCCGGCCAGGACACCGCTGCGTTCGCCAGCAGATGCCCTTCGAGCGCGGCCTGCCGCTGGCGCAGCTCCTGCGCATGACTTTCCGCCTCCGCGAGCGCGCGGCGCAGGTCCACGGCCTTCTGCTCACTCATGCCGCGGTGACGGTCGAGATCGAGCGGCTCGTCAGACATCCGATGCACTCGCATCGACACGCTGCGCAGCGGCAAGATCCGCCGAGCTGATCGACAGCATCTCCATGGCGGCGCTGTGTGCGGCCGGAACGATGATCATCGTCGCCACCCGGCGGTAGGCGGCAAAGGACAGTCCCTCGATCATCTCATCGTCCGTGAGCACCTCATAGGTGCCCTCAGGCAGGAGACGCTCGATGGTCCTGATGCGGAATGGATGTTTGAAGGTGACGAATTCGCGCTGCGAGCGGATGCTCATCTGCGCCTGCCTTTCAGAGGCCCGTCGAGGTAACCCCGAAGCCTCACCAAGCATGCGCCTTGCCGCGCCCAATAGCCACCGCTTTCTCATCAGCCACGAAGGCGTGAGCAGCGGGCTGGAGGTCGTACTCGGCTTGCCGCGCTTTGGTGCTCGCTATTACATCGGTCCGGGTGTACGGTGAGCAATCACCGTAATTCCGACGGCATTCACCGGTGATCGAGGGTCGCGCGCACTCCCGCCGCAACATGCGAAGGGTGTCCGATGTCGCGATTTCGTCTGAGCGAGTGGACCGTTCCACCCGTCATTGTTTCGCTTCTGCTGCTCGTGCTCGCGGCTGCCGCACTGCATTCGTAGAACAGAATTCGTAGAACAAGACCACCGCGCGCCCGTCGGCAACCGGTGGACGGCGGCCACCCGGCCGATGATCAGCGACGCCGCGCCTGCAGCATCGACGCGGCGCCTCGTCCGATGCGTTGAACAGCTCCACCCCCGAAGCGAGGAGACCGACATGGCCAAAGGTCAGCAAAAAGGCAATCGCGAAGCCAAGAAGCCCAAAAAGGAGAAGCCCAAGTCCATTGCCGCAGCACCGAGCCAGAAGGCCGGAGGCTGGCAGCCGGATTTCTCCAGCGACAAGAAGAAGCGCTAAGGCATTTTTGCCGCTCATCGACCTGGACGGCGCCCACGCAACGCCGCACGCAATCAGCGACGATGCGGTCGAGCGTTCTCGAGAGTCCAAAGGACAGACCATGGCGCGCGAAACGATCTATGTCGTCCAGGCCTTCAGCGCCGGCCGGGGCGGACACGCGAAGGCCGAGCCGCCGATCGCCTGCAAGACGGAAGCCAGCGCGCTGCGGACCGCGGAACGACTGGTGTCGAGCAAGGCAGGCGTCGTCGCCTTCTCATCGTCGGGCGATCCCGACATGGGTGACTACGACGACGAGCCCAAGGTCCTCTTCCGCCACGGCGCGCTGCCGCCCGCGTTCGATTGAGATGCGCACCCCATTTGTCGCCGGCGACCGCTGCCGTGCGACGCCCCCCCCTGGATGACGTCCGGTCTCGCCGCGGCGCCATCCGAACCTGATCGGTTACACACATGATTGAGTTCCCAAACCACAGCCGCTCCTACGACCGCACGCGACGGGCTGTACGCTTCTGGGGCTATGACAGCGCGATGGAAGCCTCGTTCTTCGTCGATGAAGGCGCGTTGCGACGCCTTCAGCCCGACACCCGTCCGGACGAGACAGGCTTTCTGACCGCGTTCGATTCCAACCGCGATCGCATCTGCGCCGCCGCCGCCAAGGTCTATGTCCGCGGCAGCCGGGGCTCCTACGATCTCCTCGCTGCCCATTTTTGACGGCGATGGGGCCCCGGATGGACTAAACCTCCGCGTGGCCCTGCGGATCGATCAGGCGGTTCATCCGGTGTGCCGCGGCGAGCGCGAAACGCACCGTCATCAGCTTGCGGGTCGGCGCCGGCAATTTGTGCTCGGGCGCCTCGCACTGCAGATGGGCGCCATAGGCATCGGCGACGATCAGGCCGGTGTCCTGCGGAAAGACCTCACAGGGCAGCTCCTGCGTGAAGGCAAAGAACAGCCGGTCGCAATGGGCGCGATAGTCCTCCCATTTCTGATCGGCCCGCAGATCCTCCAGAGATGATTTGATCTCGACGATCCAGATCTCGCCGCGCTCATTGAGCGCCACCAGATCGGCGCGGCGTCCCGACGGCAGAGGCAATTCGCTGATCGTGGCAAAGCCCAGCGAGCGCAACAGACGCGAGGTGCCGCGCGCGATGGCGAGCGCCGTCTCCGATTGGCGGCGGTCGATGGGAACGAGGCTGATCCGGGCGGCTGACGTGTCCACATCAGCAGCATAGCCGATTCTGGGAGCAGCCCAAGCACGCCGTCGGTGCGGAACCGACCCCCTGCGCCGTCCTTCCGTTGATCAAGCGGCCGTCGCCTCGGACGGCGCAACGGGAGCTGTTCCTGCGCAATCACGACGAGCTCGCGCCGCGGCTTCACAAGCCCCCGTCGTCAGCTTCGCGACACACGGCTCAAGCGGGCGCGACCCGGCGTTTTTCGCTTGGCGCATTGCAAAAAATCGGCATGCTGGCGCCATGAGCGAAGCGAACCAGGGCAAGGCGAAGGCTGGCGCGATGATCGTGCCCGTCACGCCATTCGAGCAGAACTGCACCATCCTGTGGTGCGAGGCGACCAAGAAGGCGATCGTGATCGATCCCGGCGGCGACGTACCGAACATCCAGGCGGCGATCGCGCAGGCCAAGGTCACCGTCGAAAAGATCTGGCTGACGCATGGCCATATCGATCATGTCGGCGGCGCTGCCGACCTGCGCGACGCGCTAAAGGTGCCGATCGAGGGCCCGCATATCGCCGACAAGTTCCTGCTCGACAATGTCGTCGCCAGCGGCGCCCGTTTCGGCATCACGGGGGTGCGCGACGTCACGCCGGACCGCTGGCTGGAGGAAGGCGACACCGTCGAGATCGGCGAGCTCGTTTTCGACATCCTGCATTGCCCCGGACACTCGCCAGGCAGCGTCGTGTTCTTCAACAAGGCGATGCGCTTTGCCCATGTCGGGGACGTCCTGTTCAACGGCTCTGTCGGCCGGACCGACCTGCCCGGCGGCAGTCATGAGACGCTGATCCGCTCGATCAAGGACAAGCTGCTGCCGCTCGGCGACGATGTCGGATTCATCTGCGGCCATGGCGCCGGCTCGAGCTTCGGCCAGGAGCGGATGACCAACCCGTTCCTGACGGGGATGGCCTGACGCCTGGCTGAGTGGCGGCAGCTCAGAGTCAGTTCGCCGGCCTCCCGCAAACGGAGATCTGAAGCAGAGATCGCGGCCAGCTTTTCGGCGAACCGCGACTGACCCATGACCTAGTTACTTCAATCCCGCCGCCTGCAGCGCACGCTCGATCACGGCCGCGACATCGATCACGCGGCGGCGTTTCGGAACGGGCGGTGTCGCGGCGGCGGAGATCGCAGGCTTGGCCTGGTCGATCGCGGACACCGCGTCGGCCGGCGTCATGTCGAGCGCCTTGGCGGCTGCCGGCGGTGCGACGGCGATCGTAGCGCCGAGCGGCTTCACGTCGGCAGGGCTGTCGGGCGCCGTTACGCTGATGGCCTTGATCTCGGCCGTCGCCTGCGGAGAGGATTGTGGCTCGGCCCTCGGCGTTGCCGGCTTGACCGCTGAGCGCGCCGGCTTGGCCCGCGCCGGCCGCGGCTGCGCCGGCTTCGATATCCTGGATGTATTTTCGCGCAGCGTCTCCGGGGCTGCCTTGGCCTCGGCAGGCTCGCCTGAAGGCATGTCTGCCGAGCGGCGCAGCAGCTTGGTCACGGCCGGCAGCACCGAGATCGGCGAGACCTCCGGGATGAGCTTCGTGCTCGGCGACGTGACCGCGGGCTTCGGCTGGCGGATCCAGTCGGTGATCCCGAAGAATTTCGCGATCAGATAGGACGAGGAGATGCCGGCCTCGAGCAGGAACGGCCCGGCCTTGCCATAGCGCTTGTCGTTGGCCGCGACGCCGATCGGCGTGCCATGCGCCATGTTGGTGATGGTGAAGGATTCCACCACGGTCTCGCCATCGGCGTTCCACCACTGCTCATGCGGATAGCCATTGACGCGTCCTGCGGCCATCGGCGCCAACGGCAGATGATGCAGATCGAGCCATTGCTTGACGATCTCGCCGGCATTGTCCGGATGCACGGTGTAGTCCGCGGTGCCATGCCAGACCGAGAGTTTCGGCCATTTGCCGCGATGGTTGGAGGCGCGGCGCACGAGGTCGCCGAGTTCGCCGGCGGGGCGCGCCGGCGGCATGCGCATCTGCAGGATCGCATCGCGCATGCTGCGCGCGGTGCCGAACGGCAGACCCGCGATGACCGCGCCGGCCGCAAATATATCCGGATGCGCGGACAGCATCGCCATGGTCATCGCGCCGCCGGCCGAGAGGCCCGTGACGAAGATGCGGCGCGGATCGATCGCGCAATCGGCCACCATGCGCGCGATCATCTCGCGAATCGATGCGACTTCGCCCTGACCGCGGGTGATGTCTTCCGACTGAAACCAGTTGAAGCAGCGCTGCGGATTGTTGATGCGCTGCTGCTCCGGCATCAGCAGCGCGAAGCCGAAATGCTTTGCCAGCGTCGACCAGCCGGCGCCGAGATCATAATCGACCGCGCCCTGCCCGCAGCCATGCAGCACGACGACGAGCGGCAGCAGCGGCTGGCGCTGTGCCGGCACATGCGCGAACATCTTCAGCCGGCCGGGATTGCTGCCGAAGCTCTCAATCTCGACCAGCGGACATTCCGGCACGGGCCGCGGCTGGCGATGAAAATCGGCGAATCCTGTGATGCCGTTCAGCTCACGCAGCCGTCGCAAATACTCAACATTTTCAGCGAGGGACAACGGCAGCTCCTTGGCAGTCAGGTCTTCAAGTCGGCAGTTCACGTCAGCGCGGATCAACGCCACCATCACCCAGATGGTTGCTGCAGTGCAAAAGAAAAAGCCCGCGCGAGCGCGGACGTCAGCAATTTGATTGCGAATTTCGGTCTTGCTGCGATCAAAATGCCACGCGGACGCGACGCTTCACACAACAATCACCGAAACGCGAACAATGCTGCGCCGAAATCGCGGTGAGGATGAGCAACGGCAACCACGCAACTGCTTTTGAACCGTTGGCTACGAGAGGGCCGTGGTCAGTCTTTTTCTCTGCGAATCGCGATCTCGCTCCGAAGTGTGCGCAGCGATCCGCGATCAGTAAACAACAAATGGCAGGCATGCACCGCTCTCATCTGAGCACCATTGCCTGCGCATGACGGGCCAATTAGCCTGACGCGCAACCAACAACGACATTCCATTCGGGAGAAAAAATATGGCGCGGCTCAAATTCGGCGCGTTCCTCGCGCCGCATCATCCGATCGGCGAGCATCCGATGCTGCAATTCCGCCGCGACCTCGATCTCGTATCGCAGCTCGACGAGCTCGGCTATGATGAGTTCTGGTGCGGCGAGCATCATTCGTCGGGCTGGGAGATGATCGCGTCGCCCGAGATGTTCCTCGCCGCCGCCGGCGAGCGCACCAAGCGCATCAAGCTCGGCACCGGCGTCATCTCACTGCCCTACCATCATCCCTACAACGTCGCGCAGCGCATGGTGCAGCTCGACCACATGACCGGCGGCCGCGCCATCTTCGGCTCAGGTCCCGGCGCGCTCGCCTCCGATGCGCATACGCTGGGCATCGATCCGATGACGCAGCGCGACCGCCAGGACGAGGCGATCGGCATCATCCGCCGCCTGTTCAACGGCGAGCGCGTGACCGCGAAGAGCGACTGGTTCACGATGAACGACGCCGCGCTGCAGATCCTGCCCTTGCAGGAGGAGATGCCGTTCGTGGTGGCCTCGCAGATCTCGCCGTCGGGCATGACGCTCGCGGGCAAATACGGCATCGGCATCATCTCGCTCGGCTCGATGTCGACGCAAGGGCTGATGGCGCTGCCGCAGCAATGGGAGTTCGCCGAGGACGCGGCACGCAAGCACGGCACCACGGTGAGCCGCGCCGATTGGCGCGTGCTGCTGTCCTGGCACATCGCCGAGACGCGCGAGCAGGCACGCCGCGAAGCGGGCCCCGGCCTGATGCGCTGGCACAACGAATATACCGTCGGCACCTTGATGCGACCGGGCCTGCAGCCGTTCTCGTCACCCGATGAAGCCGTCGACAAGACCGCCTTCGTCGAGGGCGCGGCGTCGACGATCGGCACCCCGGACGATCTCGTCAAGACGATCAAGAACTTGATGCAGGTGTCAGGCGGCGTCGGCGCCATCATCGGCTTCGTGCATGACTGGGCCAATCCGGAGAACACCCGCCGCAGCTGGGACATGGTCGCGCGCTACGTGGTGCCGGAGATCAACGGCTATATCGACGGCCTGCGCCGCTCGCAAAAATTCGTCATCGAGAACCGCGCCATCTTCGAGCGCGCGGGACAAGCGGTGATGGCCAAGATCATGGACAATGAAAAGGCCGCCGCGGCGTTGTCGCAGACCGGACCGGGACGCATTGCGATTCCTGCCGTCAACGCGCCGGATCTGCAGCAGGCCGCAGCGAAGCAACGGGGCTGAGTACGAGGGCGAGCAGCGCCGCAAGGTCGGCCCTACCGCCGCGTTCGATGGCGCCAATGAGTTTCCTCCGTCATGCCCGGGCTTGACCCGGGCACCCACGTCTATCCACCGTGCCGAACGACGTGGATGGCCGGGACAAGCCCGGCCATGACGATATGGAAATCGTTCGCCACGTCAGTTCGAACTGTTGTATCGGCCCCGAGCAACCCCACGTCGAAATTCCTGGTTCAAGGCCTGAGGCCTTGCCCCGGAATGACGGTGTGGAGCGAGCAGAGAGCGCCGCGAGCTGCGGCTACTCTCACCTCACCGCCGCGACCAGCTTCTCGCAATCGGCGATGGTCGCGATCTGTTTCAGCGTCTCGCGCAGGGCCGGCAGGTCGACCGGCTTCTGGAATTGCGGGTAGACGACCAGCCCGAGCACGGTCGCAAGCCGCACATGCTCCTCACGCGTGCCGTCCTCGGCGCCGCTGATGAAGATCACCGGGGTGCGCGATTTCAGCTCGTTGAGCAGCAGCAGGATGTCGGCGCCGCAGCGATCGCCCAGCGACAGATCCAGGGTGATGCAGTCGAACGTCCGGCTGCGCAGCAATTCGGCGGCGGCGTCGACCGAGGTGACACACGTCGCCTCGTAGCCGCATTGGACAGCGATCTTGCGAAGGATCGAGAGATGAACTTCGGCATCCTCGATCACCAGCAACTGATTGCTCATGCTCTTGCCCTCGTTGCCTGTTGGCCAGACGTCCCGGTCTGGCCGTGCTAGATGACAGCGATGGCTGCGAGGTAAAGATTCCGGTCCGTAGATTTACGGAGCGAGTCGGCACGACGAGGTCGGCTTCGCCCGATGCGCTCACCCGACGGGCATGATCAATGTGGACTCGCGGCAACATGGCGAGCTTTTTGGCCAACCGCCCGATGAGCGATTGCGGCGTTGACGACAACCATCGATGGTGACAGCGATCGTCTTGAAGGGACGTCGCGGGCTGGGGCAGTCCGGCGTGGCGTGGCAGCCCGTCGGGCTGAACGCCAGTCGCACCGTCATTCCCGGCAACCCGTTCTGCTTCGGCAATCCGCACAACGACAGCTGCGCCTCCACCCGGGTCGGCGGGACCGTTGGCGGCGCTGGAGTCGGCTTCGACGACCGCTTCACCACGCATGTCACGACGCGAACGCATACCACAACGGTCGGCCTCGCCGACAAGTTCTGAGACGCAGGCGGCCCTGAGGCGAGCTGCAATGAGCAAGCCGGCGGACATCGGGGCGATCGGACGGACGAGCATTTCCTTAACCGGGTCCTGCTAGACTGACGGCCACTTGAGCAGGGCCTGCAGGGGACCGCTCGCGCGTATGGATGCGTCAGGCAGCCCGCCGTTTCGACCCGGCGGGCTTTTCCGTGGGAAAGGTCGCCAATGTCACTCTCCTCAGCCAAGAACTACGCGCTGCGCGCCGAACGGTCGCAGGATCCCAAGGAGGCCGCCGACCTCCTGGCAAAGGCAATCCTGGAGCTGGCGGCCTCGATCGAAGCGACCGATGCCAAGGTGAAAAAGATCAACAAGTCGGCCGGCTGATGGTCCTGGCGTCCGCGTCGGAAGGTCTGGCGGGCCGAGGCGGCGGCGAGGCCTCCCCGCTTCGACGATGATCCCCTGATCCTGCTGCGATCGGTCGCCGATATCGCCGCGTCGCTTATAAGCGACGACAGCAGGACGCCATGGGTGCGGTCAGCGCCCGGCATTGCCCGTGCCCTCGGTCTGAAGGAGGGCGGAATATTCCATCTCTCGTCCATCTCTCGGGCGCAAGGGCGCGCGGCGAGACTGCGGTCGTTCGCAATGCAGCACAACGAGCCGATCATGAGACACCGGAGCGTATTGCATCGCGGCTGCAACCGCCTATCAATGATGGTCAGGGAGTCCGGCCATGCGAGGCTGACCAAGACGAAGTCAGACCCGAGACGCCAAACGGCAGACGGCCGGCCAGCAGACGAGAGGAAACCCCGGGATGTCGATGCAGCATGTGGTCTCTGATCCGATCAGGCTGACCGCGCCACGGCGCAACTCACTGACCCATATCCCCGGCGACGAAGGCTGGCCGATCATCGGCAAGACCTTCGAGGTGCTCGCCGACCCGAAGGGCCATGTCGAGCGCAATGCCCGGAAGTACGGCCCGGTCTATCGCAGCCATATGTTCGGCGAGGTGAACGTGGTGCTGCTCGGGCCGGAAGCCAACGAGTTGGTGCTGTTCGACCAGGCCAAGCTGTTCTCGTCGGCCCATGGCTGGGGCCACATCCTCAATTTGCTGTTCCCGCGCGGGCTGATGCTGCTCGATTTCGAAGAGCACCGCATGCATCGCAAGGCCCTGTCGGTCGCATTCAAAGCCGGGCCGATGAAATCCTATCTCACCGGTCTCGATCGCGGTATCGCAGCGCGCATCGCGCAGTGGAAACAAACTCCCGGCGAGATGCTGTTCTATCCGGCGATCAAGCAGCTCACGCTCGACCTCGCCGCGACATCGTTCCTGGGGACCGAGATCGGACCCGAGGTCGATGCCATCAACCGCGCTTTCGTCGACATGGTCGCAGCGTCCGTGGCCCCGATCCGCAAGCCGCTGCCGGGCACGCAGATGGCCCGCGGCGTCAAGGGCCGCCAGCGCATCGTCGCCTATTTCTCGGAGCAGATTCCGCTGCGCCGCGCGAAAGGCGACGGCGACGACCTGTTCTCGCATCTCTGCCGGGCCACCGACGACCACGGCGCGCTGCTGTCGACCCAGGACATCGTCGATCATATGAGCTTCCTGATGATGGCGGCGCATGACACGCTCACCTCGTCGATTACGTCGTTCATCGCGCAGCTTGCCGCCCATCCGGAATGGCAGCAGAAGCTGCGCGACGAGGTCGCGAGCCTTGGCCTCGTGGCCGGCGCCCCGATGGCCTCGGAGCATCTGGAGAAGATGAAGCTGACCGAGATGGCGTTCCAGGAAACGCTGCGGCTGATGCCGCCGGTGCCGTCGCTGCCGCGCCGGCCGATCCGGGACTTCACCTTCAAGGGCTATGCGATTCCGGCCGGGACCGGCGTCGGCGTCAATCCGATGTTCACACACCATATGCCGGAGATCTGGCCAGAGCCCGAGCGCTTCGACCCGCTGCGCTTCACCGACGAGGCGCAGCGCGGGCGGCACCGCTTTGCCTGGGTCCCGTTCGGCGGCGGCGCGCATATGTGCCTCGGCCTGCACTTCGCCTACATGCAGGTGAAGTGCTTTGCGCGGCACTTCCTGTCGAACATCGAGGTGTCATTTGCGCCCGGCTATCGGCCCAATTGGCAGGTGTGGCCGATCCCCAAGCCGCGCGACGGATTGCGGGTGATGCTGAAAGCGGTGTGATTGCGGCATCGTCACCAGCAGCGCGGCGTGCGACGGCGAGACCCGGATCGCGTCGCGCGCTGTGACCGTCACATATGAGTCGGTTGATCGCGGACGCGCATCAGCGCAGCGGAGGTTCCGCAGACGGAACCATCCGTGGCGCGCAGCAATGCCATGAAAATCGCGCGGTCTGCACCGATTGGACGAATTACCGCCATCGCGGCCATAATTTGGTTGCGCGATTGAGGCTCATGCAGCTTCATGAACCGACTCATCTCGGACATCGGCCGGATCTGGCGCGGCGAGTTGCAGCCCTCGCTCGCCTGGAGCAGCGCATTTGCAGCGATGTGCCTGGCGATGGCCACCATGGTCCGCTTCGGCATGGCGCATCTGCGGCCCGACGTGTTCTTCACACCCTATATTCCGGCCGTGTTCTTTGCGACCGCCATGGGCGGATCCGCCGTCGGGCTGGTCACTGCGATCATCGGCGCGGCGCTCGGGCTGCTGCTCGAATTCGGCAGCGCGACTGTGGACGTCGCACGGGTGGCGCTGATGACGATGTATCTCACCGTCGCAGCGCTGGTGATCTGGGGCGTCAACCATTACCGCGACCTCGCCGCCAAGCAGCGCGAGATTGCGAAGCGGCTGACCGACGAGGAGCAATATCGCAAGCTGCTGGTCGACGAGCTGCATCATCGGCTGAAGAACAAGACATCCACCATTCACGCGGTTCTGCATCAAGTCCTGCACGATCAGCCGCAGGTGTGGAGCAGCATCGACAAGCGCATCCGCGCACTCGCCGGCGCCGACGACCTGATCGCACGGGTCGACGCGCAGGGCTGCGATCTCAAGGATCTCTTGATGTCGGAGCTCGGACCCTATGGCCATGTCCGCTTCGAGCTCAATGGCGATCCGCTGTTCCTTCCCGCCAAGCTCGCGGTCAGCCTGGCGCTGATCTTCCACGAGCTCGCCACCAACGCCGCCAAATATGGCGCTTTCGCCTCGCCGCGCGGCTTCCTGCAGGTGTCCTGGACGCTGCACGAGGACCGCCTCAGATTGAGCTGGGACGAAACCGAGGGACCTCCGATCGATCAGGTCGGCAAACCGGGTTTCGGGACCAAGCTGCTCAAGGCGGCGCTGTCGCCGTTCGAAGGCAAGACAGAAACCACATTCTTGAAGACCGGGATTCACTGCACCATGCAGTTCAGAGTGCCGCCGAGCTGACGACAGACGCCGCTGCGGCATTCGACTTTCGCAGCAGGACGATCGCGTCCTTCTCCCCGACGATTTACCCGCCGTTAATGACGCCTCGGCAGGGTTTCGCATCATTTCCGATGCTTGCCCGCAGAGTTCCGTGTTTCTACGTACCGCTTAACTAAAATGAAGCGGGAACTTTGCACAATCGGCGCATGTACAGCAGCGACCGATTCAATTTTTCAGCCGAGGCGCGCGAAGGCCTCGGGGAGACCGAGGCCGAGCTGCGCTTTCTCCGCAGCATCGTCAGCCAGCTGCCCTCCGGCATCACGGTCCAGGACGAGCACGGTCGCTTTCTGCTCGTCAACGATACCGCGGCCATCCAGCTCGGCGCCGCCGCCAATAGTGCCGATGGAATCGCCGCGCCGCATCTCGATGTCAGGCGCGCGACCTGCCGCGAGCTGCTCGGACGCGGCCGGGTTGTGATCGCCGAGGAAAAAGTGACGAGCGAACGTGGTCCGCAGACGCTGCTGACCGCGCACCGTCCGGTCCAGATCGGTGAGCAACGGTTGCTGCTCTCGAGCTCGGCCGACATCACGGAGCAGAAGGAGTTCGAGGACCAGCTGTTCCGCGCCGCCTATTACGATGAGCTGACCGGCCTGCCGATGCGCCGCGTCGTCGAGCATCGCGCCGACACTCTGGTCCGGCGCGGCCGCGTCGATGGCCGTTTCGCACTCGCCTTCCTGGATCTCGACAATTTCAAGTACATCAACGACTATTATGGCCACGCCACCGGCGATGCCCTGCTGGTCGAGCTTGCCAAACGTATCAGCCGGGATCTGCGCGAGTCAGACCTGCTGTCCCGCATCAGCGGCGACGAGTTTCTGCTCCTGCTGCATCCGATCGAGCGTGCCGAAGAGGTTGCGGAGTTCCTTCAGGGCATGCTTGACCGCCTGAACGCGCCCTTCTTCATCGACGGCGCCGAGGTGTTTGCCTCCGCCTCGGTCGGCGTGAGCCTGTTTCCCGAGCACGGCGCGAGCTACGACGTGCTGCGCCAGAATGCCGATCTCGCGATGTATCGCGTCAAGAACAGCGACAAGGGGACGCTGGCTTTTTTCTCCAGCGCGATGGAGCATGAGGCGCTGGCGCGCATGAAGGTCGAGCAGTCGCTGCGGCTCGCCATTCTCGAAAAGCGCTTCTGCTGTGCGTTCCAGGCCAAGGTCGACATCCGCACCGAGGAGATCAAGGGCATCGAGGCGCTGGTCCGGCTGCGCGACAATGAGGGCGTGATCCAGGCGCCCGGCGCCTTCATCAATCTCGCGGTCGAACTCGGGCTGATCGATGAGCTCACCCATCTGGTGCTCGACGAAATCGTCAAATCGATCGACCTGATCAACGAGACCTTCGGTCACGAAACGACGATCAGCATCAACGTCGCCGCCAAGCAGGCCGCGAACCCGGACTTCATGCGCCCGTTCGCGCGGGCGCTCGAATCGACGGGGTTTCCGAAGCGGTTCATGGTCGAGGTCACCGAGGACGCGTTCGTGACGCGCAGCCACTTTCAGGACGAGATCGTGCCGCTGCTCCGCGGCATCGGCGTCGGCATCTCGATCGACGATTTCGGCATCGGCTATTCGTCGCTGTCGGCATTGGCCGACATCACCGCGGACGAGATCAAGATCGATCGTTCCTTCATCACCGACATCCATAAGCGGCCGCGCAGCCAGGGCATCCTGCGCGCGATCGAGTCGCTGAGCGAGGCGCTCGGCATGACCGTGATTGCCGAAGGCATCGAATCCTTCGAGGAGCTGGCCTATCTGCAGGCCGCGACCAAGATTCGCTACGCGCAAGGCTACTACTTCTCGCGTCCGATCTTCCTGGAGGAGCTGAAGCCGGCGATCCCGCTTGCAAGCGAAGCGCGTATGAGCCTCGCCAGTCGCCCTGTGCAGGAAAATCGGCAGGCTTATGCCCGCAGCGGCCGCTATCGGCGCTGATCGCGCTGGCGCGGGAGAGGCAGCAAGCCTATCAGCACAAAGTATGAGCCCTCCCGCACTGCCAATGAAAGCGCCTTGACCCGCCCCGAGGCTGCACACTATCAGTTGCAGACAACAGCCGCCGGTAGCTGGGAGGAAGGCTCGTGGGAACGTCACATATTTTCAAAGGTATTGCTTTATCATTGGCTGCAGCCGTGCTGGCCACCGCCGCACAGGCCGACGATCTGAAAATCGCTCTCATCTATGGCAAGACCGGGCCGCTCGAGGCCTACGCCAAGCAGACCGAAACCGGCCTGCGTCTCGGCTTCGAATACGCCACCAAAGGCACCAACATGATCGACGGTCGCAAGATCGTCATCATCACCAAGGACGATCAGGGCAAGCCCGACCTGTCGAAAGCCGCGCTTTCAGAGGCCTATCAGGATGACGGCGCCGACATCGCCATCGGCACCACGTCTTCGGCCGCGGCGCTCGCCGACCTGCCGGTCGCCGAGGAGAACAAGAAGATCCTGATCGTCGAGCCGGCCGTGGCGGACCAGATCACTGGCGAGAAGTGGAACCGCTACATCTTCCGCACCGGCCGCAACTCGTCGCAGGACGCGATCTCCAACGCGGTGGCGATCGGCAAGCCCGGCGTCACCGTCGCCACGCTGGCGCAGGATTACGCGTTCGGCCGCGACGGCGTCGCCGCCTTCAAGGAGGCGCTGGCCAAGACCGGCGCGACCCTGGCAGCCGAGGAATACGTCCCGACCAACACCACCGACTTCACTGCCGTCGCGCAGCGCTTGTTCGACGTGCTGAAGGACAAGCCGGGGCGGAAGTTCATCTGGGTGCTCTGGGCCGGCGGCGGCAACCCGCCAGGCAAGCTGCAGGACATGGACCCGAAGCGCTATGGCATCGAGATTTCCACCGGAGGCAATATCCTCGCCGCGCTCGCCGCCTATAAGCAGCTGCCGGGCATGGAAGGCGCTACCTATTACTACTATGACATTCCCAAGAATCCGGTGAACGACTGGCTGCTCGCCGAACACCAGAAGCGCTTCAGCTCGCCCCCCGACCTGTTCACGGCCGGCGGCTTCTCAGCCGCGATGGCGGTTGTCGCCGCGGTCACCAAGGCGAAGTCGACCGATACCGAGAAGCTGATCGCGGCGATGGAGGGCATGGAGTTCGACACGCCCAAGGGCAAGATGATCTTCCGGAAGGAAGATCACCAGGCGCTGCAAAGCATGTATCACTTCCGTGTCAAGGTCGATCCGAACCTCGCCTGGGCCGTGAACGAACCGGTACGCGAGATCAAGATCGAGGACATGGATATCCCGATCCGCAACAAGCGCTGAGTAAATGACATCCGTGCCCGGCCCGCGCCGGGCACCTCCACTTTGGACGTCATACGGCTGACGACATGGCCCTCACCCTCGAAACCCGCGATCTGACCATCCGCTTCGGCGGCCATGTCGCGGTCAACAACGTCAGCTGCAGCTTCCGCCCCGGCGAGCTGACGGCGATCGTCGGCCCGAACGGCGCCGGCAAGACCACCTATTTCAACCTAATATCCGGCCAGTTGCGGGCCTCAGCCGGCTCCATCCTGTTCGATGGCCGCGATATCACCCAACTCTCTGCTCCGCTGCGCACCCGCGCGGGCCTCGGGCGCGCGTTCCAGCTCACCAATCTGTTTCCGAATCTCAGCGTGGAAGAGAACGTCCGTCTCGCCGTCCAGGCGCAGAGCGGCACCCATTACGACCTGCTCCGTCCGTGGATGGCGCGGCGCGACCTGATCGCGCGGGCCGATGCGATCCTCGATCAGGTCGCCCTCGGCAGCCGCCGCGGCGTCACCGCAACGACGCTCTCGCATGGCGACCAGCGCAAGCTCGAAGTCGCGCTGATGATGGCGCTGGAGCCCAAGGTCTTCATGTTCGACGAGCCGACCGCCGGGATGAGCATCGACGAGGTGCCGGTCGTGCTCGACCTGATCGGCCGGCTGAAGCAGGACAAGAGCAAGATCATCCTGCTCGTCGAGCACAAGATGGACGTCGTCCGCTCGCTCGCCGATCGCATCATCGTGCTGCATAACGGCCAGCTGGTCGCCGATGGCAAGCCGGCCGAGGTCATCGCCTCGCCGATCGTGCAGGAGGCCTATCTCGGCGTCGCACCGCGGAGCGCGGCATGAGCGCGCTGCTGAAGCTGTCGGGCGTCCAGACCTATATCGGCCGCTACCACATCCTGCAGGGCGTCGATTTCGACGTGCCCGAAGGCCAGACCACGATGCTGCTGGGACGCAACGGCGCCGGCAAGACCACGACGCTGCGCACCATCATGGGGCTGTGGCAGGCGAGGACCGGCAGCATCTCGCTGGCCGGCGAGGCGATCGAGAAACTGGCGACGCCCGACATTGCCCAGCGAGGTGTCGGCTACGTGCCCGAGAGCATGGCGGTGTTCTCCGACCTCACCGTCAAGGAGAACCTGGTGCTGGCAGCCCGCAACGGCCCGCTCGACGAGGCCCAGCTCGCCTGGATCTTCGGCTTTTTTCCGGCTCTGAAGAAATTCTGGTTGTCGCGCGCCGGCAGCCTGTCCGGCGGCCAGAAGCAGATGCTGTCGATCGCCCGCGCCATCGTCGAGCCGCGCAAGCTGCTGCTGATCGACGAGCCGACCAAGGGGTTGGCGCCGGCCATCGTGATGTCGCTGATCGAATGCCTGAAGGAGATCAAGCGGCGCGGCGTCACCATCCTGCTGGTGGAGCAGAATTTCCACGCCGCGCGCGAGCTCGGCGATCAGGTCCTGGTGATGGACAATGGCACCATCGTCCATCGCGGGGAGATGGCGGCGCTCGCCGCCGACGTGCCGCTGCAGGAGCGCCTGCTGGGACTGAGCCTGGAGGCGCATCAATGAGCGACATCGCCGCAACCGATCCGCTGCCGAAGCCGAAGCGCGACCTCGCCCCGCTGCTGCTGCCTGTCCTGCTCGCGCTGCTGATGCTTCCGCTGGTCGGATCGGCGAGCTCCTGGGTGACGCTGACGGTCGCCAGCCTGGCGATGGGCATGATGATCTTCATCATGGCCTCCGGCCTGACACTCGTGTTCGGCCTGATGGACGTGCTCAATTTCGGCCATGGCGCGTTCATCGCGGTCGGCGCCTATGTCGCAACGCTGGTCCTGCTGCCGCTCGCAAGCTGGGCGCAGGCCGATTCGCTGCTGGCCAACCTCGCGGTACTGGTCCCGGCCGCATTGCTGTCGATGGGCGTGACCGCCGCACTCGGCCTGGTCGTCGAACGCGTGCTGGTGCTGCCGGTCTATGGCCAGCACCTCAAGCAGATCCTGATGACCACCGGCGGCCTCATCGTTGCCGAGCAGACGCTTTATGCGCTGTTTGGCCCGCAGATCATCCCGCTGCCAGTACCGGCGGCGCTGCGCGGCTCGTTCATCATCGGCGACATCGCGATCGCCAAATACCGGCTGCTGGCGATGCTGATCGGCTTTGCGATCTTTGTCGCCATCGAGCTGGTGCTGAACCGGACCAAGATCGGCCTTCTGATCCGCGCCGGCGTCGAGAATCGCGAAATGGTGGAGGCGCTCGGCTATCGCATCCGCCGCCTGTTCCTCGGCGTGTTCATGACCGGGTCGGCGCTGGCCGGGCTCGGCGGCGTGATGTGGGGCCTCTATCGCGAGCAGGTGCACGCCTCGATCGGCGACGAGCTGACCGTGCTGGTCTTCATCGTCGTGATCATCGGCGGCCTCGGCTCGATCACCGGCTGCTTCATCGGCGCGATCCTGGTCGCCATGGTCGCGAATTATGGCGGCTTCCTGGTGCCGAAGCTCGCCCTCGTCTCCAACATCCTGCTGATGGTCGCCGTGCTGATGTGGCGACCGCGCGGCCTCTATGCGGTGACCAGCCGATGATGATCCTGTCCGGCGATCCTCCCCGCAGCCGCACGCTGTCCGTGCTGCTCGTCATCATCATCCTGGCATTGCTGGCCACGCCCTTCATTTTCCCAGGCGCCAAGGCCTTGAATGTGGCCGCCAAGATCTGCATCTTCGCCGCGCTCGTCGCATCCTACGACCTGCTGCTCGGCTACACCGGCTCGGTCTCGTTCGCGCATACGATGTTCTACGGCATCGGGTCCTACGCGATCGCCATCGCGCTCTATGGACTCGGGCCCAATTGGACCTCGGTCGCGGTGGCCGTCGCGGCCGGCCTGCCGCTCGCGCTGCTGCTGGCGCTCGCGATCGGCCTGTTCTCGCTGCGCGTCGAGGCGATCTTCTTTGCGATGATCACGCTGGCGGTCGCCTCCGCCTTCCTGGTGCTGGCGTCGCAATTGTCGTGGCTGACCGGCGGCGAGGACGGCCGCAGCTTCCAGCTGCCCGAGCTGTTGCGTCCCGGCACCGTGTTCATCGGCAAGGAGTGGTTCGGCTTCCCGATCAACGGCCGCATCCTGACCTATTACCTGGTGCTGTCGGCCTGCGCGCTGATGATTCTGGCGTTGCTGCGGGTCGTGAATTCGCCGTTCGGCCGCGTGCTGCAGGCGATCCGCGAAAACCGTTTCCGGGCCGAGGCGCTCGGCTACCGCACCGTGTTTCACCTGACCTATGCCAACTGCATCGCCGCGATGATCGCGGCCGGCGCCGGCATGCTGAACGCGCTCTGGCTGCGCTATGCCGGACCTGATACCTCGCTGAGCTTCTCGATCATGCTCGACATTCTGCTGATGGTGGTCATCGGCGGCATGGGCACCATCTACGGCGCGATCATCGGGGCTGCGATCTTCATCCTGGCCCAGAACTATCTCCAGGCGCTGATGAGCATCGCCTCGACCGCCGCGGCAGACGCAGGACTGCCGCTTCTTCCGGGCCTGCTGCATCCGGACCGCTGGCTGTTGTGGCTCGGCCTGCTGTTCATCGCCAGCGTCTACTTCTTTCCAACAGGCGTGGTCGGCCGCCTCCGCAGCAAGCCAGGCAGCCAGCGCTGAACTTCAACTCCGGCAGCGCGCGAGCCTGTTGCGCACGCGCCGGTCCCGGATTCTGCCGGCGCGGTATCGCCGTGCTGACCGCGCGGCTTTTCGACGAAATTCCTCCCGGCATTTAACAAGCGGCTAACTGAGTTTCCTAACCGCTCCGGTACCAGTGCCCTGTTATCAAGCATGCTTGCGATCATTGATTTCCTCCCGGGTCGATCCAGGCATGCAACGCGCAGCAGACACGTCAGGGGCGGTCGAGACCGAGCCAACGCGGCTGGGCACGTCGATCTGGCGCGGTCCGGTGCCGTGGCTCGCGGCCTGTGGCGCGCTCCTCATTGCAGCCATCGTGATCGGAACGCTTGTGATGGCCAATGGCTTCAAAGACCGCACGATCGGCAATAATGAGCGCGAGCTCGAAAATACCGTCTTGTTGCTCAGCCGGCATTTCGCGCAGCAGTTCGAGGATGCCGACACCGCGGTCTCTCACGCGATCCACCGCATGCAGCTCGGATCGATCGACTCGCCTGAGGCCTTCCGCTCGCGCATGGCGCGGCCCGAGATTCGCGAGATGCTGCAGTCGCAGATCAATGGCCTGTCCTATATGGGCGACCTGACGATCATCGGCGCCGATGGCAGCTTCATCAACTGGTCGGAAAACAGAGAGGTCCCGGCGATCAACGTCGCAGACCGCGAATATTTCAAGACCCTCGCTGACAGTCAGCAGTCCGACGCCGTCATCATTGCACCGGTCGTGAGCTATGTCACCGGCAAATGGGCCACCATCGTCGCCCACCGCTTGAGCGGTGCCAACGGTGAATTCCTCGGCCTGCTATCGCGCCGCGTCGATCCGAAAACCTACGAGAAATTCCTGGAATCGATGTCGCTCGGCAATGGCGCTTCGATCACGCTGTTCCACGCCGACGGCACGGTGCTCGCGCGCTACCCGCACAGCGAGGCCGTCATCGGGCGCCGGGTCGGAGGAAATGGCGGGCTGCTCAGCAGCGTCGCTGACGGCGCGGTCCACACCGCGCTGGTTACGAGCCCCTTCGACGACCTCGATAAGATTGCTGCCGGAGCCAGGGTCAGCCGCTTCCCGCTGACGATCACCGCGACGCGGACGATCGACGACGCGCTCGCGGACTGGCGTTCTCAGGTGGTCCTGCTGGTCGGCGCCGCGACGTTGGCGGCCGGCGTCATTGCCGTGATGTTCAGCCTGATGATCAGGCAGATCCTGCGGCAGAACCGGATCGCCCGGCAACAGCTCGAAGGCGAGAAGCAACGCGTCGAGACGGCGCTGGACAACATGACACAAGGGCTGATCTCGTTCGACGCCGACGCATGCGTCGTGATGTTCAATCGACGCTTCATCGATATGCTCGGCCTGTCCACCGATGTGATCAGGCCGGGCGTCCACCTCACTGAGGTCATCGCCCATTGCAAGGCGCAGGGATCCTTCAACGGGGATGTCGCCGACTTCTGCACCGCCATCCACGATCGGGCGGCCGCGGGCGGCACCTCGCAGATGGTCATCGAAGCGGGTGCGGGACGGTTCCTCAACGTCATCGACAAGCCGCTGGCCACCGGCGGCTGGGTCACGACCCTCGAGGACATCAGCGAGCATCGCAAGCTCGAGCAGGAGCGCGATCGCAATTACGCATTCCTGCGCGAGATCATCGATCACATTCCCTCGCCTATCATGGTCAAGGATGTCCAAGACCGCCGTTACGTACTGGTCAACAAGTCATCCGAGCGGTGCTTCGGCCGGCCGTGCGAGCAGATCGTCGGCAAGACGCTATTCGACCTGATGCCCCGGCCGATCGCGGAAAAGGCCGCCGCCGATGACGACCGGGCGCTGGAGCATGCGGACGGGCTGGTTCTCGAGGAGCATCCGTGGCAGACGCCCGGCCTCGGCTTGCGCTATATCACCTCGCGCCGGATCGTCGTCACCGACGACAGGCAGCGGCCGCGTTATCTGATCAACGTGATCGAGGACACCACTGAACGGCGGCTGGCTGATGAGAGGATTGCCCATCTCGCCCATTACGACGCGCTGACCGAGCTGCCGAATCGTGTCCTGTTCCGGGAGCGTATCGCCCACGAGATCGAGCGCGCGCGGCACGGCATGTTCTTCGCGCTGCTTTATCTCGACATCGATGAGTTCAAGGGCATCAACGACTCGCTTGGACATCACGTCGGCGACGAACTGCTGAGGACGATCGCCAGCCGGATCAGGAGCTGCCTTGCGCCGGAGGACACCGTGGCTCGGCTCGGCGGCGACGAGTTCGCGGTGCTCCTGACCATGGCGGCCGATCGCGACGAAGTCATTGCCAAGGTCACCGAGATTCTCGAGCGGATTCGCGAGCCCTATCGCTGCCTCGGCCATCAATTGTCGACCGACGCCAGCATCGGCATCGCGCTCGCGCCGGAACATGGCGTCGAGATCGATCAGCTGACAAAGCATGCGGACCTCGCGATGTACGCTGCCAAGGCGGACGGCCGCCATACTTTCCGCTTCTTCGAGCCGGCGATGGATGAGAGCGCGCGGGAGCGGCTGCAGCTGCAGCAGGATCTGCGCCGCGCCATCACCGAGGGCCAGTTCGAGCTGCATTATCAGCCCCTGCTCGGCTTCAGGGAGAACATCATGACCGGCTGCGAGGCGCTGCTGCGCTGGCGGCATCCCGAGCGCGGCATGGTGCCGCCGCTCGATTTCATCCCGCTCGCCGAGGACACCGGCCTCATCAACGAGATCGGCGACTGGGTGATGCGAACGGCCTGCGCCGAAGCGGCGCACTGGCCGAGCGACATCCGCGTCGCCGTCAATGTCTCGCCGATCCAGTTGAAATCCCCGACGCTGGCGCTGCATGTCGCGAGCGCATTGTCAGCCGCCGGCCTTGCACCAGAACGGCTCGAGATCGAGATCACAGAAGCGGTTCTGATCGGCGACGATGACGTGGCGCTCGACATCCTGCATCAGCTGCACGCCATGGGCGTGCGCATCGCGCTGGATGATTTCGGCACCGGCTATTCGTCGCTCAGCTACCTCAAGCGCTTTCCGTTCGACAAGATCAAGATCGACCGTTGCTTTGTAAGCGATATCGGCGCCGACAGTTCATCGGCGATCGTGCAGGCGGTGGTCAGCATTGCCGCGGCCAGCAACATGACGACCACGGCCGAAGGCGTCGAGACGGGTGCACAGCAGACGGCGCTGCGCCAGCTCGGCTGCACCGAGATGCAGGGCTATCTGTTCAGCGCGCCCAAGCCGGCCGCGGAACTGCGCAAGCTGTTCGCGCCGGGCCCGATTGTACCGGACGATCTGCAGGCCGCCGGCTGACGGCGCCGCAGGGCGTAACGGCACCGGCGATGACCGGCGCGACAAGCGCTTTGCGAGACCGCCATATCGTCCAGATCCTTTGCTTGGGCGACCGCGTCATGCAGCCGGCTTGAGGACAAAGCCGCCCCATGGGGGCGCCGTTCGTGTCCGAGGTCACAGGCCCCCGCTGCGCCAAACCGCCCCACAACACACCTGCACGATCCGCCGCGGCGTGCCTTTGGCTGGTGCTGGGAAGACCTATATAAGCGTCGTCGGAACCTAGCAGGTGGCCCATGCAACCCGTCTCATTGCTTCTCAACGTCCTCTGGATCGTGCTCGGCGGCGCCTATATGGCGTTCGGCTGGCTCGTGGCCGCGGTCGTCATGGCCATCACCATCATCGGCCTGCCCTGGGCCCGCGCCGCCTTCAACATCGCCGCCTATACGCTGCTGCCATTCGGCTCGCGCGCCGTCCGCCGCGACGAGCTCACCGGCATGGAGGATGTCGGCACCGGGCCGTTGGGGCTGCTCGGCAACATCATCTGGTTCGTCCTGGCCGGCTGGTGGCTGGCGCTCGGCCATCTGCTGACGGCGATCGCGCTGGCGGTGACCATCATCGGCCTGCCCTTCGCCTGGGCGCATCTGAAGCTGGCCGGATTGGCGCTTTGGCCGATCGGCAAGACCATCGTGCCGGCCTGACCCCGGAGGGAGCCGATCGCTCCACAGCCCATCCGCCCCCTCAAGGCCGGACACTGCACCGACGGTCGATCCGAGCCCGGCCAGGCGTCGCGTTCAAGGCCGTTGCCGACCCCGGGGCAATCGGCTAAACCGATTCCGTACGCACCCGTAGCTCAGCTGGATAGAGCGTTGCCCTCCGAAGGCGAAGGCCACACGTTCGAATCGTGTCGGGTGCGCCATTTGCGTACAAAACCACGAACATTTCCGTTCTCGGTCTGTTTACCGGCGATGGCGGCCTGGAGGATGTCCTTGCTGCCGACGATCCGGATGGCGTGGTCGTCGACCTCGACGGCGTCGATGATGGAACTGATATAACCTTTGCGGGTGTTCGTGTCGCCGGCATCCAGCTTCGCGTTCATCAGTCGCGCGAAGGCGTCGATCTTCTCCGCAGTGACGGCAGCCGCCGTGCCGCACTGG
Source organism: Bradyrhizobium denitrificans (assembly GCF_013179005.1). Classification (NCBI taxonomy): domain Bacteria; kingdom Pseudomonadati; phylum Pseudomonadota; class Alphaproteobacteria; order Hyphomicrobiales; family Nitrobacteraceae; genus Bradyrhizobium; species Bradyrhizobium denitrificans. The sequence goes on along the minus strand of NZ_JABFDP010000004.1, from coordinate 20,599 downwards.
GCGCGGGCATGATCGAGGGCCGCCTTGGCTCGCTCCCGTTGAGCTTTCAAAGCAGCGGCGCGGTCCCGCAGGATGTCGTCGAGCTCGACGATGCCGTCTTCAATCGAGCGATAAAGCCGCTTCATGCGATCTTCGCAGTCGCTCAATTCCTTCTGCAGAGCCAGTAGCCGGTCGTCGGCGGATTGGCTCTTCGCAGCCTGGCGCTCGATCAGCGACTTCAGGAGGTCGGCGATGCGATCGGGCGCCAGCACACGCTGCTTGAGATTGGTCAAGACGACATCGTCCAGGATCGCCGCCGGGACGTGGCGGCCCTTGCAGACCGACTTACCCTTCTGCTGGCATCCTGCACACGAATAATACGAGTACGAGCGCCCCTGTCGGTTCGTTGTGCCGGTCCGGGTCATTCCGGATCCGCATGATGCGCAAACAGCGATGCCGGTCAGCAGGGAGGGACCGTTGACCACCCGCGGCGGCGTGGTCTTGGGGTTACTACGGGCCAGCTTTGCCTGCGCGCGGTCGAAATCGGCCTGCTCGATGAGGACCGGAACGGAAATGTGGATCACGGTCGACGGGTCGTGTTTCCTGCCGTCCCGCGAGCTGCGCACACCGTAGGGCCATTGGCCGGTCGAATAGCAGGCATTGGTCAGAATCTTATGGACGGGCCCAACGCCGAAGGTCGCACCGCGGCGAGTGCGGTAGCCGTGACTGTTCAGCCATTTCGTCGTCTCCTTGACGCCGAGCGGGCCGGTCTCGCCGTCGCCGTCAAGATAAAGCTTGAACATCAACCGAACCGTTTCAGCTTCGACGGCATCGATATCGAGCTTCTTCTTGATCTTCTGCCCGCGGCGTTCCGCCTCGATGATACGATAGCCGAGAGGCGGCGTCGCACCGTTCCAAAATCCTTGCTTGGCCGACTCGCGCATGGCGCGCGTGGTGTTCTTGGAGATTTCCCGGGATGTGTGTTCGTCGAAAGCCCCGATGATTTGACGAACGAGGATTTGACTGGGATCATCGCCGGTCGGCTGCGTGACCGAGACCACCTCGACACCGTGCTTGCGCAACTTGCGGATGGTGAGCTCCATCTCGGCGACGTTGCGGAAGAAGCGGTTGAAAGCATAGAAGATGATGGCATCGTAGGGATGATCCGGTGCACACGCGCGCTCGATCATGTCCTGCAACACCGGCCGGCGATCGTCGGTTGCGGTCTTGGCCTCGACGAATTCCTCCACCACGAGGTAGCCGTTCTGATCGCAGAAACTCGCTGTAATTTTCCGCTGGCTCGGAATCGAAGCTTCGTTGGCATACTGACGCCCGGTGCTGACCCTGTAATAGGTCGCAACGCGCTTGGCTGCGTCAGCTTGCTTGGAAATCGAATTTCGAAACACGTGCTTGTTCATCGGATAACCCTACTGACACTCTAGGCTGACCGCTTCTCAGGTTCGATTGGTGAATCTCGCGTGATGCCCTGTCAACGGCTATTTTTCCGGAAAGTCGCTCGCAACACCAGCCAGCAAATCCTGCAGCTCGCGGCCAAGCAAGATTTCAATCGCCCGCAATTCTCGCTCCAGAACCGGCGGTGAGGGCGGAAGATCAAGAACGACATGGAAGTCATCGCCTTGCGGCTGACGGCGTCCTCTCTTCTTGACCACACCATGAGGAGCACTCGACTGGACGGATAGGGCGGCAACCCTTGTCCGCAGCTTGATGCGCGACTGCACCGGCATGGGCTTAGAGCTCATGACTGAGCTCCCGTCGATGCCGCCGATCCTTCTCCGTCTGCCGCTCGAGCGGCCGCGAACCCTCGATCACGTCGAGCGTAGAAATCTTCGGTGAGGCGCGTGAGAGCCGTTCGGCCAACCAGTTTTGGCGCTGGATCGCCGAAAAAACCAAACCATCGCGCTGTTGATCGAAGGGCAGTTCGGAGGCGAGGCGCCGATCAATGCTCTTCGCATCGACCACGAGCGTCGTCCGCTCCCGCGCACGGCTAGTCGCCACGTAAATGTCATGACGGTTGTAGGTGTGATCCAGATACACGACGGTGTGGTCGACCGTGAGGCCCTGGCTGCCGTAGATGGTCGAGGCATAGGCCCAGCCAAGGCGGGGTCGTCCTTGCGCGTCGGCAAGCCGCATCGGATCGAAGGCAATCCGTCGGTCCTCGATCTGGGCCTCGATGAGAGCTCGATTCGCGCTGCTGAAGGGATCGGTGGTTTCGCTGACCTTGACGACAGTCGCGGTAGATCCGTTGACGACGTCCAGTTCGTCATCCCGGACAAGAAAGCGGATCTTATCCCCCGCGGCCAGTACGATCTCGGTCGAGTGGCCGGATGGTGTAGCCGCGGTGAAGCTAAGCTCGGGGCCCCTGATGATGCCGCTGTTCCTGAGGCGCTCGCGAGCGGCCCGCGAGATGCCGGCTACCGCGGCGTTGGACTTGGCGAGGATCAGGATCGAGGCACCGGGATCACGTGCGTGGACCTGCTCCGCCGAATCCAACACCGCGGTGATGGCTGCTTTTGCGCCATTCGCCTCGATCACGAGATCGCGGGTTGCGAACGCCTCGAGCGCGTGCGCTGCCCTTCCCATTCCAAAGGCGGCAATGGCCTCGCGCGCCCATGCCTCGCGCTGGCGAACGATCTGATCGACACGCGCGGCCTCAACGGCGCGGGAGGCGAGGTCAAGACCTCCCCCGGCACCAATCGCCTGGAGCTGGCGCCGATCCCCCACCAGGACGATTTTGGCACCGGCCTCGGTGACGGCGCCCAGCAGAGCGTGCATGTCCCGCGAGGAGAGCAAGCCGGCTTCATCGGCAATCAGGACGGTGCGATCGTCGAGAACTTTTTCACCGGCCTTGAGCCGCGAGATCCAGGAGGCTGTCGCCCGCGCTTCGATCCCGAGATCGTCTCGGAGCATGTTGGCGATTCGCCAGGCGGATGCGGTGGCGATCACGTGGCATCCGGCGTTGATGTATCCCTCTACGACCGGTGCGAGCAGCGCGGACTTGCCTACTCCAGGGGCACCTTCGACGATAGAGATCGCCGAACTGGTGGTTGCTGCGAGCGCGGCCTCGGTCTGCTCGATCGTGAGCCCGGAAGCCTGGCAGCGTTCCCTCAGCCACGGCGGATTGACAGCGAGCCAGGACTGGTTTGCGAGACATTGCGCGTGCTCGACGACCTGCCGCTCGATCGCCAGCATTTCCGGGGTCGAGTAGCAGGACAGACCGTGCGCATCATGTCCGATCTGCAGAAATGCCCCTTGGCTCAGCAGGCGATTGAATTCGGTTTCAGCGCGCTCGGCCGGCAAGCCGGTGCCGACCAGGGCGGCAGAGACGGAACGCAGGAGCTCCCGCCGTTCGATGACGCTCTCATGTTCGGTGAGAATCGCCGGCAGCGCCGCCAACCGCTCGGAGAGCAGCCGCTCGCCCGCGTCCTGATCAAGCGCCTTCGAGGGAGCCCTCAAGGTGTCGGCAAATGACTCTGTGTCGATGCCCAGCGATTGCGCGGCGTCACGCCAGACGTCCTCCCGCTGGAGGCTTACACTCTCACGCTTGCTGCTCCGCGTCGCTTTGGCGACGGCCGCCGCCAGCGCGACCGCCTCGCCGCTGGTGACGCCATGTTCGGCGAGTGCGTCCTCTATCTCCTGCCGTCGCGCGCTGAAATACTTGATCGTGACATCATCGACACCGGCAATCTCAAACACACCGTTCTTGCCGGTACGGTCGATCGCAAAGCCGATCTTCTCGAGCTCGTGCGCCAACGCGGCGTGATAGGTTGCGCCGGCTGCCATCTTGAAGTCGCGGATGACTTTCGAATGCAGTCCGCCGACCGTGTCATCGCTCTGACGTGTTGCGATGTTTATACACACGCAATGCGTGTGCAGGTTGGGATCGGCAAATACACGTCCGTCGCTGTGCTGGGCTTTTCGGCTCTCCCCATGCTGGAACGTCGCCGCCGTCAGCGCCACCTTCTCCAGGAACGTCCCGTTGAATCCGCGGCGCGCCCAGGTCGCCTCGCGTTCCAGCATCGCCAGCGTGGCGCGAACGGCATTTTGCTGTGCCGCTTCGATCAGGCGCTTGGTATCGTACGATCCAAGGCCCCAAACGAGGCTGACCGAACGCGGCGCACTGAGCGTAATGTCGAAGGCGGGCGTGCGTTCCCTATGCCGCCGCAGTTGGTCGAGCAGCGAAGCGCCATTTTCATCGAGTGCATGATACAGGCGATCGAAGGTGGCGCGGTCGACGAACGAGCTGTCCACGAGACCAAAATCCCCGGCAGGCGCGTACCAGATGCCGGACGGCTCGCCACTGCCGGCGTAATACTCCGTTTCACGCTGACGCGTGTAATAGGCGCTCGCCGCCGCCGGGTTCCAGGTCGCAACCACGAAAGAAAGGCCTCCAAATGGGAGGCCTTCCAATTAGAGCGCCTGGTACTAAGGGTCTCGGAAATGAATGAACTTTTGCGCAAGAGAGCCGATCTATGCTTGCTCCGCCCTTTGCCGGCCGTGCATCCAGGGCCCGGCAAGCCAGGGCGCCGGGACGTGGGCTTCGCGCCGATCGGCCCAGGTCGTGATCGGAACGTCGACGATGGCGAGTGTCGGAAAGCCCGTCACCAGCACACGAATCATTTTCCCGGCTGATGTCTCGAACACGCCAAGCGTATCCGACAGGATGTCGGGAGTGATCGTGTCCTCCCAAACGGTCTCCATCGGCCTCGCGATGCCTCTGGCGAGCTCCTCCACGGTGGTATCACGGCGCCTGCGGATCTGACGTCGTCCGACCCAGACCTCGCAGATACGCCTTGCGGTTTCGCCCGGCTCCAACCGAAGGACCAGTCGGATTCCGAAGCGCGATTCGACGACCGAGCCTTGCTCCTGGCCGAAGAGGGCGGTGATCTGGCCGAGGTCCTGCACGGTCGCGATAGTATTCACGTGCAGCTCGCGCCCGAGCGCGAGAAGCCGTGGCAGCCGCTCGATCGGCACCTCCGGGAATTCATCGAGCAGCATCGTCAACCCTTCGGTGCCGGGGCGGCGGCGAGTGGACGCAAGAGCCGCCGCGGCGACCCGCTCTGCCAGGAAGCTGCCGACCGTGGAGGAAAGCTCGGGATAGTCGCCCGACTTCTGCAGCAGCAATGTACGCGGAAGCCGCGAACCAGGCGCCAGCCAGTCACGCACGGTGAATCGCTGCGATGGATCGACCTCCGACCAAACGCGCGCGAGCGGCTCGATCACGCTCAGCACCGTCACCCAGAGCGTGATCAGGATGGACATGACGGTGCGATTTTCTTCGGGGTCGTCGCCGAAATTCAGCAGCGCGGCGCTCTTGCCGCCGCCCTCGAGCAGCAGCCGGCGAATGTCCGCGGCCGAGGAGAGAGCAGCATCGGCAAGGTCGCCCCAACCCCATGCCTCACCTGAGCGCGCGTGCAATGCCATGATGATGTCGGTGAGCACGCTGCGCGTGCCATGCGCCCACATGGGATCCTGCTCGGAGACGGGAACGCACTTGGTCGCGAATTCCCTGGCAATGAGCGGATTCGTAATCTCCCGGCCGATGTCGATGGCCCAACCGCGCGCATCCTGAGGGGCCACCAGGATCATCGAATCCACGGGCAAGCCAGCCAACATGTCTCCCTTCGCGTCCAACACGAACATCCGGCCGCTGAGACTATTGAGATATTGGTCGGCAAAGGCTCTCAACAGCCCGGTCTTGCCTGAGCCTTGCGTGCCCACCAGGAGCAAGTTGCGCGTGGTCGAAGCCGCGTTCAGTTGAACCTCTGGCAGGAGCCACAGATCATTCTTTTGCGGCTTGCCGACCCTTCGGATTGCATGTCGCAGCGCGCGGTTGGCATAAGCTCCTGTTTCGATGCGGCGGCCGCGCTTAACGGTGAGATCCTCGATCGGTGGCGTATCGGCATAGGCGAAGAAGAACGCAAACCCGCTTGCCGCCAGCACGCCAAGAGCGATGGTAGCCAGGCGATTGGTCCCAATCGGCGAGTCCAGCAACTGCACTGCAATGGCTCGGATCCAATCCAGCCGGCACACAACCGGCCAGCTCAGATGGCCGCACCGTTCGCCCCGAAGGTTCTGAAGGATTTCGTGGATGGCCACGTCGCTGGCAAGGCTCACGTTCCCGTGGAACAGCACCTCGACGGTCGGCGGCGCGACCACAAAGAGCGAGATAATGCCGGCAACGAGCGTGATCAGGGCAGCGCCGAGCGCCACGAGCAGGGCCGACCGAAACAGCCGGATGGAATTGTTCATGATGCATCTTCTCGCTGTCAGATGGTCAATGCGATCGCCGAGCCGAACACGATGCCGATGCCCGCCAGGGCGCCGAACAGCAGGGCGGAGATCTCGAACGGGAACGGCACGTTCTGCTTGTCGCGCCACCCTAGGTCGACCGAGCTCGGCTCGGTGAGTTCGACCACGGTCTCCGGCTCGTTCGCCGGGTCGAGCCCGAGCACGGGCACGCTCACCGTTGTAACGAAGGACAGCAAGCCATCCTTGCCGAGAGGGATCAGCTTGCGGGGGTCGAAACTTTCGGGATTTCCCCGGAATTCGACGGCATAGCTGCAGCCGAGCTCCTTGCGGCTGGCGGAAGCATCCGCCGTGGCCGCGGCGACCATGTCCTCGAATTCCTCATTAGCCATTCATGTCACCCTCGAATGCGATCAACTTGTCGAACTCGGAAAACATCTCCGAACACCAGGCCGCGACGTCGCCGCGGATCATCTTGGCCTCCGGCCGCGGCAGGCCCGTCACCTTCATGATCTCGTCGATCGGCATCGTCACAGCATCGACGAGGCGCGCACCGCGCGCCTCAAAGGGCCGCCAGCTGCCCGCCTCGATCATCGGCATGCGGAGGGTAATCGCGTTCTTGGCGAGCGGCAGGATCGAGGTGCGGTACGCCTCCGCGGCATCGCTCGCCGGATGCAGGTCGCCCACCGCACCGTCACGCTGGTTCTCGATCAGAACCAGGCGGGCCTCGGGAAGCACTTCGAGAAAGCTCGTGGCCGACTTCGCGCCGCGACGCATCGACTCGGCTTGAGCGGTAAACGGCGTGATCACGAAGATCTCGACGCCGAGCGCCGAGAGGTCCTCCTGCAGGTCCACCATTCCCGTCCACAAAGCGCCGCGCGAAGCTTCGTTGGCGCCGAACTCCACCACGCAGATTCCGCCGGACTTGGCCGTCGCCTCGAGGGTCTCATACAGGGGCGTCAGGGCGCGCAAAGCGGCACTGGGATCGCGCCGCGCCACCTTGGCGTCGGTCGCGATGGAGACCACATGCGGCCCCAGGACCGACAGCGACTTCCCCTGGGCGTCGACCTCGACGATACCGATGGGGATGCCGGCGATCCGCGCGCGCTCAGAGAGCGCGTGGGCGACCAGGCTTTTTCCATCGCCACCTTTGTCCTGTGTGATGATCGTGGCCGCGGGCAGCCTCAGCGGCAGGACCGCTCCCTCGGCGGGGTTGCGCATCTTTTTCGACATGGTCTCCTCTCGGTTGGGATCTTCAGCGATCCGCAACCAGAGGAGCCGATCCGCCCGGCACCCGTCTCGGAAATGAATGAGCTAATTGCGCGGGAGATCTAAAATCGACCTTGCAACGCCGCCGCCGGGAGGAGGCCTAATCCGCAACAGCGAGCTCCTGCCCCTGAGCGATCGCATCATTCAGACGATCTCTGCCTCCGGGCAGAGCCAAGATGTCGAGGGTGCACTCGGCCAGATAGCGGTGAACCTCGCGGTACATCGCGCCCTCGGCATGCCCCTGTTCACCCAGGATCAACTCGTTCAGATCCTTGATCTCCTCTGAATCAAGGACGACGGCCTGATGTCCACGGCCGATCTGGCCCAGCTTGCGCGCCAGCCGGAACTCCGGGGTGGCCAGCACGTGGTTGATGGTGATGAGGTTGGGATCGACGTCGGCGGCCACCGCGATGAATGCCAGCTCGAGTGCCGAAAACTCATTCCTGGTGAACAGCTCGTGCTGTTGGCGCGTCATCGGCTCCTGGTGAAAGGGATTGTTGCCTTTCGGGGGCCGCTTCAAGGCTTCAACGTCCTTCGCGCGCTTGGCGAGCTGGTGTTTTTCCTCCGCGACGTCCTTTGTATGAACGCAGGCCTTCGCCAGCGTGTGAACCCAGTTCGCCGCGGCCTCGATCGCATCTTCGAATTCCGCTCGCGACCGGGACGTGCCAGCAAGAGCGCGAATCTGCGCGATGACGGCTGCCTCGGCCTCGGCCGGCTCACTCAGCCCCGGAAGCCGGCCCACTGCAAGCTTTTCGCCTTCCGCCCGGAGTGTCTCAAACAGCGCAAGACGGCGATCTTCCTCACTGAGGCTATCGTCTGCAGCCTTTCTCTTGGTGGGGATTCCGGGGACCCAGGCAAGCTCCGCCAACGTATTCAAGCCGGCGCCTCTGATCACCGGCACGTCAACGTGATCGAATTGCGCCTGCATGCAGGAGAGCAGGGCGCCAATTTCCGGATCGCGCCTGAAGACCTCGAGCTCCAATGCCTCCCGAATGGCGAGTTCGACGTGGCGCTTGAGCCGTCCGCCTCGTTGCCGTGCGAGCCGCAGATCGACCAGCGACAACATCCGAAGCATCGGACCATTCCGGAATTGTTGCATTTCCGCGTGCGACAGAGCGAACGGCGTCTTCTGCAGCTCCGCCTCAGTGACGATAAGCGACTCCGGCTCCTGCTTCAGACGGCCAATCCGCGCCCAGACCTCCGGCCCAACGTGTAGCCACCAACCTTCGGCGCGGTTTGGGTGCACGAAAAAGAAGGGCAACACCCATTGCACCGGCATAGCGTCGAGCGGACGATCGGAGGCCTCAATCTCGGCGCGGCACGCGGCGGCCAACTTCTTGATCTTTTCGAGGGTCCTGGGAAGATTATGCACTGGCTGCGGCTCCTGAAACTACTTACTTGGGTATCGCTTGTTCGCGGTTATTCCGCCTGCACGCGGCTACTTTCGACGGGAGCCCGACTGGATCTCCTTGAGGCTGGGAGGGGCGACGTCGATGCCGAAATCCGTGAAGAAGTTGGCGGCGAGCTCGGCTTCGGCCAGTCGATCCCCCACGAACTGCTCGCTACATCCAAGCTCGTGAAGAACCATCCGGCACTTGGCGAGCGCGATCATGTTTTGCGCGATTTCGTGATGCGCGGGAAAGGCGATCTTGCGCAGAATGAGGTTCGCCCCGGCGAGTGCGACGACTTCCTCGCCATAGGAGGCGATCGTCTCATCGGGCTGAGGGGTGCGCGGAAGGCGACCAAGGGTCCGCACGGTGGAATGAACGGCCTCGTGGATAAGGGTATCGGCGAGAGCACTTTCACTGTCGTGCTTGAACAGATTGAGCCAGATCAGCGGCGCGGCTCCGGCAAAAACCAGCGTCAGCCCGAATCTGTCGTGCCGGCGCGCCAGGTCTTCGGGGAGAACGGCGTCGGCGCCGATGATCACGCCGATGTCGGCGAGCTGTGCCAGCACGCCTTGGAATCCCGCGTTGTCGATCCGGGCGAGCCTGCTCAGCGCTTGCGTCACGTTCATGTGAGTGCGGATGTGCCGATACCGCGTCGCAAGGTCGCGCTCGCGGGCCTCGGACCGATCGAGCTGCGCGTGAACGGACGTCGTTTCACGTCTGTCGGCGGTATCAGTGCGATTCACCACGTTGCATACTCCTACTTTGTTCCATTCTCTTACGCACCCCAGCGGGACGTCTCGGCCCGGCGGAGAGCCGCGAGACCGTGCGCCAAATGCGCATGGCCAACCCTGTGGACCTCCACCGTGAACTGCTCCAGCGCTTGCTTGGATGCCGTCGGCGACGCCACAGTCACGCCGTCGATGGTGTCGATGGTGATGAAGAACAGGTGGTCGTCGATCATCACGACGTTCTGGAACGGCTCACCCGGCAGGACCGGCCAGCCCTTCACCGCCTCCTCGATGTTGGCCACGAGAGACTCGATTGCGATTTCGATCCATTCGGCGCGCGCTTCCGGGTAGTCGGAGCTGCTCTTGGGGACGCCGATCTTGGCCATGACCGGGCTGTGGCCGTCCTCCAGGATGTCGTACAGCTCATCGATCGCGAGCTTGGGGTTGAGCTCTCTCGCACGATTGACGTGCGAGATGGGAATCGCGAGCACCTGCGGGGTGCCGGAGACGGGCTCGTTCCCGTTCCGCTCGATGGCGTACCACCAGCGATCATACGGCTTCATGACCGGGTTGTCGAAGTCGTGGTCCTCATCCTCGAGGGCGCGGCCGACCGGCTGCTGCCCGGCGAGGCTCTGGAGCGCTTGCCGGACCTTGACGCACTCCGCGAGAATTCCGCGGTCCACGATGGCGGCGCAGCGCAAGTTGACCAGCGCCGAGCGAAGGGAGCCGCCGACGGCCAATTCCTTGCGAAACAGCGTCATGTTCATGGCCTCGGGCGCGGCAATGCGGATATGCTCGGGGGTCACCATGAGCCAATCCGGCATCGCTGCGTGGATCAGCTTGAAGAGGCCCGATCCGTATGCCAGCTCGATGCAGGCCGGCAGCGAAGGTCCGCCCTTCTGCTGGATCGGCCAGAGATCGAAGACCGTAGCCTGCAGGATGGTGTGGTCTAAGATCAGATCATTCATTGCGCTGCCCTATTTAGAAAGCGTGTCGGCGATGTCTTCGACATTCCCTGAGGTGATCTAGTGAGCCTTCCTCCTCGGCCCCGTCGGCAGGAGGTGCAGATGGAGGCGTTCCTCAAGAAAGGCGCACGTGGCGTTGATCATCGAGCGATCGCGTTTCTCGAACACGGCCAGGCCATCGACCTCGAACCGGACACTGTCGCGATTGGCGATGACTTCGATCGTGTAGCGCGTGCGCGCAATGGACAGCGCTTCCATCGCGATCGGACCCTTTGCGTTCCGTCCGGCGCGGGTCATGTTGCTCACCAAACGTTCCACCAGCTGGGAGAAGATCGGATCGAGCACCTTCTCGAAGTCGGGATGGTCGAGGGAATAACCGCAGCCGATCGTGCTGGCGTCTTCGGCGGAGACGTTGGCAGTTGGCACATACATGATGTCCGGATGAGCGGTCATACCGCACGCCGCATCTCGGTCGGCTTGGTGGGCATAGGCCTCGACGGTGTAGTAATTGAGCGCGAGCGCCAGCCGCGCGCCGGGCGTGTCCAGCGTGAACTTGGTGGGCAAGCTCGCGAGGTGCTCGAAATCGGGGCTATTTCGGTCGAATAGGGGCTGGGCGAGGTACACTTTGCTCATGGCTTGGATCCTTTAATGCTATAGTGGCTAAAGCTTCAGCAGCGCACGGGCCTGGTCGGCCGCGCTGCCGCGGAGCCGCCTTACCCTGCGACCGATCTTCACGAGATCGCGGTCGGCCAGAACGGCTGCGATGTCGCGGCGAACCGGCTTCGACATGATGGCCCTGGCGACCTGCATGATGAGGGCGCGGGCGTCGTCATCTTTAGGAGCGACGACATTGATCTGCTTCAGGCCATCGGCAAGCTGCCGCTGCCGCTGATCAGCCTTCCGCTCGGCGTCGGTCCGAGCCCCGGGCCTCTCCTGCTTCGTGCCGGTGCTCGGCTCGTTCGGCTCGATGAACGCGCGCACCTCCCGCCAGCCTTCCCGCTTCAAGCGGGCCTTAGAGATGCAGGACTCTGGCTCGCCGGGCTGTTCGCTGTGCTCGGGATTGGGATTGGAATTCATGTCCATGTGACTAGCCTTCGTGTCTAGACCGCGCCCAACGCCTCGTTGACGTCGGCGGCCGTGCAGCGCACCTCGAAGGTGCGCAGCGCCGTCGCGATGATGCGGTCGCGCTGGGCACTGGAGATGCTGATGCGGTAGTGCTCACTCCGCTTCGGGGACACGCCGACGCGCTTCGCGTCGGTCAAGAACCAGTGCTTGGCGCCGCGGGTCAGGGTGATCTGCGTCCGGGCCATCTTGTAGCGATAGGCCAGAGCGGAGGCGCCGGCGCCATGCCAAACCACCTCGGCGCCGACGCGTGCCCATGCGGGAAGGCCGCTCGCCTTCAGCGTTTCCTCGGCCCTGACGGCGAGGTTCTGCACGTGCCTCGGAGCTGCCGTATGCCTCCACGCATTCCCGTTCGCGCTGTCGAGCGCAGCCTTGAGCCGCTCCTGGTTGTCGTCAGTCACCTTGATACGCATTAATCACTCCTTACGTTGTACATTCCTCGTTCGAGCGGACACTCAGAAGAACAGAGTGTCCTCCGGAGACGTCGCCGCCGTGAACCGTCACGGTGACCGTCTGTTGGGCGAGAGCATCAAGCATCGACGTCGCTCCCCCTTTGGTGGATTGAGGTCGCATCCCCCAAGAACTCGTTTCCGCGGAGCGACGGCTCGAGCACCACGCCAGCAACGGCGCCGAGGCCGGCTTCCGCCATGACGGCCTCCTGGTGCAGGAAGCGGAGTTCGACCGTGTCGTCGTCAACATCCTCGTCGACGAGACTCAGCTGCCCATCCCAAATCGCGTTCCGCCACTCGGGGAAATGCGCAAAGCCATGCAGACGCGCCATCAAATCGAGGCACCTGATGTAGTTCACGTCGTAGCCGTGCTTGGCCAACGCGTTCTTCAGGCGCCTGGCGTCCCTTTTGATCCTCTTCTCAGACGTGAAAAACCGCATGATGCTCACTCACAGTCGTGCGGCGATCGAATGAAGGACGGGTCGAACGCCAATGCCCAGGCCCAACCCTACGTCGACCCGGCCGAGAAACTAAGGAAGTGACTTCGTGAGTTTTGAGGGTCTGGCCCTCTGCCGAGAAGCGGATGGCTCCGCGCCGTAGATCAGCGGCGCGCACCTACAGAGGGGCAAACGGTATGCGCCAATCGCCGAGGCGCGACCGATGGGCGCCTCCAACCCTGACCGGCGCGGCCTAGCTCATGCTCAAGATTCATTTTTAATGATCGGCGCAACGATCGCTTGAAGCGAACCCGCTATCGGATCCCATCCGGTATTAGATGGATACCCGTATGAGCAGGCTCGCTGACGACGCTCTCGCAACCCAACTACGTGCAACTCTCCCGGAAGCCATCCTCGGAACTCCTTGGGACGTCCGCATTGTCGACCGCATCGAGCATTCGGGCGCTGATTTCTATTCCGGCGTGGTGCGGGTTCATGAAACTTGGCTTCAATCGATCCATAAGATGCGACTGTCCCACGTAACTAGGCATTATCCATTGGCAATTGGATCTTTCGAGGAGGTTGAGCCTCAACTCGTCCCACACAGCGGCTATACCGAATGTCGATGCCGACCGGTTACAGTCGCGCGCGCCATTACTATCCAGCGCTCCTTTTCTGGTGGTTACTTTACCGGTGCGTTGACAGTAGGCGAAGCGTTCGTCGCCAGAAGCAAAGAAGGGGACGACGTGTTTGCCGACCGAAATCGCGAAACTGCAATCAGGGGTGTCATGACTGCTCTTCATTCCAGGGCTTGGAGGCGGCTGGCAGATGTCCGAGCGTTGGCCGACTTGCGAGATCTGGCTTTGGGCATCGTCACCAAAATGGGCTCGCAGCGTCGTTACGACGCCGACACCTGCATCTCGCTGCTGCCTTACGACGATCTGCTGCCCAAAGCGGCCGCCGGCAAACTTAGATACTATGAGAAGCTGGGTATCTACCCGCAAGAGGGCGTCCCGCTCCCTGTTCTCAAGCAAGAATGCGCCGACGCGATCGTTGTCATGCAGCGAGACGGAATTCTGAGCCTCTTGCTGCGTTTGTCCTTTGATATCTCCAAGCTGCAGAACTCTTTCAGTGAAAATCGCGCGACCAATGACAACTCGCGTCGCGATGAGCTAACTGACGAGGAGGCTGCGCTTCTGGCCTCGGCGACTCTGCCGGGTCAGCAAGCATTCACCATTCGGTCGGGTGGCATTCGACCACTAACTTTTCGTTGAACAGTATTCGTTACCGATCAACCTCATTCAGGATGTATTGCGGTATAAGCGCTGCTTTGGGAGAGCACTATGGGATTGTCGGTCCCCATCTACGGTTACCACTCCGCGAAAGGCACAAAGAACAAACAGAAGGAAGGCGACGGGGCGTACAACGACGATAACAAGAAGAATATCGAGGCGTTCTTTGATCTTCTCCGGCAGCCCCTGGTCAAAGACATCGGCGTCAAATGTGGCGCCATTTATCCTCGAAAGGAAAACGAAAATCCTCGCGCGATAGATTGGCTGGCGAGGATCGCCTACGAGACAGAAACCGAGGGACGGCCCGAACTGGAAGCTATCCTGAATGAGCTCGAGGATGATCGCGGCACGATCGTCGTTCCGAATCGCCGCCACCTTACGGCCGACGGCCTTTACGCCAAAGAGCTAATCAAGCGTCTGAACTATGGATCGATCGCGCCCATAGCGCTCGATTACGAGCCATTGGCAGAAGTCCGGCAACCGCTCGAGAAACACTTTAGGGGGGAGTTGCGCCTGACCGACATCGAGCAACGCATAAAGCACTTCTTTAAAGTGTTGACGAGCGATCCGGTGCGCGCGCGCGTCAAGATCGCAAATTCTACCCCGCGAAAGCCCTTTGAGGTCCCGCCGCCAGCGGAAGCGATCTAACCAGCATAGGACCGGCCATTCCAAACTCGCGAGGTGACTTGCTTAGTTTTTTCTCGGCTTCGGGCTAGGGCTTCCACGAACCGGGCCAATCGGTTCGGCAAGAAAGGAAGCCCATGTCCAACAAGAATTCGAGCAGTGTCACCGAGAACCGCCATCCGAATCCGTCGGAGTCCCAGCAGTCCCCTGCCGCCGACGGGCGGCCCGATCTGGTCATCGACCAGGCCGATTTGCCCGCCGCGGCCAGCGAACTGGCTGAACGTTTGGCGAATTCGCCGAGTCTCTTCCAGCGGGGTTCTGCCGTGGTGAAACTGGTGAAGACCAGCGACGGTTTTTCGACCCTTATCCTCAACGCCCATGACGTCGTCAACTACAGCCACCAGGTGTGCCGCCCGGTGTTGCAGAAGATCCTGCGCGGCGAGATGGTGCGCGAGCCCGTGACCCTTCCGGAACGCGTCGCCAAGCTCTATCTGAACCGGCACGATGCTTGGGGCGTCCGCCCCATCGACGGCATTTGCCGGGCACCGATTCTCTCGGATGACGGTTCGATCCGCGCGACGCACGGTTACGACAAGGAGACGCGCTTTTGGTGCACGGGGGTGGAGCTGCCCCGCATTCCTGATCGCCCGACGCGAAAGCAGGCTGAGAAGGCGCTCGACAGACTCCGCAAGCCTTTCGCGACGTTTCCCTTTGCCGACGCGCCCAAGTCCGCTGGTTTAGGCGGTAGGCTTACGGTCGACCTGTCGCAGCCGCCCAGGATCGACGAAGCGAGCTACCTGGTCGCCGTCCTGACCGCCGTCTGCCGTCCCAGTCTCCCACTCGCTCCCGGCTTCATCATTCGCTCGCCGCAATACTCTGGCGCGGGGACTGGGAAGGGCAAGCTCATTCGCGCCGCGGCGCGCATCGCATTCGACTTCGCGCCCAAGGCGTTCACGAGTACGGGCGATCGCGCGGAACTCGATAAGCGTCTGACTGCGGCACTGGTCGCCGCGGACCCCGTCGTCTTTCTCGACAATGTCAACGCCGAGATTGTGCGTTCCAACCTGCTGGCGCAAATCGCAACCGAAAACCCGTGCGCGATCCGACCGTTTCGGGAGAACACGAAGATGGTGTCGATCACCACGAACGCCTTTCTCGCCATCACCGGAAATGCCATCGCCGTGTCCGAGGATCTGGCGCGGCGCTTCCTTATCGTTGGGCTTGATGCCGGTTGCGAAGATCCCGAGCGGCGCGAATTCAGCGAGGAGTTTGATGTCCTGATCCAGCGCAAGCGGCTCGACCTTCTCGCCGCGGCACTCACGATCTGGCGGTGGGGCCGCCAGAATCGCCTCAAGCAGGGTCAGGCGCTTGGTAGCTTTGAACAGTGGGCGCGTTGGTGTCGCGATCCGTTGCTGGCGCTTGGTTGCGCCGACCCCGTCCAGCGCATCTCCGATATCAAGCGTGACGATCCTCGCCGCGTTCAGGTCGTCGAGTTCTTTGCCACCTGGCATGAGCTGTATGGCGACCGCGCAATCAAGGTCAAAGAGCTCGACATGCGCCTTTCGCTGCTGGCTCATCCGCACGGTCGCGGAAGCCGGCAGAGCCTTGCGAGTTTTGTGGCCAATCTCGAGGGAACGCGCGCGGGCGGTTTCGTCATGTCGCGCAACAAGCCGCTCGGAAAGTGGGGCACGTCCACATACGTCCTTCAGAAGACTGATTAGCGGCGGCGGGCATCGCTCGGTATGGCGCAGCTCGCCGAGGCCCGGTGCCGACGCCGATCCCATAGGGGTCATAGGGGTCATAGGATCTGTGGCGGAGCGATCACCGCCAGGCGAACCGAACGCGAACCCATAGGGATCATAGGGGGCATAGGCCGCTCCCGAGCGGTACCCGAGACGCGATAGTGGCGCCTAGAAATCAGAACGCAGCGGGGGACGACCGGCAGCCGTGATAGCCGTTGAGCCGTGCCATCAACAGATTCATCGCGCGGATTTGGCTTCTGTCGAAGAAGCCTCGCTTCCGGCACAGAGCTAGAGAGAGGCCGAAGGTCCGTGACGGGTTGAGAGCCGAGAGGAGAGTCTCGCGGCGCCCGTCATGGAGATCTCCCATGACCCAACTGCAAGTTCTGGACGCCGCGCGCGATGAGCGTACCGGCTATAAGGTGGATGTGAGCCGCGGCGAGCGGATCGGCCGTGTATCCTCGGAATGGTTTTCCCGGCCTGCGGACGAGCGCTACCTGTCGCTCTCGGAGCTGAACGCCGCCGCGCGCGGCCGTGCCGAGCGCAGCCTAACCCGTACAGTCGAGAGCGCGGCGATCCGGGTGGAAGCAAGTCGCGATAACGCGGAGCGGTTGACGCTGATGCTGCCTGGCGACGGTGTGCCCGTTGCGCCTACGCATTGGAGTTTCGGCCAGCTCGCCGCGATGGTCGCCGCGCCATCGTCCTACTTGCGGCAACTGCCGGCACCACTCGCAGCAATAAATTTGCAATATGGCCTGTCCTCGAATCGTGCAGAACTGATCAAGACCCTTGAAGTCGAAAGCGGGCGCGTTGAATTGCGGGCGGTCACAAGCCCTGATTACGGACGCATTTTTGACCATGAACTGGTCGCCGCCGTGCAGCGGATTGCCGGCAACGGCACTGGCGACACGCGCTGGAAAGTGCCCGGCGTGCTCGATTGGTCGACCGGAATCTACAATCCGAGAGTCGACGTCACGAAAGCCACGACCACCTTGTATGCCTCCGATCGCGACGTATTCTTATTCCTCGTCGACGATCTCAATCCGATCGAGGCCGGCAAGCTCTCGGACGGTTCGCCCGACCTGTACTTCCGCGGCTTCTGTGCGCCGTGACGGCGCGGGAGGTGAATCATGACTTAGAACTCATCTCCCAAACTTTGCTGATCTTTGACCGGCGGCTGCGATGCCGCCCCCCTGCTGGGAGAACAGCAGGCGGAAGGGGGCCGAAAAGCCTGACCGGGCGCTCGCCGGTTGGGTGTCATAAGCAGATCGGCCTGAACTGAACCGGATGCGGACCATCACCCGCAGGCCGGACTACCACAGTGTCTATGACGAGGTAACGAAGTGGGCGTTGGAAGCCTCTGTATTTACGGAAGCCTGCCTCCACATGCCGTGATGGCGGCGGAGGCTAAGCGATCTGAAGCGGTGGGGCTAGAATCTCCGCACTGCTGGATGCGCGTAGCGCATCCGAGATGGGACATTTTCTCTTCGGCCCGTCTCCCGCATCGCCAGGGGTATAGCTCACCGTCTAACGACACGAAGGTTGAAGATCGGAACACGGGAACTCGGATCATCCGCTCAGCCAGGAACTGGGCTAGCCGCAGCGGCCGGAGAAGGACGATACCGAGGGCGGAGCTTCCGTAGTAGTCGGCGCGCGGGAAAACCGCGCACGTGGCGAAGGGAAGCAGGAGGACGATAGAATAGCGAGACGGAGGAATGATCTGTGGACACGGATCGCCAAGCCGATGAGGCTTGGATACTCAGCGTTCAACGCAAACTCTATCAGTGGAGTCAGGCACATCCCAACGATGCTTGGCGGGATATGTGGGGTTGGCTAATTGACCCTCGCATGCTTCGCCATGCTTGGCGGCACGTCGCTTCGAACAGAGGCGCACGTTCCGCTGGAATCGATGGGGTGACCGCGGATAGCATCCGGAAGAAGGGCAGCGAGCAACGCTTCCTCGACAGGCTACAAGCCGAGTTGCGCGCAGGCGCATATCGGCCAAGCCCGTCACGGCGTAAGCTCATCCCTAAAGCCGGTAAACCGGGGCAATTCCGACCCCTGGGCATTCCGACGGTCAAGGACCGCGTTGTACAATGCGCGGTCAAAATTCTCTTGGAGCCAATCTTCGAGGCGCAGTTCTGGCATGTCTCCTACGGGTTCAGGCCCGGCAGGAGCACGCACGCTGCCTTGGAGTATATCCGTCGCGCCATCCTGCCACATAAGATCGGTGAGGATGGGCGGCGGAAGGGAATGCCGTATAACTGGGTCATTGAAGGGGACATCAAGGGCTGCTTCGACAACATCAACCATCATCACCTGATGAACCGGATACGCGCTCGCGTCGCGGATCGTCGGGTAATACGGTTGGTGGGGCAGTTCCTCAAAGCCGGAGTCCTTGCGGAAGATCAATTTCTCCGCACGGACGACGGTACCCCTCAAGGTGGGATCGTGTCACCGCTGCTCGCCAATATCGCACTCAGTGCGATTGAGGAGCGCTATGAGCGGTGGACGTATCAACGCGCCAAGGCCCAGCCCGATAATCCCGAACTCGGGGTGATCGCGGCACGCAGAGCGCGGGTCTGGGATCGTGGTGCTGGGCACTGCGTATTCTTGCCGATCCGATATGCGGACGATTTCGTGGTTCTGGTCTCCGGCACGCAGGAGGACGCCCTCGCGGAGAAATCCGCGCTGGCCGATCACCTGCGGGAGACCACCGGCCTCGAATTGTCTCCCGAAAAGACGAAGGTCACAGCCATGACGGGCGGATTCGAGTTCCTCGGATTCCATGTCACGATGCGATGGGATAAGCGCTACGGCTACGGCCCGCGCGTGGAAATTCCTAAAGCTAAGGCCGCCAACCTTCGGCGAAACGTCAAGCAACTGACCAAACGCAATACTGTGCTGGTCAATCTTGGCGCAAAGCTCCGAGAACTCAATCCTATCCTGCGCGGATGGGCGAATTATTATCGCTACTGCGCCTATGCGGGCCGAGTGTTCACCAGCCTCGACTGGTACGTCGGTGACCGCATGTGGCGTTGGTTGCGGATGAAACGCCCGAAGGCGGGAATGCGCGACATAAGGGATGCATTCTTACCCAGTCGCGTGCGCCCGACACGGCGGGTCTGGCAGGAGGGACCGGTCGAGCAATATATGCTCGCGTGGACTCCCGTCTGCAGATACCGTCTCGCATGGATGGGAAAACCTGATTTCGCCACGTCTTCTGGAGAGCCGGATGCGCAACGAAAGGCGCACGTCCGGTTCGGAAAGAGGCGACGAGAAACCAGCCGCTGAAAGGCGGCCTGGCGCTCGTCGCCTACTTTACATTGCTGGAATTCGGAGGTCGGCGCCAAGACCCTGGGGATTGCGAGTTTTTATCTTCGCGCCGTTTGCCAGAATCGCAATCTGTGGGGCGTGGAAGATTTCCAGGAGATCACCATCCGCCATTCCAAATTCGCGGCCTCCCGGTTTGCCCACGAGGCGGCACCGGCACTCACGCGCTTTGCCAATTCGTCGCCGCAGTCGTTCGTCAACGGCGTCCGGGCGGCGCGGGAGCGCATCGTCGCGCGCACCGACGACGAGCGCACTGAGTTCCTGCGCAAGCGAGGGTTCGGCAAATCGGAGACCGCAAAGATCATCGAGACGGTGCTCGCCGAGGAGGGTCGCAAACCCGAAAGCATCTTCGATTTCGTGCAAGGCATCACCGCCGTTGCGCGGGACAAGCCGCACCAGGACGCCCGGCTCGATCTGGAGGCGCGGGCGAAAAAGTTGCTGGACCGCACCAGCTGATGCGATCTGCCGCCCCGGGGTCTGCGAGCAGCGAGTTTCAGCCCGGTGTTTAAGTTTCAGCGCCGCCCTTCAGAGGAAGAGGGCGGCGCTTCGCTTCGTGACGGGCCAGAAGGTCGAGAGAGGTTCTCAACCGCCCGTCGCGGAGAACGTCAATGGCAAAATCCGTTCGCAAGATCACCCTCAGTCAGTCGCGTGATATCCCCTTCAACCAGTTGGTGCTGAGCCAGTCCAATGTCCGCCGCATCAAGGCGGGCCTCTCGATCGAGGAGCTCGCGCAAGACATCGCGCGGCGCACGCTGCTCCAGAGCCTCACCGTCCGCCCGGTTCTCGACGAGGACGGTTCGGAAACCGGCATGTTCGAAGTCCCCGCCGGCGGACGCCGCTATCGCGCGCTCGAGCTTCTGGTCAAGCAAAAGCGGCTTGCGCGCACCGCGCCGGTCCCCTGTGTCATCCGGACCGATGGGCTCGCCGAGGAGGATTCGCTTGCCGAGAATGTCCAGAGAGCTCCGCTTTTAGGTTCTGTATCGCAACTGTCCTCTTAGAGTCGT